>CAYJKM010000043.1:9728-15504 GCA_964370805.1 uncultured Alphaproteobacteria bacterium | reverse complement strand
TCGCCGCCCCACAGCGGCGAGAGCCAACCGGACGCCATGGCCGGGTCGGCGAGACTCGTAAAGCTCACTTTGCCGAGCACGGAGAATGTGATCAAAATGGCGGCGAAGAATCCGAGGTCGCCGAACCGCGTCATCACAAACGCCTTGCGCGCGGCCGTTGCCGCCGAAGGCAAATGATACCAGAACCCGATCAGCAGATACGATCCGAGTCCGACCAATTCCCAGAAGATGTACGACTGGAAGAGATTGGGGGCAATCGTGAAGCCCATCATCGCGAAGCAGAAGAACGAAATGAAGGCAAAGAAACGCGGCTGCCCGGAATCCCCTTCCATGTAAGAGAAGGAATAGAGAATCACGAACCAGCCGATCATCGCCACGACCCACAGCATGATCAGCGACAAGGGGTCGAGCAGCACACCTAATCGGAAGATGTTAGCGCCGCCGATCAGCCATGCGAAGTTCCATTCAACGATGAACTCAGGTCGAGTGACATTGAAGAGCATCAGCGATGCGCCAACGGCACTGACGGTAATCCCCAGCAGCGCGACCCAGCGCGCAATCTGGCGGCTCTTCAGGAAGAACAAGAAGATCGCGGCAAAGGCCAAGCCCGGCGCAAGCACCGTAGCGATGGCGAGATTGACGTAGTTCATTTACGGTGGCCCCCATCCTTAATCCTCCCCCCGGGTGCGGGGGAAGTGGCGAGGGTGGAGCTCTTGAATAGTTCCATATTTGCTTTAGCCGCGCAGGTGGTGGACTTTTTCAACGTTGATGGAGCGGTAGTGCCGGTAAACGGCAAACACGATCCCCAGAAAGAGCGTGGCCTCAGCAGCGGCCAGTCCGATCACAAACAGAGTCATGATCTGGCCGACAACCGTGCCCGGCGCCAAATAATGATTGAACGCCATGAAGTTGATGCTGGCGGCATTCAACAACAGCTCGATCGAAATCAAGAGCCCCACCAGATTCCGGCGTTCAATCAGGCCGAAGATCCCACAGCCGAACATGATCAGGGAAACGATCAGATAACCGGTCAACGAAGGCGTCAATGCGATTCCTCCTCGATCAGTTGCGGCTCCTCTGAATTGTCAGACGCGTCAATGTCGGCAGTGGCCGTCTCATGATGAGGCAGGTCACGCGCCAGCACGATGGCGCCGATGATGGTAACCGTGAGGACGAGAGAGATGATCTCAAACGGGAACACAAAATCAGTCAGCATCTTGAAGCCAATCTCTCGAATCGAATTGAAGGAGGCAGGCGGCGGCTGCTCCGGTCCGTGCGTCAACATCACCAGCAGGAGGGGTGTACAGAGCATTCCGGCCACAACAATTGCCGCCGCAATCTTGAGTGGATTGCGCTTGGGGCGTTTCAAATAGTAAGGCGGCGACAGCATCAGCGTGAACATGATCGCGATGGCGACCGCGCCGAGATAGACGAGCAATTGCACGACTGAAATCAACTCCCCGCTGAGCGGAACGAACAGCCCCGCCGTACCGGCAAGCGCAATTGCCAATCCAAGCGCCGCGTGGAAGATGTGTCGCGCGCTGACGGCGAGGATAGCACCGCCAATGGCCACGATACTTCCGGCTAAATAAAGAAAGGTGTCCATAGACTTACCGTTTTCCCCCTTCCGCGAGCAGCCGCTTCACAGGATCGTTGTCCGGGGTCAAAAGCTGATTCTTTAGAATCGTGCGGCGCAGAAGCGAGCGATCACCCGTGACGACGTCGGAGGCGGAGCTGTGTTCAAGCGCCGTCGTTGGACAGACCTCGACGCACAAGCCACAGTAGCAGCAGAGGGCATCGTCAATCACAAAATCCACCGGAACATTCTTGTTCTGCTCGTTCTTGGTCACGGTCAGAACCGGAATCGCATTGGTCGGGCAGATCTTCTGACAGGCCAGACAGGCAACACACTTGTGCTGGCCTTGCTCGTCTTGAATCAGCACCACCGGACCGCGAAACGCGGGTTGCACCGGAATCGGCACGTGAGGGTATTGAATCGTGACGGTGGGGCGGAAGAGTGTCTTGAGGGTTACGCCCAGGCCGGCGATCAGACTCCAGGCCGCACCGATAAATCCGCGCTCCTTCATCCGACACCTCCGCCTCTGAAGATCACCGTGGTCAGCAGGAGATTAACGATGGCCACCGGCAGCAGAAACTTCCAGTTAAAGTTCATCAGTTGATCGGAGCGGAGACGCGGATACGTCCAGCGCAGCCACATCACCAAAAAGATCACGAGATAGGTTTTGAGGAAGAACCAGACCACGCCCGGGAGAACCGGACCTTGCCAGCCGCCCAGAAAGAGCAGCGTGACAATGGCCGACAAAACAAAGACCTGCGTGTATTCCCCGAGAAAGAAGAGCGCAAAACGCATCCCGGTGAACTCGGTGTGATAGCCGGCCACGAGTTCTGATTCGGCCTCGGGAATGTCAAACGGCGTGCGGTTGGACTCGGCGACGCTGCACACGAAGTAGATCAGAAACGCGACCGGCTGAAGCACGATAAACGGCAATGTGGCCTGCGCGGCCACAATGTCGCTGAACTTCATCGAACCGGCCAGCAGGACAACGCACATCAGTGCCAGCAGCATCGGAATTTCGTAACTGATGTTCTGCGCCACGGCGCGCATCGCGCCCAAAAGCGAGTACTTGTTGTTTGATGACCACCCGGCCATGAAAATGCCGATCAGCGTGATGTTCGAGATGGCCAGAACGTAAACGGCGCCGACGTTCAGATCGCTGATTGACCAGCCTTCCGCAATCGGAATCGCCGCAATCAAGAGCGGGGCGGGGAGGAAGGCAATGACCGGCGCAATCAGGAACACGACCTTATTGACCATCGTCGGCGTGATCAATTCCTTGCCCATCAGCTTGAGCGCGTCGGCAAACGTCTGCAAAAGCCCCCACGGCCCGACTTCCATCGGCCCGAGGCGCTGCTGAATACCGGCGGACACTTTGCGTTCGAGCCAGACGAGAAAGAGCGCATTCACCATCACAAAGCCGATGACGACCACAAATGCCACGGTCATGCGCAGGATGATTTCAAACGGCGTCATCGGTCGATCTCCGGAATCACAACGTCGAGACTGCCCAGAATGGCAACCACGTCGGCCACGCGATGTCCAGCCAGCAGATCTTCGAGGACTTGAAGGTTTGAGAAGGAAGGCACGCGGACTTTGAGGCGGTACGGTTTCATGGATCCGTCAGCAACGAGATACCAGCCGAGCAGGCCGCGCGGGCCTTCGGTGGCAGAGTAATATTCGCCTTCAGGAACTTTCAGATTGCGGGGCACTTTAGCGCGAGACGGCCCGTCAACAAGTTTCGCCAAGGCCTGTTCGATCAGGTCGAGCGACGTGCGAAACTCGTTCATGCGAATCATCGAACGTGACATGCAGTCGCCGGTGGCGTCAACCGGAATCTCCAACCGCAAGCCATCGTAGTCCTTCAGGCCCGGCTCGTCGCGGCGCAGATCAAGGTCCACACCGGCGCCGCGCGCCGTTGGGCCGGTAATTCCATAGTCACGCACCATGTAGTGAGTGATCCTCCCGATCTCCACGGTGCGGCGGACGAAAATTTCATTCTCCGTGATGAGCGTTTTGAATTCCGGCAGGCGCGACCGCATGTGCTTGACCAGCGTCTTCACGTCATTGACAAATTCTGCGTGCACTTCGTTGCGCACGCCGCCCACCACGATGTAAGATGTGGTGAGCCGTTGGCCGCAGATCTTCTCGAAGACCGTCATGATCTCCTCGCGATCCTCGAAGCAATAGAGAAACGGAGTGATCGCGCCCAAATCCAACAGGAACGTGCCGAGCCAAACCAAGTGGCTGGAAATGCGCCCTAACTCGGCCATGATCACGCGAATCGCCAGCGCGCGCTCGGGGACTTCAATCTGTAGCGCCCGCTCTAACAACGCGGCGTAGCCGAGATTGTAGTTGAGAGGCGAGAGATAGTCCATGCGGTCGGTGTACGGCAGGAATTGGACGTACTGTTTGTTTTCCGCCGCCTTTTCGGTTCCGCGATGACTGTAGCCGAGGTGACAGCGGCCCCCCAGCACCATTTCGCCTTCCACGTGCAGGATAATTCTCAACACGCCGTGAGTGGACGGATGCTGCGGGCCCATGTTGAGGAAGAAATCGCGGCGCTCGGGGCTGGCCTGACCCATCGACATCGCCTGCTGCACCTCAAGCTCGGGGAAGTCTTCCTGATCGCTCGACACTAGCACGGGTTTGCCGTGAAAATCCTTGCGGAGCGGATAGAAGTCTGCGTACTGCGGCAGCAGCAGCGGCTGCAGATGCGGATGTCCGAGGAAGACGAGTCCGAACATGTCGTGCATTTCACGCTCGTGCCAGTTCGCTCCCGCATATACCGAGGTCAGGCTGGGGATTTCAACCTCACCGGGCTGGAGCTTCAGGCGGGCACGAACGCGGGTCGGCGAATTGAGCGAGCGAAACAGATAAATCGCTTCGAGTCCCGGATTGCGATCCACGCCAAAGGCCGATTCCAGCATGAAATCCGCGGTGCGAAGCGACGAGGCGGCACGACGCAAATCATCCGCATCCACATTCAGTGACAGATGAATCCCGGTCTTGGAGTGATCACACTCCTCCAGCGAGGTGATACCGTCTGCCGCCAAAAGTTGTTGAAGCTGCGTGAGAGAAAAGGGGGCCGCAACGTCGCGCTCAGGAGAAGCAGTGGCGACGTCAGGTTCTTGAGGCATGAGTCGTACCGGCTTTGATGCGTTTCTGAAGTTCGAGGATGCCGTTGATCAACGCTTCCGGACGGGGGGGACATCCGGGCACAAAAATATCGACGGGAATAATCTTGTCCACGCCGGTCACGACGGCGTAGTTTTCCTGCTGATCGAAGGGTCCGCCGCAGATCGCGCAGGAACCGAGCGCGATCACATAGCGTGGAGCGGGCATTTGGTCGTAAAGCCGCTTGATGATCGGGGCGAGTTTGGCGTTCACCGTGCCGGCAACGATCATCAGATCGGCCTGACGCGGCGAGTTGCGAAACACGCCGGCGCCAAACCGATCGGTGTCGTAACGGCTTGCGGAGGCGGCCATCATTTCAATCGCGCAGCAGGCAATGCCAAACGTGAGTGGCCAGAGCGAATTCGCGCGCGCCAGATCAAGCGCTTTGGTGAGCGGCAGAAAGCGCACAATCGGCGGCACGTCCGGCTCGAAGTCGGCTGGGGCCTTGTGGTTGGTGTTATCGGATTCGCTCATGCGTTTTCTATTTCCACTCCAGTACTCGCTTGCGCAGCGCGTAAACCAGTGACAAACTGAGGACAATCAGGAAAACGACGACTTCGATCACGGGCAGCCAGCCGTCCATCGAACGAAGGACGGTGACGCAGGGAACGATGAAAGCCGTCTCCACGTCGAAGCCCATGAAGACGAGCGCGTAGATATAATAATAGGAGTGGAACTGGATCCACGCCGCGCCGATGATCGGCTCGCCGCTCTCGTACGTCATGTCGCGCTTGGCGCCGCGACCGCGCGGGCCGATCAACAGCGGGACGGAGACCAGCGTCAGACCGAAGAGCAGCGTCCCGATGCCCATGGCGTACGGTACGATGTTGACGAATTGTTGCAGGGAATCGTTCATGAGGGCGTCGTGCCGTTGCCAAGACTTAACAAGTACTGATGCATGGCGGCGGCGGCCTTTTTGCCCGCGCCCATGGCATTAATCACGGTGGCGGCGCCGCTGACAATATCCCCGCCGGCAAAGACGCCCACTCGCGACGTGGCGCCGGTGTCCGGATCGGCCACAAT
>CAYJKM010000043.1:0-9718 GCA_964370805.1 uncultured Alphaproteobacteria bacterium | reverse complement strand
GCCACAATCGTTCCCCACTTGGTCACTTCAATCCCGGGAGTGGCGCGAATGAAGACCGGATTCGGATCGTTGCCAATCGCCATGATAACCGTGTCGCATTCCATGTCAAATTCGCTGCCCTTGACGGCAACGGGCCTGCGGCGGCCTGACGCGTCCGGTTCGCCCAGCTCCATCCTCTGGCAGCGAATCCCGATCACTTCCGAGTTCTCGTTGCCCAAAATCGCGACCGGGTTTGTGAGGAGCTGCATGTTAATGCCTTCGGCCTCCGCGTGATGAATCTCCTCGCGCCGTGCGGGCAGTTCCTGCATCGAGCGGCGATAGACCAGACTCACTTTGCATTTCATCATGCGCAGAGCCGTACGCGCACTGTCCATGGCGGTATTGCCGCCGCCGACCACGACCGTGTGCCGGCTGGGACGAATCGGCGTATCGAAATTCGGAAAGTTGTAGGCGCCCATCAGGTTCGCGCGCGTCAAGTATTCGTTGGCGCTGAGCACGCCGACATAATTCTCACCGGGGATATTCATGAACTTGGGCAAACCGGCACCGGTGCCGATGAACACGGCATGAAAGCCAAACTCGTTGAAGAGTTCGTCCAATGTGATCGAAACACCGATCACCGTATCCATGATGAACTTTACACCGAGCCTGCGGATGTAATCCACTTCGGCTTTGACGATCAACTTAGGCAACCGAAATTCGGGAATGCCATAAACTAACACGCCCGCAGGAGCATGCAGCGCTTCAAAAATGGTCACATCGTGGCCGAGTTTCACCAGATCGCCGGCGACTGTGAGTCCCGCTGGACCAGACCCAACCACCGCAACTTTGAACCCGGTTGGCGGCGCAATCTCGGGAATAGACACTTTGTCGTTCTCGCGTTCCCAATCCGCGACGAAGCGCTCAAGGTTGCCAATCGCTATCGGATCGTGCTTGATGCCTTCAATGCACTGCGACTCGCACTGCTCTTCCTGCGGACACACCCGGCCGCATACGGCAGGGAGCGAATTGGCGTCTTTCAGAATTCGTGCGGCTTCCTCGAAATTGCCCTGCCGGATCTGCATCAGAAAGCCCGGAATATTGATGTTTACCGGGCAGGCTTTGACGCACTTCGGTTTCTTGCAGTCCAGGCAGCGCGAGGCTTCGGCAACCGCATCCTCAACGGAATAGCCGTAGGGAACTTCGGTGAAATTCTGGACACGCGCCTCCGGCGGCTGCTCCTTCATCTGGATGCGCGGTGGGTGTAGTTTCTTGTTAACCGGTACGTCAGACATGTTATGCAAAAGGATTAGAGAAGATTTGAAAAGAAAGTATATTGGGGATACTCACCCCAGCCCTGTGAAGCAACATGCTTCCAACATGGCCGCCAAGCATTTGATTCAAGGATTATTGCTCATCTTCTGCAAGCTGCACAAACTCGGTTAAAGGCGTCATCAGAGTCTTCGTTCGTGCCATGCCTGGCTTCTGAATCTGGAATGACACTTGACACTTTGCCTTATGCCGATTGAAGGCGTCGCGAATTGCTTTACCACGCTCCATGGACTGTTGCGGCTTGTTTGTAACGAAACTCAGTTCACGGTACGATTCTGGTCCAATGATAGTGGGACTCGTTACCCGTTCGTATGTCACCGTACCATCCGGTCTCTTATGAGTAAGTACAACGTAACATGACTCGTTGTGCTTGGCACCGGAGTCGTCATAAATGTTCAAATGCCCGGTGGGATCAATGAGAAACGGATTCTTACCAAGATTTGCGATGTATACATCAACTTTCCAGTGCGCATTGTTCCATAACAGGGCATTTATGGACTCTTCAACTGTATTAGCCACTTCTAATAGAGTAACGATTTCCAAGCGAACCTGTTCAAAAAACGCTTTCAACCGCGTCATGTCCAATCTCTCGATCAAGGACACGAATTCCGCACAGCGTTTCTGCAATATCGGCTTCCTTGACAAAGAGCTGCCAAAAGGCACTGCGTAGCTAGGAAAGGCAATCCAGTAACTCCCTTCTTCATCAGGGGATTCGTAACTAAGAATTTGAACCGGCAGTGACTTATCCCCCTCCGGAGGTGTCACGCGTCCTCTCTCCACAATTTCAACCAACCACGAATTCCAGATCTTATTGACTAGTGCCTTAAAAAGGAGGTTAGACGTATTGAGACTGTCATTGACGGCGCAAGCGGAAATGATGCGTTCAATTAGCTCGATAAATTCGGGCGCGCGCGCCTTCACAGTCAGAATGTTCCTATAAGCGATCTGCACTTCGCTGAGTTTATCCTTGGTGTCTAGCACACGGATATAAAACGATTTAGATATCTTCTCGCGCGTTAGGTCTGGAATGTCGACGGCGAGGTGCGAAAGTGACGCGTCGCCGCGAACTTCCTGAACTGACATGAACGGCTTAGCTCGATTGCGGTATTCACGAAAAAGGTAACCTACCACAGCAGCCACGATACCTAATACCGCTGTAATCAGTGCGGCAACCAGTTGCGGATCCATCGCGCCCTCCGGTTATTTCACTAACTTCTACTGTGGCCTCCGATGAGTCATCGGGACTTAGCCAGGTGATCAGCGCCAGTTATCGCTCGGCTTTTGCATTCGTGAGCTTTGTAACGCTCGACCGCCTCCGCTTCCTGTGCACGATAGGCACGGTTGCGCAAGATTAATTCGGGGAAGTCCACGCCATGCGCGTCGAATTCGGGGCCGTCCACACAGGCAAACTTGGTTTCCCCATGCACCGTCACGCGACACGCGCCGCACATGCCCGTTCCATCCACCATGATCGGATTCAGGGACGCAAGCGCGGGAATATCGAGATCCTCAGTCACTTTTGCAGCGGCTTGCATCATCACAACAGGGCCGATCAGGATGGCCTTGTCGAACACCATCCCCTGATCCGCCCAGGCGCGCAGCACGTCCGTGACGAGACCCTTGCGGCCATAGGAGCCGTCGTCAGTGCAAATGCGAACTTCATCGGCAACCTCGCGGAACTCATCTTCGAGGATCATCAGGTTTTTGGAGCGTGCGCCGATGATCGCACACACGTGATTCCCCGCGAGTTTCGCCGCCTTGGTGATCGGCAGCAGCGGCGCACCGCCGACTCCTCCCGCGAGGACGACGAGATTGCCCCATTTCTCAATGTGCGTGGCCATGCCCAGCGGTCCGGCCACGTCGAGGAACGTGTCACCCTCGCGGAGACGTGCCATCTCGATCGTGGACTTGCCTGCCTCTTGCACGATTAAGCGAATGATGCCGTCGTCCGGCTTGGTCTGTACGACCGTGAGAGGAATGCGTTCGCCATGCTCGTTCATACGGACAATGACGAACTGTCCGGCTTTATGCTTTCGCGCGACCAGCGGCGCTTCGACCCAGAACTCGTGGATCAAGTGCGCAAGCTGACGATAAGAGTGAATACGATAAGACAAGTTATACCGCCTCGGCGAGTAGCCGTGAAATCTCTTCGCGCGACTCGGGTTGAATGTTCTCGACGGCATTCCAGCCGGCGTTGAACGCATTCAGATTATTCTCGACCGTGCCCGACGGCGCATTGGCTTCGATCGTGCTGATCATCATTTGCTTGGGAATCACGGGCAGCAAGCGGCTGAAGATGCCCAGCGAAACGGCGCTCGTATAGACCATCTTGCCGACCGTCTGCTTGGTGATCTGGATAATCGGGATGCGGAAGATCTGCTGCGGGCCGGGCGTGATGCGCCGAACTTGATTCGGATCGATGACGATCAGCCCGTTGGGTTTGAGCTGCTTGGCAAAGACATCCCACGCATTCTGCGCCAGACAGAGGAAGAAGTCAATCTCGGTCAGGCGCGGATAGACAATCTCACTCTTATCCACAAGGATATCGACGCTGGTGGGGCCGCCGCGTACCTGCGCCGTGTACGTAGGACTCTGCACGGCGTGCATGCCCATCGTGTGCGCCGCCAGCGCGACCCATTCCCCGGCCAGAATATTGCCTTGCCCGCCGACGCCGGCGAAACGAATTTCAGTTCTCATTGCCGCTCGCTCCCAAAGTCTCATCCTTGGCTTTCATCGTGTCTGCTTCCGCCACGCGTCTGGCAGCAGCGCGCGCGCGTTCCATCGCTTTTTGCTGCAGGGCTTGATACTGCTCCACGTACTCCGGCCGGTCCGCGACTTTGTGCAACACTCCAATCGTGAACTTGCCGTCCTGCTCTTCCGGTGTAAGCTTCTCGAAGTTCGCAACGGTCACGGCTCGCGCAGCAATGTGCTGAACAAACTCTGCCGGATCCGGATGTTGATTGCGGCGGCCGAATTGCGTGTGACAATTGGACATGACCTCGATCACAGCAAAGCCTTTGTGCTGCAGCCCGCCGCGAATCAACTTCTCAAGGAACACGCCGTTGCCGACGTGACCGCGGGCAACATACGTTGCTCCGGCTGCAATACAAAGCTGGCAGAGATCGAAGGACGGATCAATGGTCCCGTAGGGCGCCGTCGCCGCTTTGGTATTCATCGGCGACGTCGGCGAGTACTGTCCGCCCGTCATGCCGTAAATGCTGTTGTTGACAATGACCAGCGTGATATCTATGTTGCGGCGGCAGGAGTGGATCAGGTGATTGCCGCCGATCGCCGCCGCGTCACCGTCGCCGGAAATCACCAGCACGTTCTTTTCCGGACGAGCCAGCTTCAAACCCGTGGCAAACGTCAACGCTCGGCCGTGAGTGGTATGCAGCGTGTTCATGTCCACGTAGCCCGGCGCGCGCGAGGTGCAGCCGATGCCGGAAACCAGTGCTGTCGAATCGCGATCCCACCCGCACGCTTCCATCGCGCGGATCATCGATTTCACCACGATCCCGATGCCGCAGCCGGGACACCAAATGTGAGGCATCATCTCCGGCCGCAGCCAGCTCGTATAATCAAAGGCCATGATGTGCCTCCTCAATCGCGGTCAGAATCTCTTGCGGTTCGATCGGTACTCCGCCAACCATGTTGACGCCGATCAGCTTGACGTCGCGCCGCATCGCCGCCCGTTCCACTTCACTTCTCAACATGCCCATGTTCATCTCGGGCACGACGACGGCCTTGACACGATCCACGAGATCTCGAACGGTATTTGTCGGGAACGGCCAGAATGTGATCGGACGGAACATCCCCACCTTAATGCCCTTGGCGCGTGCTTCATTAATGGCCTGCTTGGCGGCGCGCCCGGGAGCACCGAAGGTAATCACCGCGATCTCGGCATCGGCCAACAAATACTCTTCATTCTTCTCAAGTTTCGGCTGATGGGATTCGATCTTGTCCACCAGATGCTTGATGCCGCGATGCACGGCGTTTGGCTGCGTGGTCGGAAACCCGGCCTCGGTGTGCGACAGCCCGGTGATGTGGATGTGCTTGCCTTGATAAAAATCGTAGAAGGGACGGAAGCTCGAACCGTTCGATTCGTTCTGATACTGCTCGCGGGATTTGATCGGCCCCAGTTCGGCGTCCTGAGGGATTTCAAAACTCTCCGTCGTGTGCGCAATGATCTCGTCGATGAGCAGGATCACCGGAGTGCGGTAGTGCTCGCTCAGATGAAACGCGCGCACGGTTTCCTCGTACACTTCCTTAGGATAGAGTGGCGTCAGGGCGATTATCGAATGATCGCCGTGCGTGCCCCAGCGCGCCTGCATAATGTCCCCTTGCGCGGGAGCCGTAGGCAGACCGGTCGAAGGTCCGCCGCGCTGGACATTGATGATCACGCAGGGAATTTCCGCCATGATCGCAAAGCCGATGTTCTCCTGCTTGAGCGAAAAACCCGGCCCCGACGTGGCCGTCATGGCCTTGACCCCACCCAGCGAAGCGCCGATCACCGCGCCCATCGCGGCGATTTCGTCTTCCATTTGAATGAAGGCGCCGCCGACCTGCGGAAGTCGCAGCGAAAGAAACGCCGCGATTTCCGACGACGGCGTAATCGGGTAGCCGCCGAAAAACTCGCAGCCCGCATGCAGGGCAGCCTCGGCGATGATCTCGTTCCCGGACCAGAAAGCGCGTTCCGTGTGCTTTTTCATTTGACGGCCGCCTTTGCCTTCTTCTTGTCCGGTGCATAGATGCTAATAGCGAAGTCCGGGCACTCGACTTCGCAAATGCCGCAGCCGTTGCAGGCATCCATGTTCGTCACCTTGACAATCGTTCCTTCCCAGCGCTCCGGCGCTTCGACCATGTCCAGCACCTTTTGCGGACACAGATCGACGCAGATCCGGCAGCCCTTACACCAAACTTCATTGACTACGAGCTTGTATTCGCCGTTCGTCGAGATCGTAGTCACCATATGTCCAGCAGGAATTGACATGAGAGAATCTGCCTCAATCGCTCCACAGATTTATGCATACAAAAAGGCCACACGTCGCCGTTGGCCTTTTTGCGGTCACAGAGGGTAACAGTCTGAAGTCCGAAAGCGGCTCTTCAAGGGCTCGTTTCCGGACAATTTTTCTTATGTGTGATAACATCGAATTGCGCACAATCCGTCGGCCGTCTTTCTGGCCATCTGGATTCACTAATCTAATATCTTATAGTAGTTAATGCAATAGGATAGAAAGAAAAACAATCGGCGGCCCTTAGTTGTGAAAATGCTAACAAACAAACAGATAAAAGGAGACCAAGAATCAGACCAAGAGGCGACGATTTAACTCTCAGCGTCGCCGCATTGAGAGTTCCGCATCTTCAGACGAGAATTTGCACTCACTTGTCCCGAATATGACCCAAAACTGCAACTTTCATTCGGACGGTTCACGCGTGAATCTGTATCCCGCTCCATAAATCGAGTGCAGATGGCGGGGCTTTTTCGGATCATCTTCGAAGTATTTCCGCAGATGAAGCACCAGATTGTCAATCGTTCGCGTGGACGGGTAACGGTCGTAACCCCAGACTTGGTCCAGGATGGTGTCACGATCCACGACCTTGCCTTCGTGCTCGACAAGCAGCTTCAACAGCATGCACTCCTTTTGCGTGAGCGTGACTTCACCCGAGTGCGTCCAAGCTTTGTAGGCGGCGAAGTCCACGTGGTTGCCATCAAAGCTGTACTCGCTTCCGGGCGCGGGAGATTTCCGGTACCATTCTTCGCGCCGCAGGATTGCGCGAATGCGCTGCAACAATTCGCGGACGCTGAACGGCTTGGTCAGATAGTCGTCGCCGCCGAGCTCCAGGCCGCGAATGCGATCATCTTCAGAGCCGCGGGCCGTCAGGAACAGTATCGGAACTCTGCTGCCCCGGCCGCGAACCGTGTCGCAGACTTCAAAACCACTCGCGCCGGGGAGCATCACGTCGAGCAGTACCAGATCGGGAGGATTGCTCAGAATCTCTTCAATGGCTTGCTTGCCATTGGCGACGATCGCTGTCGCGAAACTCTCGGCTTCAAGATTGAGCTTGAGCCCTTTGGCAATATGCTCTTCGTCTTCGACGATGAGGATCCGCTCAGACACCGGGTTGCTCCTTGAGCAGCGGAATTTCTACGGTGAACGTCGCGCCCTTCCCAAGGCCAAGACTTGCCGCATAGGCGCGGCCGCCGAATGACTCGCTGATTTCGCGCACCAGAAACAGCCCCAGACCGGTGCCATGAGTTTGGCGTGTGTCCTCGCTGCCGAGGCGATAAAAGCGCTCAAAAATCCGTTCCGCCTCCTCGGGCGGAAATCCAACGCCTTGATCCGAGACCACCAGCCGGGCCGTCCCTGCCACGCGAGTCAAAAACACATCCACAGCGCCGCCCTGGGGCGAATATTTGTGAGCATTGTCGAGCAAGTTCTTAATGATGAGCTGCCAGCGTTCCGGGTCGGACATGGCCATGAGGCCGTAATCGAGATCCACATTCAGATTGTACTTGCCGGACGCGAACCGGCTCCGCACTTCTTCGATGGCTATCCGGGCCTCATCGCTCAGATCAGTCGCCATCAGCGCTTTTCCGGCACGGCTTTTCATCATGGCCTGCGCATGCAGCAGGCTCTCGATCAAGTCGTTCAAGCGGCTGACGTCCTGTCGCATCGTGTTCAGGATTTCCTGGCG
Organism: uncultured Alphaproteobacteria bacterium; assembly: GCA_964370805.1. Classification (GTDB taxonomy): domain Bacteria; phylum Electryoneota; class RPQS01; order RPQS01; family RPQS01; genus CAYJKM01. The sequence continues at coordinate 1,711 of CAYJKM010000043.1, read as the reverse complement.
CTGCTCCGGTCTCAGGTCGCGCTCAATCAGAGTGTCCAGATAAAGCCGCAGTGATGTGATCGGCGTTTTCAGCTCATGCGACGTAGCTGAAATGAAGACGGATTGCCGTTGCTCGACGGCAATCTCCGTTTGCAGCGTGCGGTACATGTAAAGCACGCTGACAAGCAGCAAGAAACTGAAGAATACGCCCTCGGCAATGAACATGCGCACGCGCTGGCCGGCTTCAGAGTCAAGATGTTTCAGCGCCAACTCGCTTACGCGCAGTTCGCCGGTTCCCGGCGCAATCTCCAAATCCGGAAAGGCATTGTCCAGCCAAAGATCGAATTGCCGGGAATCGAAGGCAAAGCCGGTGCGATGCTGGCGCGCCAATTCGAGCTCCTCAGCCCAAATTTCGCGCTGGATATGCTGCACGCGCCGTCCTTCGCGCACTTGAAAGTAGATCCACCATCCCAGCTGCGCGAGCGCAAACGCCGTCATCACCAGAAAGATCACGAAATGGCGGCGCAGCGGCAAGGTCTTGCGCAAGTGATGGAGGACAGGGGTGTTCAAATCAGGAATTGAAAAATGGAAGCTAACCGGTGAACGTATTACTTGAGTGCGTTGCGGGCTGCCGTGATGGTACGCTCAATGACTGAGTTGTCATGGGCGAGCGAAACAAACCAGGCTTCGTAGCCGCTCGGGGGCAGATGTACTCCCTGCTCCAACATGCGGCCAAAGAACTCCGCGAATTTCTTGTGATCACAGCCGGCTGCGTCTTCAAGGCTGTTTACGCTGTGAGTGGTGAAGAAGAGCGTGAGCATCGAACCGACACGGCGCACGATAGCCGGGACCCCTGCTTCACGACAAACCTTGCGGAGTTCACTCGCCAGAATCGCTGAGGAGCATTCAAGCGCCGTGTACGCTTGAACCGTCAACGCTTTCAGCGTCGCCAGTCCGGCGGTCATGGCGAGCGGATTGCCGGAAAGTGTTCCGGCTTGGTAAACCGGCCCTTCCGGAGCAACCATGGACATCAAATCGGAACGGCCGCCGTACGCTCCGACGGGCAGACCGCCGCCGATGACTTTGCCAAATGTGGAAAGATCAGGTCGTACGTCATACAGACCTTGCGCTCCGGCCGGGTGCACGCGGAAGCCTGTCATCACTTCGTCGAAGATCAGCAGGGCGCCAAACTTGTCGCATAGCGCGCGCAAGCCGTCCAGGAATCCATCAACGGGAGGAACCACACCCATGTTGCCCGCGACCGGTTCGACGATGACCGCCGCAACCTGCTCGGGTTCTGCCTTAAAGAGCGCCTCGACGGAAGTCAAATCGTTGTAACATGCTACTCGTGTATCTTGCGCGGCTCCCGGAGTCACGCCGGGACTGTCGGGCAATCCAAGCGTCAACGCGCCCGATCCGGCCTGAATCAGAAAACTGTCCGCGTGGCCGTGATAACAGCCCGCAAACTTGATAATCACGTTGCGTCTTGTCGCGGCGCGTGCAAGGCGGATGGCACTCATCGTCGCCTCCGTCCCCGAATTGACGAAGCGCAGCTTTGCGACAGAGGGGACGCGGCGAATAATCTCTTCCGCCAACAGCACCTCCGCGGGCGAAGGTGCTCCATAGCTAGTCCCGTGACGCACAGCCTGCTCCAGCGCTTCGACCACGGCGGGGTGGCCGTGGCCGAGGATCATCGGCCCCCAACTGCCAATGTAGTCAATATATTCGTTGC
>CAYJKM010000042.1:0-15968 GCA_964370805.1 uncultured Alphaproteobacteria bacterium | reverse complement strand
GACAGCAATTTCTCCAGCGCGCCCGGCGCGAGTTTCAGGCCGTCGAGATTGAGGGCGGTCGGCGTCGGCAGCCAGCCGATGGCGGTCTCCTGCGCCTCTCCCCTGCCCCGGCAGCGATCCACGATCCACTGCAGCACGCGCACGTTGTCGCCGTATCCCGGCCACATGAATTTGCCGTTCTCATCCACGCGAAACCAATTCACGGTGAACATCTTCGGCAAGTTCGCGGAACGCTTGCCCATCGCCACCCAATGCGCGAAATAATCGCCCATATGGTAACCGCAAAACGGCAGCATGGCCATCGGATCATGCCGCAAAACGCCGACGTCTCCCGTCGCTGCCGCCGTCGTTTCGCTTGCCGTCGCCGCGCCCTTCAACACCCCGTCATTCCAATTCCGCGACTGCACAACGAGCGGCGTTACATGCCCACGTCGTCCCCCAAACAAGATTGCGGAGATCGGTACGCCCTGCGGATCTTCCCAATGCGGCGAGATTGACGGACACTGCGCTGCCGGAGCGGTGAATCGGGAATTGGGATGCGCCGCCTTTTCAGCGCTGGCCGGAGTCCACGGATTACCCTTCCAGTCTGTCAGCTCCTGCGGCGGATTGCCCATCCCTTCCCACCAGACATCGCCATCCGGCGCGAGCGCGACGTTCGTGAAGATCGAGTTGGCGCGGCAGGAGAGCATCGCATTCGGATTCGTCTTCATGCTCGTTCCCGGCGCGACACCGAAAAACCCTGCTTCCGGGTTGATTGCCCAGAGTCTGCCGTCCGCTCCGATTCTCATCCAGGCAATATCATCACCGACCGTCCATGCTTTCCAACCGGGCATCGAAGCCGGTGGAATGACCATCGCGAGATTGGTCTTGCCGCAGGCGGAAGGAAACGCGGCGGCGATATAGGTTACTTCACCGTCAGGACTCTCGAGGCCGAGAATCAGCATGTGCTCGGCCAGCCAGCCTTCTGTGCGCGCTTGAGTCGATGCAATGCGCAGCGCGTGGCACTTCTTCCCCAGGAGCGCATTTCCACCGTAGCCGGAACCGATTGACCAGATCTCTTTGCGCTCGGGGAAATGACAAATCGCTCTCGTATCGGGATTCAAATCGCCCAGCGAGTGCAATCATCGCTGCTGCCGAGCTGGTCTTCGGCCTTCTTTCCCATGCGGCTCATGATCCCCATGTTGAGCACGACATAAGGGGAATCCGTGACTTCGTAGCCCACGCGGCTGCTGCTGCCGCCGATCGGCCCCATCACGTAGGGAATCACGTACATCGTGCGCCCGCGCATGGCGTCACGAAAGCGCGGCAGCACGTCCTGTTCCGCATCCTGCGGCGACATCCAGTTGTTGGTTGGCCCGGCATCATCGGCACGCTCGCTGCAGATATAGGTCACTTTCTCCGTGCGCGCAACATCGGAGGGATGCGAGCGATAGTAATAGCAGTTCGGCCACTTTGACGGGTTGAGCCGGACAAATTCTTTGCGATCCAACATCGCTTGTGTCAATTGCTCGCGCTCGGCATCTGAGCCATCGCACCAGTGAATGTGGTCGGGCTTCGTCAGGCGCGCGACCTGCTCAACCCATTCGGTCACGAAGCGATTTTCGGGCATTGGCTGTTCTGAATTTGGATGTTCCTTCTTGCTTACATTACTTAGCGGGAACGTCTGGGAATCGAACCCAGCCATCCGCCGCGAGGCGGACGCGAACGGTTTTGAAGACCGTGAGGGCCACCAGTGCCCCATCCGTCCCCACGCGAGCTGAAATGCTCACGTGCGTACTAAACTGCCTGTCAACTTTTCTTGTACCTGCTCGACGAACGTGTGCGGCACTCTGTCAAAGCCGCCGTTGCTCAGAAAGAGATAGACTGAAGAAGCGGCGCGCCTGTCGTTGATCAATGCGCTCACGATTCCTTCATTTGGAATCTGATTTGCCGGAATTCTTGTCAGTTCGAGATGCTTCAGAATTGCATGAATGTCGAGTCGCTGCTCTGCGGGAATCCGGTCCTGACGGTGAATGGATCCAAATATTACGCGATCAGCCCCGACGAACGCGCGTGAGAGCGCGTCTTGAAAGACATTGCGAACCATCGTGTTGGAGCGCGGTTCGCAGATCACGGTCAGGTGCGCCGTCGGGTGCTTTTCCCTCACGGCTTGAATGGCGGAGGCAATCGCTGTCGGGTGATGAGCAAAGTCATCGTAAACGACAAGATCGGGATTTTCCAGGAGTTTTTCAAGCCGCCGCTTCAGACCGCGAAACGACGATAACGCTGCCATGTATCCCGCGTTGTTCGCTTGAAACGACTCAGCGGCGGCCAGCGCCATCAGCGCATTCATCCGATTGTGCCGGCCGGGAAGGTGATACGGACAGTGATGCACGTTGCCCTGCGGAGTGCGAAAAACCAGCTCGGACGCGCCCGGCAAGAGCTGCCAGTCGCAGGATGCGTTCGTGCCGACCGAAGCAGCAGGGCACGGGGCAGCGGCCGCGAGCTGCGTCGTCGTTTCGTTATCGGCCGCAAAGATTAATCGCCCGGAGCGCGGCAGCAGCCTGAGCAAGCGCTGAAACGCGAGCAGCATCTCGTCCATGTTCGCAAAAATGTCCGCATGATCGTATTCAACCGGACCGAGTATCAGCGTGCGAGGAAAGTAATGCAGGAACTTGGAGCGCTTATCGAAAAACGCGCTGTCATATTCATCGCCCTCCAGGATGAACGCAGTCCCTTCGCCAATCTGCGCCCCCTCCTCAAAATCCACCGGGAGCGCTCCGACTAAGAAGCCGGGACTTTGATTCGTTGCTTCGAGCAAATGCGCGAGACACGTCGTGGTCGTACTCTTCCCGTGCGTTCCGGCGACAACGATGGAATGCCGCCCCGGAAGCACAACGCGACTCAGGAATTCGGGGAACGAATACATGGGCAGCCCGGCATCGAGCGCCGTTTCCACCTCGACGTGCCCCCGCGATTGCGCATTGCCAATGATAATTGGCGTTCCATCCCGCGGCAGATTGTCAGCCGAGTAGGGAGAATGAACGTGGATCCCAGCCCGGCGCAGAACGGTGGCGGCCGGCTCATAGACTTGCCCGTCCGAACCGGAAACCTCGAAGCCCATCTGCTTCAAGAGCACGGCGACGTTCGCCATGCCGATGCCGCCGATTCCGGAGAGGAAGACTGCTTTGATCACTGGACGTTTCCAGTTGCCGCCGCCAGTTGCGCGGCAAATTGTCGCACGTTGCGATCTTCGGGAGCCAGCCGAGTCGAGACGCGAACGCATTCACGCGCAGCGCTCGTATCGCCCTGCTGCAAACTGAATTGGCCGCGCAGTACCGTCGCCATGGCTGCTTGACGGAAGAGCTGGCTAACCCGCTCGTCACGATCGACGCCGCTCTGCTGCAGGAGATCCGGATTGATCATGACTTCAGGCATTGAGCTGTCCGCAATTCGGAAGAAGTACCCGGCAGGATAGGCAGGCAATTCCGCGCCGATGCCGGGATGACCGATGGCGCGAGTATCCCGCACATAGACAGGCCGGTCGCGGTAATGATGCTCGATGAGGCAATTGATCATGTCGACATAGGCCGCTTCGAGCCGCTGTGCGTCGTACGGTTCTCCGGCTTCAAAAGGACGAACGGCATGAACAAATGCTTCAACGCTGGACGTGCACTCGGCAAAAATGGCCGGATAACGCCGCTGCTCTTGTTTCAGGTACCATGGCCTTTGCATCAAGGCGAGATCGAACATGGCTACATCTTCGCGTTCGCCCTTGATGCTTTGCAGATACAGCACGGGACTTTGGATATCCCAGTTGCCATGAAAGACGATCGCGCTGTCCGGCAACGTCGCGAGTACCGCACGGGCGTGATCAGTGGCGAATGTGTCTGCGTGTTTGTCAGCTACACGATACGATGACGCAAAAGCCACCACCCCCGGCAAACACGATAGCGCAACAACGACAATCACTCGTCCCGGCATGACTGCCAGACGCTGCGCAACCCACCCGACGGCAAAGACGGCCAGCATGAACAGCGGAGCATAAAAAGAGACGAAGTACGTCGAAATATCCGGGATTGAGTAGTTCAAATTGTAGGCGACGCCGATCAACCACGTTGCGAAAACGCAGATCAGCAACCACTGCCGGCGGATGATTGCGAGCAATAGGCCAAGAGCTGATAGCAGCGTCACAATCCATCCAAGGTCACGCGGCAGAGTGCCAAGATAAGCGCCGAACGCGCCGATGAAATTGTTGAAGTCGCCTTCAAACATCCAAACGCGATATTGCCATGCGGTGAGATGGCGCAGCAGGTTCGAGAACGTCTGCGGGTCGCTCCAATCCAACAGGGGTTCGACCGAGCTGCGCAGCGGCAGAAACAGATTGACTGACGCGCCGCAGATGAACGCCGCGATGAGGACCAGCATGGGCACGATGCTTCGTTCATATGCGCGCACGAAGCGAACGGCGAGCCAAAGCAGGAGCGGGAAAAACCACAGAATAGTCAGGTGGTTCCCGAAGCCCAGTCCCCAAAGATAAAATCCTGAAAGGACAAATGGAACCGTTTCGCTCGACTCAGCAAGATAGACACGAGCACAAATCCAGATCAGCAAAGACGCGATCACGAACGTCAGCGGATAGACTTCAGCAAACGCAACCGCTGTCCAGACCGAATAGGAGAAGGTCAACCCCGTGCTCAGCCCCACAGCGCAGACAGCCGACAACGAATTTGATAATGAGCTTGTGCGTTGCAGCAGACGAAACGATGCATTCGCGAGCACGCCGATGCCCAGAGCCGCGCAGGTCACAGAGAACAGTACCATGGCGCGGGCCGGATCTGCCGGGATAGTCAAATGCCAAACTCGGCCCAACAACGTATACAGCGGATAGCCGGTCGGGTGCGCAATGCCGAGCGTCTTTGTGACGGTTGTCAGCTCACCGCTATCGACCAATCCCAGTCCGGGCGCGGACGTCCAGAAGTATACTAGCCAGGCAATTCCTGCTGAAACCGCGAAAACGATGCGGCCCATCGAGTGACTATTCAGCAGTGCGCTCGTGGGCAGCAATTGCATCGCGTGAGAACTCAATCGCGGAATTCAAAGTATTCCGCATCAGCATGGCAATCGTCATCGGTCCCACGCCGCCGGGCACCGGGGTGATCAATGACGTTACGGGCGCGACGTCTTCGAAGTCCACATCCCCACTCATTTTGCCGCCCGCCTCGGTCGCCGGATGAATACCCACATCAATCACAACTGCGCCGGGCTGCACAAAATCCCGCCTCACGAATTTTCTCTGGCCGATGGCCGCAATCAGGATGTCAGCTTGCCGACAGATGTCCTTCAGATGCTCGCTGCGCGAATGGCAAACCGTCACGGTCGCATCACCGAATGGATGTTTCGAAGACATCAACACGGACAGTGGCCGGCCAACCAGATTTGAGCGGCCGAGAATGACGACATGCTTGCCGCGGATCTGCACTCCGGAACGATTGAGCAGTTCACAGACGCCCAAGGGAGTGCAGGGAACAAAGCGCGGATGTCCGGCGCAGAGCAGGCCGGCGTTAAACGGATGCAAGCCGTCCACATCCTTGCGCGGATCAATGCGATTAATGATGCGGTCGGAATGGATCTGCTTCGGCAGCGGAAGCTGAACCAGAATGCCGTGGATATCGGGATCATGGTTAAAGCGATCGATAACGGCAAGCAGATCTGACTCAGAAATGTTCGCTGGAAGCGTCTCTTGCACCGAGTGCATTCCCAACTTGAGGCTGGTCTTTGATTTCGATGAAACGTAGGTCTTCGATGCGGGATCATCTCCAACCAAAATCACGGCCAGACCCGGAATGACGCCCGTGGATTCACGCAGGCGAACAATTTCAGCCTGAATCTCCTCCTGAATCTGCTTTGAAATGGCTTTGCCGTCAATCAACTGATACACAGATGTTCCTTTGCTTAACGAGCACGAAGGGCGTCACGATAGCCGCGCGAATACTGCCGCAGGTGCAGATAGTCAAAGACAAACCGCGGCAACTGCCGCCGCCGCAACAGCTTTGCAACGGCACGCACAACGCGGTACACCGGGGAGATCATTAGCATCCGATAGATGAGCCGCTGCGCGCGATGCAGGTTCAATTCGCGATAGAGTTGCGGATGACGCTGTAGAAGGATCGGAATGCTGTCATGTCCGTACACGTACAAGTTGCGCAGCAAGTCATCCAGCGGCCGCAAGTGGTGATGCATGGCGAGACACCGAGACTCACCGTAAATCGGTACGCCGGTCTGCTCTAGTCTGACGCCGAGATCGAGGTCTTCCCCACCCCAGGCTGTGAAGGTCTCATCAAACAGGCCAATGTCCATCAGCAGGTCACGCGGCACGGAGCAGTTTCGAGTCAAGAAGTACCGTCCCGGCAACTTTGCATTCGCGGGCAGCTTCGTCGCCCCACCGCCGTTCAGATAGTGATTCAGCGCGCGAAAGTCGGGGTGGTCGATGAAATCGGATTTACCGACGATGACGCAGCGCTCTCGCGCGTGTCGCTCCGCATGAATCGTAAGATAATTCTGCTGAATCGTGTGGTCGCCGTCAAGCATGACCACGACGTCACCGCACGCGACTCGAATTCCGGCGTTGCGGGATGCCGAGCGCCCGCGTTCGGACGGACCGAACACGGTTTTCACGTCATTCGCCGGCAGAGACTTCAGCCACTCGCGCGAACCGTCGGTCGAGCCATCATCCACGACGACGATCTCATAGCGGTCGCGGGGATAATCCTGATCGCGCAATTGACCAACGAGGCGCTGCAGGAATTCGCGCTGGTTCCACGAGATCACGACCACGCTTAGGAATGGTTGTCGCTGATCCATCCTGCGCGGCGAAAGTAGCTGTACAGTTGATCACCGACGACACCGATGTCGTGGCGATTGCGGACCCACTGGTACCCACGAGCGGACAAATCGCGGCACAAAGATTCGCCGGTGATGAGGCGCTCCAACGTATTTTCCAAAGTGGCGGCATCGGCCTGGACAAAGGGATGCTCGCCGAGCCTGGCTGCCATTTGCGGAGGAATATTCGTCACGACCGGAAGCCCCATCGCCAGCGCTTCGACGGAACTCATGCCATAGCCCCAGCCGCCGGCGTTGGTAAGCTGATCGACGAAAATGTCGCAGTCATTCTTAATTTGCAAAGCCGTCGTGTGCGCCACGTTTTCGAGCAGGACCAGTTCGACCGGATGCCGCTGTTTGAGCCGTTCCATCGTGGTCACGATTTGCGCCGTGCCTTTAAAAACGTTGCGCGACGCGTGGCAGATGCGAATGGGATTGTGAAAACGGTAATCGCGTCGTGGATAGGCAGACGTGTCGAAGGGCAAGTAGAGATACTCAAGGCGCGGATCGAGTTCCAGCAGATCCCATTCGCTTGTCAAGCGCAATTCGACGTGCCGATCCACTTCGCGCACGATACCGCGATTGCGCATGTCAGTCCCGTGAAAGAAACAGGCCACGTGTTTGCCGCTCCGCCGGCAGCCGGCCGCAAACCGCGCGTCGCGCGTGAAATCCAATCCGCCGTCCAGAATGATAATGTCGAACTCATGCAGGCGGTAGCGGCGGATGGCCGCGCCAATATCCGGCCAGTGGATGGCGTCGCGCCACGCAAACAGGTTGCGCTCCAGCGCACGCGGCGACCAGTACAGCTGTTTAGAGTCGAGCGGCTTGTTGATGCTATGACCGCGGAGTCGCAGCAGAGACTCGCGCAGCAGCCGCACCCAGGCGCGATCCGGCATCAGGCCGAGATTCAGGCAGATGTCATCCGGAAATTTCCAGCGACTCGGCCAAAACGTGACGTAGCGGCATTCGTCGCCACGGCGCCGATGCTCCTGTTGAAATAGGGACAGCGTGCCGGAAACGTGTTCAGCCGCAATGTAGAGGAACTTCATCCGCGCAGTAGGATGCGACGCAGGTGGCGTTTCTCGCTCGCATCGAGAAAACCAAGGGCCAGAAGCAGAAGCGGGAACATAACGATTAAGCCGAGGCGCACCGGCGTAGAAGATAACGCCGGCAATTGGCCGAGGCCGAAAATTGCGGCAGCCGCTATCGCCAGCCGCAGCACTCTTCCCCACTCATAGGGGACGGCATAGGCGCGGCGCACGACATACCAGAGCAAGGCGGCTTGCACGGCAAAAGCGAGCAGGGTAATCCAAGCGGCGGCCATCATGCCATAGCGCGGAACGAGCATGAAGTTAAGCGCGATCGTAATCGCGGCGGCCGCGCCGGTCACCATCGGCAGGCGGTGGGTGAGCTTCTTCAGATAAACACCGACCATGAAATTCGCGTACAGACCGTCAAAAATATGCGCCAGCAGGATGATCGGGAAAACGGCAAGGCCGGGCCAATAGCGTGGGTCGAGCACTTGTCCGATTCCCGGCCACTCGGATGTAACCAGCGGATAAATGAAGAAGCTGAGCGCAAGGAACAAGAACGTCGTGATCAGCAGGTAATACGTCATCACGCGGGCAAAGAGCCGGGGCGCATCCGCTTCCGACGCATGGGCCAGAAAGAACGGCTGCCACGCGAAGCGAAAGGCGCCGGTCACAACGGCCATGAACATGCCGAGTTTGTATCCCGCGCTGAACAGACCGGCTTCGTCCAACCCGCGATAGACTTCCACGAACTTACGGCTGGCCAGTTCCACGACCATGACAAAGAAATACGTGGGCACGTTCGGCAAGCCGAATTTGAGCATTTCGCCGATGAGCGGCTTGTCGATGACCGGCCGAAAATAGCGCAGCAAATCGGGCAGCAGCACCACAAGCGTGGCGGCGCTGGCGATCAGATTCGCCCACAGTACACCTTCGACCGTCTACTTCATTCCGCCGACGAACCAAATATTCAGACCAATATTCACGCCCACATTGAAGAGCTTGACCGTGATGAAGCGCACCGGACGCAGCGTTCCGCGCAGCAGGATAAACGGGAACATCGCCAGCGTGTCAAAGAACAGAACTCCGGCACAAACGCGAATCATGGCGGTGGTCAACCCCGGATGCACGGGATCTTCAATCAGCAGATCTCCGAGCGGCCGTGCCAGCGCCACGATGAGGAGCGTCAGAAGTATGGAGGTAAAGAACGATGCCGACGTCGCCGTGCCGGTGATCCTGCGCTGCTCCTCAGGCTCTCGTGACAGTCCAAAGTAGCGCAGGTAGGCAATGTCCAAACCGTAAAAATAGAAGGTCTGAACGACGGCAATGAACAAGAAATACAGCGTGACTTCGCCGTATTCGGCGGGGGTCAACCGGAAGCTGTAATAAGGCAGCAGCAGAAACGTCAGCACGCGGGAGAGGATGTGCCCCGTCCCGTAGATGATCGAATCGCGGCCGAGCCGTTTGAGTTGTGCGAGCAATTAGAGACCGAATGCGGGGAGAATAAACAACCCGTAAGGGAGCAGTAGACAGGCGATCAACAGCCACTGCCGCTTCAACTTGTCATCACTGCCGGACGCAAGCAACGCCAGCACCGGCCAAGCCGCAAACAGGTAGCGGGCCTCGGCTTGGTCGTAACGCAAGTTTAACCACACAAATCCGGCGACTGCCGCCAACAGCGACGTGACAAGAATTGGCTGACGCCAGACGACCTTCCGGCTTGACGATGACGCAGCCGAGGCAATCCACCAGCCAAGCAGCGGAAGCATCAGGATCAGACCGATCCAGCCTTGCCAGAATTCCCACCAAGGAAAGACGAAGGAGCGCGCAACAAACAGCACGAACAATAGGCCTGCCTGATCAGAATGCGGCTGGCCGAAGCCCGCCGCGACGGGCACAAGCGCACCAAACTCATACACGTTGCGCAGCCAGAGCGGAATCGTAACGAGCAGGATGATCGCGTACGCTGCGGCAATGATCAGGAGCGTGCGGCGACCGCGGTCGCGCCACAAGAATAGCAGCAACAGCGGGAGCAAGAGGATTGCCGTCAGCTTCGTGTAGAGAGCCACGGTGGAAAAGAGCGCAAACAGAATTGCGCTGCGAAACGTAAGTCGAGTGTTCCACGCCGTAAGTGCGGACCAGATCGTGAGCCCGCCTAAGAGCCAGAACAGGACTTCGTTCGTCGCCGTGGACGAGAATCGTATCATCACTCCGTTGAGCGCGAGAAAGATCAGGGCCGATGTCTTCGCCAAGGCCGGTATGTTCAACGCCCGCGCGATCGCGATAAATACGGCCAGCAGCAGTGCAAACAGCGCGACGTTCAGGAATCTGCCGGCAAGCACAACTCCGTTCAAATTCTTCTGACCGAGGAGCGCGGACAGTCCCGCCGTGATCTGATAATAAAGCGGCGGCTGGTAGTTTTCAAATTGCCCGCGATCGAGCGCACCCTCCGCCTCGACGGATTCGACGGCAATCGGAAGTTTGCCGGTTTTCAGAACGTGAAGCGCATAGTTGCCATGTGCCAGCTCGTCATTATACGAAGAGAGCCGGAGCGGCTGACTCGCCGAACCGATTGGAGTCGCCACGGCGAAGTAGAGACGGAGCGCGAGTCCAATCACCAGCGCCGTGATCAACGGGATATTGCGCCGCATGTTCGGCGTGTTCACTTTGTCAGGAGCGATGCTCCCGTCATCTCCGCAGGTTTATTCAGCTGCATCAAATCCAGAATCGTGGGAGCAATGTCTGCCAACCGCCCGTCCCGAATTCCGCCGGCCGGCGTCTCGCTGAGCAGCACGATCGGAACCAGATTCGTCGTGTGCGCCGTGTGCGGACCATTCGTCTCAGGATCCCACATTTCTTCGGCGTTGCCGTGATCGGATGTCAGCAGCATCGCGTAGCCGTTTTGCCGCGCGGTTTCCCAGAGTCTTCCCACTCCCTTGTCAACCGCTTCGACCGCTTTCACGGCCGCTTCGACATTTCCCGAATGTCCGACCATGTCACAATTGGCAAAGTTGATAAGAATGAAATCGTATCGTCCTGCCGCCACGGCCTCGCAGACCTTCTCGGTAACGGTGGGCGCGTTCATTTCCGGCTGCATGTCGTAAGTGGCGACTTTCGGTGAAGGCACGAGACAACGATCCTCGCCGGGAAACGGCGTCTCCTCGCGGCCATTGAAGAAATACGTCACATGCGCGTACTTTTCCGTTTCGGCAATGCGGAATTGCTTTGAGCCTGCGTTCGCAATGACTTCCGCGAGGATGTTCTTGAGGGATTGCGAGTGGGAAACAACCGGAAACGCGTAATCCTCGCGATAACGCGTCATCGTAACATAGCGCGGGACTTTCACGGGAGCATCAAAGCCGGTGAACCCTTCATCGGTAAGCGCGTCAGTGAGCTGGCGCGCGCGGTCGGCACGAAAGTTAAAGTAGAACACGCCATCTTCCGCGGTCAGCGGCGTAAACCCCTCCGGCTGATTCACGACAAACGGCACGATGAACTCATCCGTGACGCCCGCGGCATAGGAAGCTTCGATCCCACCGACCGCCGACTCCGCGTGCAAACCTTCCGCAAAGCAAATGGCTTGATACGCCTTTTCAATCCGGTCCCAACGCTTATCACGATCCATGGCATAGTAACGGCCGCTGACGGTGGCGATGCGGCCCACGCCGATTTCGTTCATCCACTGACCGGCCGTCCGCACAAAACCGGCACCCGATTGCGGCGGAGTGTCGCGACCATCCGTAAAAGCATGGAGGACGACGTTTAAGAAATTCTCACGGCGGCACAGTTCGAGTGTGGCACGCAAATGGTTGAGCGACGAATGCACGCCGCCATTGCTAACCAGCCCAAACAGATGCAAATAGCAGCCACGGCTTTTCAAATCATGAATGAGATTGAGCAGCGCCGGATTGCGGTAGAACTCGCCGTCCTCAATCTCCTTATCGATCCGTGTGACGTCCTGATAAACGATACGGCCCGCGCCGATGTTCATGTGGCCGACCTCGCTGTTGCCCATTTGTCCATCCGGCAGACCGACATCCAGCCCGCTGGTGCGAACCTTGGCCCACGGAAAGGTCTTGAAAATCCGATCGAGATTTGGAGTATTGGCCTGCGTGACGGCATTGAATTTGTCCGCCGCGCGAAGGCCGTACCCGTCCATAATGCAGAGAATGACTTTCAATGGGATTCAATCTTATAGTTAAGCGTCAACGGATGTGAAGTTGCGACCGGCCACGCGCACATTGCCTTGCCTTTGGGTAATGCCCTTGCCATCCAGGTACTCCAGCAGCGGAACGACGTATTTTCGAGATGAATTCAGGAGTTGGCTCGCTTCGGACACGCTCAGCTCCTTGCCTCCTCGCAACGTGACGATCACTTGCTGAACAGCAGAGTCAAATGCCTTCGCGTCAAAGAACAGATCCACGCCAAGGCGTCGCGCCGCGCCCAGACGTTCCATGAGTACCAGTACTTTTTCCACGTCCGTCTTACTGCGACTCAGCCGCTCTGACAAGACGGCAGCCGAAGACGGGGTGAAGCCGTCATTTTCCAGAATCGGACGGATTTGCGCAATCAGTGCCTGCTGAGCGGGAGTCAGTTCAATCCGCTTGTCCGGCAGGCGAAGCAATCCACCTTCGCGGGCAATCAGATGTTCTTCTGCAAACGCATTCAGAAGCAATTGAAAGAGCGATTCAGGGATTGCCAATAGCTCTCCCTGCCGCAGTTCTGCGGGAGCAAAGCCCGAACTGCCGGGCTGTTTAGCGTGCAGCGTCTTCAGTTGATCCGACACCAACTCAGCGATGCTCTGCCGATGTTCGTCCAGCAGCAGGTACTCGCCAAATGCGTGGACACGGGTCTTTGTGCCCTCGCCGGCCAGGATCTGCTTTAACCGTTCGCTTGACACTCCAACCAATGCGGCCAGTCTCTGCAAGGGCAGACCATGCCGTCCGCGAAAGCGCAGCATGGCAAACACCGCCTCAGGGAGCGAATCGCAATCCAAGGCGGCGGCCGACGAGCGCTCAATTTCAAGTTGGCGCGCGCGCAGCGGTGGCGCATCGGCTTCGAGGACGGTTCCGCCTCCCAGAGTTTCGAGCGGCGAGTAGCGGCGAATCACGAAATGATCGCCCCACACCGCGACGACCGGTTCTTCCAGAATCAGGTGCGTGGCTACGCGATTCGCGCCAGCCTCACCAATCATCAGCACGCGTCCGATAACTTCCTGCGTGGCGATGAGAAAGCGAATTCGCTGGCGCTCTTTGAGCGGGGGCACACCGGGCAAAAGCTCGATCACCAAGTTAAGGCGCGTGGACGAGAGCAACTCTCCCGCATGCGTCAACGTCTGTCCTCGTTCGAGCCGTTCCGTGTCCCCGACCAGATTCAGTGCGGCGCGCTGCCCCGATTCCAGGACATCCGCTTCGCGACCCTCAGACTCCAAATGCTTGACCCGCACGTCGTGGCCGCCGGGAAGCGCAACGAGTCGCTGATCTTTGCGAACGCTTCCCCCCAGCATCGAACCGGTGATGACGGTTCCCCGCCCTTTCATCAGGAACACGCGGTCAACCGGCAGGCGCAAGACACCGCTATCTAAGCGCGACGGCAGCTTGCTTAGCGTCTCAATCAGAAATTCCCGAAGTTCGGCAATTCCCTTGCCGGACAGTGAATCCACACGAAACAAGGGTGCATCGGCGAGAAAGGTCGATTGGGCGGCCGCGCGAGCTTGTTCTTCCACCAATTCGAGCCATTCGGGTTCGGCCTTGTCAATCTTGGTGATGACGATCGCACCTGCTCGCAAACCAAGCAATCGCAGGATGTGCAGGTGCTCGGTGGTTTGCGGCATCACGCCGTCATCCGCCGCCACGACCAGCAGCGCGTAATCCACGGTGGCGGCGCCGGCGACCATATTGCGGATAAAGCGCTCATGGCCGGGGACATCAATAACAGCGGCTACGCCGGCAAGAAAAGCGTAGCCGAGATCGATGGTAATGCCCCGGTTTTTTTCCTCCGGCAGCCGGTCGGGGTCGGTGCCGGTGAGGGCGCGCACAAGCGCAGACTTGCCGTGATCAATATGCCCAGCAGTACCGACGATCACGCGAGCCATCGGTCAATGACTGAAAATGGTTGTAAAGTCGAAGAGATGATACTCCGAAAGACAATAGCGGCAACCATTATACTGCGGCCGGTGGTTAGAGTCCACCATGCGCTTCACTTGATCAAGCGTGTGAATTTTCTTGCGCTTGTCTTCGGGAATGCTCTTGACTTGACATTCGTACTTGATGAACGACATGTCATGGATGATGTGGTGTTCTTCGTCGACAAGATACATATAACAACCTCGCAAGGATGACTAAGCGCGCGGCACTACTCTCGGAGTACCGCGCAAGGAATGGATTTCACGCGGGGTAAGCTCCCGCCACTGGCCTTCCGGCAGATCTCCCAACCGCAGCGGGCCGAGGCCGCTGCGCCGTAAGCTGCGGACTCGCGCTCCGACCGCCTGAATCATGCGGCGCACCTGATGTTTGCGGCCTTCCGCCAGCACGACCCTGATGCGATTGCGCGGAAGCCGTTTGACTTCGACGGCGCGCGCCAGACCGTCGTCGATCATCACACCTTCTTCCAGCTCGGCCAGCTCCTCGTCGGTCAGGCGGTGATTCGTTTCAACCTCGTAGAACTTGCGCGTCCCGTGCTTGGGATGAGTCAAACGAAACGCAAGATCGCCGTCGTCCGTCAGCAGCAGCAATCCCGACGTATCCCGGTCAAGGCGGCCGATCGAAAAATAGCGGCGATCCGTGGGAACCAAGTCGAGCACCGAGGGTGCGGTTTCGCGGCTGATCCGGCTCGTGCAGACATAACCTACAGGCTTGTTGAGCATCAGCACACGCGGCGGTCTGGGAATCGGCAGCGGGCGACTATCAAATTCGATCCGATCCGATTCAGGATCGACCGATATACCCATGTCGGTGATGATCCGCCCGTTGACTCGAACGCGGCCATCGCGGATCAATTCTTCAGACGCCCGGCGGGATGCGACTCCCGCTCTGGCCAGAGTCTTTTGCAGGCGTTCTTTCACAGGCCGCCCAATTCCCACATCAACTTGCGCTGAGAACGGTCAATCGACGGGATTTTTGCTCCCACTTTTCGAGCGAGATGGCATCCTTGTCGCGCAGCCGCAAACGCCGCTTGCTGAAGAAACTCTCGACGCGGAAGGTGACCTCGGAGACGGCGCCGTCCTGCAAGTTCACGTGAATATCATTGACCAGATCACCGTATTCAATGCGGACAAGGCGTTTGCCCGACAGGATTTTGCCCATTAAAGTGGCATCAAACGGCTGCGTCGAATTATCGAGGATCAGCTCGTTGTCCACGAGCACGCGCAACTTGCCGCTTTCAAATTCAGTACCCAAGTCTTCGCTGGGCAGAACCGCCAGATAACTGTTGCCGGAGATCTTCACATACTCACCGGTTACGTCAGCATTCGGATTATCCACTGTGAGTTCAACCGTTTGCGGCGCGGGAGTCTTATAGCCGGGGACCTCGACGAATTCAATCACGTGTTTGCCATACGTGCTTTCGACGGTCACCTTGCCGACACCGGCAGGCTTGCCGTTGACACGGATTCCCGCAGCCGGCGGAGTCGTTGTCAACGTCAGGATCGGCCGGGGCAGCGACACATCCTCTTCGAGTTCGAACGCGGCCAGTTCCGACTGATAATCTTCAGCGAGAATTACGGTCACGCTTTCAGGCTTCACCTTGTAGCCGGGCATCACGAGGCTGAAGATATACATGCCCGCTTCGAGGCCCTGAAACGTGTATGGAGTGAGTCGCGACGTCAGCGTGCTGTTGACAACGATCTGCGCACCGTCGGGGTGCGATGAGACCGTGATCTGCGTCCCTTCGAGCGGTGCATCTGCCTGAGCGCTCCTATCAGCGGGAGCCTCAGCGCCGGTCTCACTCGCGTCATCGACAACCGGCATTTGAGCCGGTTCGCGCGGAGCGCGCGTGGAGGGAGCAAAATTCACCAGCCTTCGCTCTTGCCGATAGGACGCCGCCGGGACATGGCGGACGGGTTCTCCGGTACTGAAG
>CAYJKM010000041.1:0-16168 GCA_964370805.1 uncultured Alphaproteobacteria bacterium | reverse complement strand
GTGATCTGCTATGGCCTCTATCAGTGGAGCGAACGCAGTCATGTTGAGTACAAACTCCCGTTCTTTAACGAGAAAGTCGCGGCCGCAAAGTTGATGGATCGGGCGCTGCTAACGCTGCAGAACGCGACGATGGAGCAGGGAGTGTTTACGGAGAATCCGTACGATGACGCCCGTCTGACGGCCATCATTGGACAGCAGTTCTCGCTGGTCACCACGGATTTCGACATCTTCGAGTCCAAGCTGATCGGTGCGAATCCCAATTATGCCGCCGTCGTTGTGGATCTGTTGAAGCAGGCGAAAGTTGAGCGCGGCGATCTGGTGGCGGTGGGACTGACCGGCTCCCAGCCGGGAGTAAACATCGCCGTGCTTTGCGCTTGCGAAGCGCTGGGTGCGGCTGCAGTCACGATCACAGCCGTCGCATCGTCCTGGTGGGGAGCTAACGATCCTGATCTGACGTGGCTGGACATGGAGCGAGTCCTGAATCAGCGAGGTGTGATTCACTCCCGTCCGCTGGCGGCGTCTATGGGAGGGACGGCGGATCGAGCAACGGGACTCTCGAAGATGGGGCAGGATTTGATTCGGGCAGCGGCGACTCGCAACAACTTGCCGCTAATCTCGGAAGACAACATTACTGCGTCCGTCAAACGGCGCATGGAGATCTATGCGGCGGCCGCAGAAGGTAAGTCGTACAAAGCATTTGTCACGGCCGGGCAGAGCGAAGCGGATCTTGGGCACAGCACAAATGCACGGTTGATTGGGCCGGGTTTTCAAAGCAAACTTGCCCACAAGAACTATCCCTCGCGCGGTGTCGCGCATCGCTTCAACGAGCAGGACATACCGGTCATTAATCTGAGTGACGTGGTGACGATTGCGCGGGACTATGGACTGGGTGGCCCTGAAGTGCCGCTGCCGGAAGTCGGCGACGGCAGTGTCTACGTGACGGAGCGCTATGACTTGCGCGTGGCGGGAATTTCGGCCTTGATTGCGCTCGCGCTGATTTTGATTCTGGTCCGGCTCGATGCCAAGCTTTTCAGGCTGAAAGAAGCTGGCGTGGATCCGGATACGCTGATGTAAAAAGCTACGATTCTGGCAACACTGACTTATCGGGTAATCGACATGCTCATTCGCTACACTCACATACTCGTCGTGTCCCTCGTGCTGGCCGCAGCGGCGGCGGCGGCAGAATATCGCTATCTCACGCCCTACGCATTTGACGAGAAATCAGAGATTCAGATTTCCGGCAAGACGCGAGCCTATTACGTGTTGAACGGCAACA
Source organism: uncultured Alphaproteobacteria bacterium (assembly GCA_964370805.1). Lineage (GTDB taxonomy): Bacteria > Electryoneota > RPQS01 > RPQS01 > RPQS01 > CAYJKM01. The sequence goes on along the minus strand of CAYJKM010000041.1, from coordinate 14,892 downwards.
ACACGATCCAGGTCAAAGTCAAAGGGCCGACCAGACTGCGAATTCTGTCGCGAGCGGTTCTGGAGGCGGATCAGGACAGCGCTGATTACCGCTACGTCGCCAAGCGCGACGGCGCCAAGAAGTCAATTCCCGTTCGCCACCGCAGCCGAATTTTCGAGAACGGCAGCATCTCCGGTGAAAGCAGTGGCAGTTTCACATCGAGCCGCTCGCGGATCATTGATGTTCCTCGCGGAGAACAGGTCTACACGTTCTCGCTGCCTCGCAACTCCAAACAAACCGTGTTGTTGCGCTTCGCCCGCGAATCGAAAGAGTTTGCCGAAGGCGACAAGGTCGTGGCGATGACTCCGATCTCCTACACGACGCGTGTGGACATCACGACGCGTGAAGAGACCTCGGCGTACTATCGGGTTGGCGGCAGCGACAAGGCCATGCTCAAACTGATCGGCCCGGCGACGCTCAAAGTGTTGAACCGGATTGAATTCGACCAGAACATGAGCGGCCGCCAAAAATGGCGTGTGCAGATCATCGAAGACGGCAAGATCAAAGCGACCCATTCGTTCTCGGCGAAACAAAGTCAGGTGACATCGTATCGCGAGTCGGCTCCGTATGTTCCCAGTCGCGCCGAAACGTTCTTCGTGGAGGTTCCCGAAGGCGAGCATGAGTATGAATTCCGTCTGCCGGATAATCACAGAACCGTTTTGTTTCGCTACCTGCTTCCTGAAAAACAACTTGAACAGGACTGATCCGTGCGACGCTGTGCGTTTGTCCTTTTCGGCCTGTTAACGGTATTGACAATGCTGCCGCAAGACGCGGTGGCACGGCGCACTCTGCCCAAGCTGGAATGGCGCCTCGACATCACCGGCAGCTCAATCTACAACAGCAACGTGATTGGCATTTCCGGACCGGACCGCAGCCAGTTTTTGAATGATCCCGAGGGCTTTCCGACGCCGCTCGAATCGGTTGATGATCTTGAGACGGAGTTGCAGCTGCATCCGAATATTCGCTGGCGCGCGCCATTGAACCTCATGATTGACGCGGATTATCGGCTGAAATTCGTGCATCGACTGCGGAACGACTTCACGGACTACCAGACTCACAGCTTCACGCTTGCCGCGCGACCGCGCGTGGCGGGTCATCGCTGGTCGGTCAGAACGCGAGTCTTCGCAATCCCGTCTTACTACTTGCGTGTCTATCGCGATCGGGACCGGGGGGAGCGGCTTCCGGCAAAGTTCGGCAACTATGATTATTCCGCCAGTGCGAGATTGCGCTGGTGGCAGTCGTTGTGGTCTGAGGCGGGCGCCGGGTATGGAACATACTACTACAATCCGCAATTCACTGAATATGACAGCGAGTATTGGGAAGTGAATTTCGGATCGGGGTATGTGCCTGCTCCCGGACTGGCTATCAGCGGCAGCTACACTCGCCGCATTTCTGAGAATGTTGGTAAGGACCAGCCGGGAGTGTTCAATACGCCACCCGAGGATCCGGTCGAGATTGGAGATACTGAGTACGGTGACGGAGACTTCAATGAAGATGAATGGAACGGCCGCATCACGTCGTCCCTCGGCGTGACGCTGCTGCTGCCGACCGAAGCGTCGCTGTCCTATCGCTGGAGACGGCGCACTTATACCACGGATCGCACGTTGGAGCAAGATCCGTTTCACCGGGGACGCCTGGATCGCCGCGGCCAGCTCACGGCATCTCTGAACGTGACCATTATCCGGTCATTGTCGGCGGAACCCTATTTCACCTATGACGAACGCCGCACGGAATCCGAGGCGCCGCAAGTCCCGATGGCCAAGGACTTCATCCGGCGCGAATTCGGGTTGTCCTTGACTTACACGATCAAATGATTTTTGGTTGCTCAAAGAAAAGCCGGTGCATTTGCACCGGCTTTTTCGTTTGCGCGAATTCCTATTTGATGAAGGAGCGTTCCTTCCAGACGACTTCTCGCTTTGTGAGGAGCAGCATCAACAGTCCGAGACCATAGACTGAAACGAAGATGGGATAGAACGGCAACAGCCACAGAAACCGCCCCTGACGATACTGTTTCAACATCCTGCCGGCTACCAGGCCATCACCGGCCGCCAATAAACCATACAAAGCGAGTGACCAGGGTACGGGAAAGAACAGCCATAACGGCCAGGCCGCGTGGGCTGCAAAACCGAAGAACAGTGCCGCGCGAATCCCGAATTTGACGTGCTTTCGGCCGGCGAACCAGCGATAGCGCTGAACGAGGAATGATCTGAAATCCGGTTGAGCAAGCGTCCAGAGCACGGTTCCGGCGTCGGCCGGAAACACCGCCTTCCAGCTGCTTGACGCATGGATTCCGCCCAACAGCGAAAGGTCCTCGATCATGTGAAAAGCAAGGCCGCGATAAGTGCCCATTTCTTCATAGGCGCTGCGACGAATCGCAAAATTGCTGCCGATGAGCGCCTGCGTTTTACCCAGCCCGCTGAAGCCTGCACAAACCCCAAGCAGAAACGACATGTCCACGGTTTCAAAGAATGTCAACGGAAGGCGCGTGAAACGGCGGCGATCCGGCAAGATCGGGCCGCAGACCATACCCACCCCATCGGCAAAGTAGGACACCATCGTCTTGGCCCATTCCGGCGGCATGCGGTTGTCGGCATCCGGCATCAAAAAGAACTCACCCCGCGCCTTGTCCAAACCTTGCGTCAGCGGCCGGGTTTTGGCGCGCAGCCGTTGATCATGTTCCGTCTCAACGTCATAGATCTCATACTTGCACTTGAAACGGTACCGGTAGCTCTCGGCGATCTCGCGAGTGTGATCATCCGATTGATCGTTTACCAGAATGATCTCCATGCTCTCCGCCGGGTAGTCGAGCGCAAGCAAGGAATCAAGCAGTGCAGGCAGATTGCGCTCTTCATTGCGGGCCGGAATGACAATGCTGATCGAAGGAAAATCCTTACGGCGCGGATAGCGAGCGTGGATGCCGCCGGCAATGACGGCGGCAATCGCTGCATACGTGGCTAGGATCAGGAGCAGAACGACCGTTAAGATCAAGGGGAGGTGTGCTGAGAAGTGGAAAGATGTGCTAACGTAACGAAGTGCCATCCGCGCCGCGCGACCTCATCCGCCAGACGCGGCAGCGTTTCGATTACGGATTGCGTCGTCGGTTTGGCATCGTGCAAGAGCAAAATACAACCCGAATGCAGACCGCGAACGAGTCGAGTCTCAAGCTCGGCGCGAGATTGTTGCCGCCAATCCGCAATGTGATGCGACCACAGAATGCCGCGATAGTTCAGGCGTCGGAGCAGGGGCGTGGTGCTGAGGTTGAAGTGGCCGAACGGCGGGCGGAAAAGCCGCAAGACGTTCGGTCGAATAGAGGCCATTGTGGACTCATTTATCCGAATTGAATTCTCCTGCCATCTTCCGGAATGCCAGAGAAACGATTGGTGAGTCTGACCGTGCATAGCGAGTGCATGACCGGCGGCTGCGCATTCGCTTAGAAGCGAACGGCTGTGAGCCGCGCGTTCGCCAAGAACGAACATCGTGCTTGGAATCTGCAGGCGATCGAGCTGACGGAGCAGAAGTGGTGTTGTCCGCGGATCGGGGCCGTCGTCAAACGTGACGGCAACGCTGTTTGACTCGGCAGCAAGCCGCCAGATCCACCCGGGAAAGAGCCGCTCATGTAAGGGGATGTGCACGGATCAATGCGTGTGTGTCGATGCCGCACGACGGGTGCGCATGACGCGCCGAATGCGCACCAACCCGCGGCGCAAACCGCGCGGGAGACGCGGGGTGCGATACCAATCACCTTTCCAGCGAAAAGGAAGCAGGAGTCCGGCAAATCCGAGCAGGGGGTAAGCGTACAACTGGAGCACGGCATAGGGCAGAAAATAGGCACGCAGGCCTTCCTGCCCAAAGGTCCGACAACTGATTGAAACGGTCGCATAATCCCAGGCGAGTTTCCAGAGCAGGATGAGCGCTAAGGGAGCGGCCAGCGCCGGCTCGACGACCATGACAAGCGGAATCACGCCGAGCAGAAGGTAGAAACCGTAGATCCCGAACAGGAAAGACAACATGCTGGCGCGATACGTAAGCCCCTTAGATGCCCAGCGCAGGCGCTGCTGAATCAGCTCGCGAATCGTCAGCACGGGCAGTGAACGCACCGTTGTCTCCGGTCTTGCGGCAAACACGACCTTCCACTTCGTCTTGTTCGATACGCGCTGGGCGAATAGGACGTCGTCACCGGATATGACCGACGAGACTTCGCCGAAGCCGGCGATCTCTTGATAGACTTCACGACGGTAGAAGAGATTGGAGCCGTTGCAGCTTGAAGGAACCCCTGCGCCGGCCGCGCCCGCGGCGAGCGCATTCTGGGCAAAGAAGTCAAGCCACTGAATCTTCTGCCAGACCGGAACGTGATTGTCAGGAAGATCGAACACCGTCAGACCCGCAACAACGCCGACATCAGGCGCCATGTGCGACACCATCTCCCGGATCCAGCACGGGTGATAGACGCAATCGGCGTCCGTGGTCGCGATGATCTCGCCCCGCGACTGCTTGATCCCAAGGGCCAAGGCATGCTTTTTGGGCGAGCGCGGATTTTCGTCCGTAACCCGAATGGGACGAAGGCGGTCTGATTCTTTGGCGAGATTCTCGAGTAAAAGGGGTGTGGCATCGGTGCTGCGGTCGTCCACGACAATGATCTCCCATTCCCCGGGATAATCCTGGGCAAAGAGCGAATGCAGCGTGCGTTCGAGGACTTCAGCTTCATTGCGCGCCGGCATAATGATGCTGACGGATGGCCAAACCTTGGGTTCGACGTGGCGGTTGTGTCGCAGCTTGCGCAAGCCACGGATGAAGCCTAACAGCGCCGCTGCATAAACGACGCTGACAACAGCGACGGCGATCGTGAACAGCTCCGGCCACGTCATGCGGCGACCCCTTTTGCTGCGCGAAACTCAGGCGCTCGCAACGTCGAAACAAACGGCAGTCCAATCAGGCCGGGAATTGCGATGTTTATACAGAAGAGCAGGAGGGATGCTGCGACGGCCGTCTCGGCATTAACCCCCAATCCGGCGAGACAAATCACAGCCGTCCACTCGCCTACGCCAAGATTGCCAATGGCAATGGGGATGTTGCCTTTCAGGAAGAAATTCAGTACTCCGGCCAACATCCCGGCGAAGACCGGGACCGGCGAGCCAAGAGCGGCCAACAATATAACGTATTGAAGAGCAGAGCTCGCGAGACTGAGCGCCGCCAGCATCATTAGGCCAAGTCCACGCAGCGGTGTGACTTCTTCAAGCACGGAGATTGCCCTGGCAAGCTTGTCACGGAGCGGGAGCCATTTCGCGACCCACAGCAACGGTTTTCTGAGGTGCCGCGGGAAGACTCCGAGGCCCAGAAAAAGCATCCCAACGCTGACGAGAATGGCTTGAGCAACGATTCCCGGCATAGGGAACGGCGGCTTCCAGCCCAGCAGCGGCAGAACGACCAGCCCTGTGAGCGCGGTGCCGTTGATGATGAACCCGGCGTAGGCGCGCTCAAGAAACGTGATGCCCGCGGCGCGGGAAAGTGAGCAATTGTGAAGCGCAAGCGCACGCCCATATTGCCCGATCCGGCCGGGGGTGACAAGCCCCAAGGTATAGCCCACCCAGAACCCGCGATGAATATCGGCACGGCTGACGTCCGGCCCGGCTTGTCTTGCCAGTGTTGCCCAGCGCAGGAATTGAAAATACTGAGTCGGTATGGCAAGTCCCAAGGCCACGAACAGCAGGCTGGTATCAAGCTGAAGCATGGTTGTCCATACTCGCTCGAGTGGAATCTGCCAAAACAGCAGGACGAGTAGAGCAACCGTGATCGCTATGCGCGCGACAAGTTTCCGAGTGCGCGACTTGTCCTTAGCTTCCACCTCAACGGGGAGAATCGAGGGGAGAGTTTCGACGGGCGCGCTCACGATGCGGCCTTAACGGTTTCAGGAGTGCGGACATGAGCCCGGTTACGCCATTCGAACGAACGCCTGAGCAAGGCGAGCGGGCGCAACACAAGATAAACAGGCAGCAGCAGCTGCCAAATCAAGATGTCTGAAAGGCTCAGAGAAAGTCTCAAACGACGAGCGAAGAGCGTGGCTGTCATTGTATCCAGGATCAGCTTTGTCACGACGACAAAGATAAAGGGCTGGACGAAGGCTGAGGAAATCAGGGCGCCCACAGCAAGTGCAAGGAGAGCCAAGCCCGATAGAATGGACAAACCGTAAGCGATCCGCCAGCCAAGCGGATAGAACCGTAATATACTTTGATGACGGGCGGCAGCATTGAGCTGCGCCCGCGGGGTCGGCGGCCGCAGATCACTCACCACGGACTGAGGTTCGTGGGCGAATTTGACCTTCCAGCCTTGTCTGACAATGGCTTGAATCATCAGATCATCGTCACCGGAAGGGATCTCCTTGAACGCATAGCCGCCCAGTTGATCGAAAACCGAGCGACGAAAAGAAAAATTCTGTCCGCTGACGGAAGCAGGCGAGCCGTAGCCGACAGCAGACGCAGAAGTCACAGCGACCATGAGGCGTTCGCCTCTGAACAACCAATTTCCCCAGCCGCGCCTGTCTGGCGGAAGCGTCGCAGCGGCAACCGCGCCAATGTTCCGACCGTAACACTGAACCACGGCTCGCGCCCAGCCGGGCTGAACGGCGGTATCGGCGTCGGTGAACAGGAGTATGTCGCCATGAGATTCCCGAATACCGCACGTTAGAGCATGCTTTTTGGGACCCATGCCAACTGGTGTCTCCGTCGCTCGCAGGACACGCAACCGACCGGCCGTCTCCGGCAGCAGTTCTATCGCGAATTCATGTGTCCGATCCGTAGAATGGTCGTCGACAAACAGTATCTCAAGTTTTTCCGGTGGATAGTCGAGCCGAAGCAACGACTTGAGACAGGTTCGAACGAACTGGTCCTCGTTTCGGCCGGCAATGATTATTGAGATGGTCGGAAGATCGGCATCTACTTGCGCCTGACTACCCCCCACGAGTCGAGTGGTGAATTGCCGCCATCGGATAATGCCGCCCAGCCAGAAGGCCGAGACAGTCAAAATCAGGGTCAATAGTATGAGCGGCAACGCAGGCACAGGCTAAAGCCACATTGGTGGTGTAAGATAGGCAGTCATAGATACTTGAAATATATCGAAACCCTATGCGAGATGCAAGCCGATATTGATGAAAATCAACCGGCTGGAGTGCGACTGAAGAATCTGAAATGTAAGATATATCCATACTTACAGACCCAAAATGATGTTCCTGCTGAGTTGCTATTTGGATGGGATTTTTGTAGATTACAACGCTATTTACATACTGTAACAGGCCCGGGATTCCGTTATTGCCCGGTCCTGGACTTCCAAAGATCAATGTGCAGGTCCCGTGGATCCCCGACGCGAGATTGAGCGGCTGCGGGCGGACATCGCCCGCCACGACTATCTCTATTATCGTCTGGCCAGTCCGGAGATCTCGGATCTGGACTACGACGCGCTGTTTCGCCGCCTGAGAGAGCTGGAGGAGCTACATCCGGAGCTTATTACTCCGGATAGCCCGACCCAGCGTGTCAGCGAGACGCCCTCGCCGGGCTTCCAGCAGGTCAAGCATCCCTTTCCGCTGATTTCCCTCGATAATACGTACGATGAATCGGATTTGGCCGAATTCCATCGTCGCGTTGTGGAAGGGCTGGAAGGCCGGGTTCCTGAGTACCTGTGTGAATTGAAGTTCGATGGCGTTGCGGTCATTCTCAAGTACGAAAACGGAAGCTTCACCCAGGGTGCGACGCGTGGCAATGGAGTCGAAGGCGACGACATTACCGCCAATCTTCGAACGATTAAGTCACTTCCGCTTAAGGTCTATCCTCGCAAAAGGGGGATGACCGTAGATCCCGTGTTCTTCGCGCGCGGCGAAGTGTACATGAACAAGGCGGATTTCGTAGCGTTCAACGAGGAGCGAGAAGCGGAGGGAAAGGCGACGTTTGCCAATCCCCGGAATTCGGCAGCCGGTTCGTTGAAAATCCTCGACCCGAGGATTGTCGCGTCACGACCGCTGAATATCGTCTTTTACGGTTATGATTCCAAAGGGACGAATCAGCCCAACGATCAGGCGGGAGCGCTAAGACTGCTTGATGAGTCAGGTTTGCCGGCCAGTCCAAATTGGGTCGTGGCAAAGACCCTTGACCAAGTCATTAGCTACTGGCGGACATGGCAGGAGAAACGCGATGAGCTGCCGTACGAGATTGACGGAGTAGTCGTCAAAGTCAATGGCTTTGCTGACCAGCGCCGTTTGGGTATGACAGCGCGCTCTCCGCGTTGGGCAGTGGCCGTGAAGTTCTCCGCACGGCAGGCCAAGACGAAACTGAACGACATCCTGCTTCAGCTTGGACGTACCGGAACGATCACGCCCGTTGCGGATTTGGAGCCTGTGCCGCTCGGCGGGGTGACGATTCGCCGGGCGACGCTGCACAATTTCGAGGAGATCAAGCGGCTTGACGTTGCTCGAGCGAGGCGGTGATGTAATTCCGAAGATCGTCAGTGTCGATCTGAAACGCCGGCCGGGTGACGCCAAACCTTATCGTCCGCCGAAGAAGTGCCCGTCGTGCGGGGCGATCTTGGAACGCGAGGAAGGCGAAGTCGCGCTGCGTTGCCCGAATCCGGACGATCCGGAAGTGGTTAAGCGGCAGATCGAGCATTTTGCCTCGCGCGGGGCGCTGGATATTGCAGGACTGGGTTCGGAAACCGTTGAATTGCTGGTCGAAAGCGGTCTGGTCAAAGATGCGGGGGACTTGTTCTTTCTATCCAAGAGTGACTTGCATGAATTGGAGCGTTTCGCGGAGAAATCCTCCGAAAACCTCATCACGGGTTTGGAGCGGGCGAAGGAGCAGACGCTTGACCGGCTGATCTTCGCGTTAGGGATTCGGTTTGTCGGTGAAGGGACAGCGCGGAATTTGGCGGTGCGATTGGGGTCATTGGACAGGCTGGCCGATGCGGACTTGGAGGATTTGAAGCAAGTTCCGGAAGTCGGACCACGCGTCGCGAAGGCAATTCACGAGTTCTTTAGATCATCATACGCCAAGCGCCTGTTAGGCAAGTTGCGGAAGGCCGGTTTCAATTTTGAATCCGGAGCGGAGGCAGCGCAGAGCGATGCGTTGGCGGGGCAGACGATTGTGCTGACAGGCTCACTGCAGACTCTGACACGTGATGAAGCCGAGCGCGCCATCATCGCACTTGGCGGTCGAGCGACAAGCTCGGTATCCAAGCACACGAGTTACGTGGTCGTCGGTGAGAATCCCGGTTCGAAGTTCGATAAGGCGCGGCAGCTCGGAGTGCCGGTCTTAACCGAACAAGAGTTTTTGAAACTCATCGGGCGTTGAGACGAGAGTTCATTTCAAAATCACAATAGGAAACAAGACACGTTCGTATGGCAACTACGGCAGATATTCGCAAGGGACTGACCTTGCAGATGGAAGGACAGATTTTTCAGGTCGTGGATTTTCAGCACGTCAAGCCGGGCAAGGGCGGAGCCTTTGTGCGCATGTCGCTGAAGAACCTCAAGAACGGCCGAGTGATTGACCGCACGATGAATTCGGGCGCAACCATTGAAACCGTGCGCGTCGAAGGCCGGGACATGCAGTTTCTTTACCGGGATGCCGACGAGTATCACTTTATGGACCAAGAGAGCTACGATCAGGTCACACTCAGCAAGGAAATGGTCGGCGAGAACTCGATCTGGATGAAAGAGGGAGTCGTCTGCCGGATCAGCTATCTGGATTCGATCCCGCTCAGTATGGAGGTGCCGACCTTCCTTGAACTGCAGATTACGCAAACGGCGCCGGGCGTGAAGGGAGACACCGTTTCGGGATCGGGCAAACCCGCCACGCTCGAGACCGGCGCCACCGTGCAAGTGCCGTTTTTCGTGGATCAGGGTGATGTAATTCGCGTGGACACGAGAACGAAAGAGTATTTAGATCGCGTCAAGCGCTCGGCAGGATAACAAGGATAAGCTGTGAACGATCTCCGCGGCATCTTGGCACTTCTCGCGCTGGCAGCAGGTGTAATTCTGCTGGCGGCGGCCGCGCGCTATGCGTTCGCAAAGAAATCATCGTCTGTGTTGCGCCGCAAACGCGTGACCACAACCGTTGTCTATGCGGTGCTCTTCCTGGCTGTGGGTGGTTTGTTATGGTCGCGGCAAGGGCAGACGGATTTGACAAGCCCACAAGCGGACAAGCCGACCGGCCGACAGACTGAAACGCCGGCTGACGGACAAAGTCAAACGGACAGCGTGCCGCCACAAACAGAAAAGCAGGTTGTTCCGCAAGTCGAACCTGAGCGAACGGCTGACGTGGCAACAGAGCCTCCGCAGGAGCCAAGAGTTGACGAGCGGGCGCCGGCTCGTTCGGGATTCCAAGACGTAATTAGGGAGCGATTTGCCGCGGCGGAGCGTGAGGCGGCCGCGGAACGAGCGCGAATGGCCGCTGAGGCATCGAGCCGTGCAGCAGGCGCTCCGCCGAAACATGCGGAAGAACGGATCGAGTGGTATGTGAACCGGGCGTTTACGGCGATTGAGCGTTTTTTTGAGCAGCACGCGACGCCGGTTGCGTCTTCGCCCGAGCGGATGGTGGTTAGCAAGACTACCAAACCCGTTCGCGGCGAAATCCGCTTTCCGCGGGTGACATTCGAAGAGCAAACGGCGGATTTGTCGCCGGAGAGTGCGGCGGGGCTGAAACGGTTGGCGCGGGACCTGATGGATCGTCCCGGGTTCAATCTGGAAATTCAGGCACGAGTGGACAGCGCGGGGCCGGAAGCGTTCAATTTCATGTTGACGCAAGCGCGGGCTGCCGCCGTGCGCGATTATTTAGTGGAGGAAGGAGTATCTGCCGAGCGATTGATTGCGCGCGGCTTCGGTTCGGAACCGATTCCGCAGGCCAACGGCCAGCTCATCGCGTTTGTCGTTCGCAGGTAGAAAGGAGATTCAGATGGCCACTGCACGACCGAAATCGGACAAAGGCCGGCTTGAATTGTCGGAGATCAAGCGGCTGATTGAAATGATCGAGAAAAGTCCGATCACAGAATTTGAACTGGTCGATAAAGACTTACGGATTCGCATCTCGAAAAACGGGAAGGAAGCGACGGCCGTGCACATGGTCGCGGCGGCGCCGATGACGATGGCGCAACCGTCACCGGTGGCAATGGCTCCGTCCCCGGCGATGAGTGACGGGCAAGGGGCGGCAGCTCCGGCACCGGCCAAGGCAGTAAGCGTGCACGAGGTCAAGGCGCCAATGGTGGGAACGTTGTATCGCGCACCCGCACCGGACGCCGAGCCGTATGTGCGAGTCGGTGACATCGTAGAGCCGGGCAAGGTTTTGTGCATCGTGGAAGCCATGAAGCTCATGAACGAGCTGGAATCGGAAGTGAGCGGCCGGATTGTCGAGATTTGCGTCGAAAACGCTCAGCCGGTGGAGTTCGGGCAAATCCTGTTCAAAATTGACACTGCTGTTTGATGTTTGATAAAGTACTCATTGCGAACCGCGGAGAAATTGCCTTACGGGTGATTCGTGCCTGCAAGGAACTGGGTTTGAAAACGGTGGCCGTGTTCTCGACCGCGGATCGCGACGCGCTGCATGTGCGGTTCGCGGATGAATCCGTGTGCATTGGGCCGCCGCCGTCTGCAGAAAGCTACCTGTTGCCCAAGGCGATCATTGCTGCGGCTGAGATTACGAATGCCGATGCGATCCATCCCGGTTATGGTTTTCTGGCAGAGAATGCGGACTTCGCGCAGATTTGCATCGATCATGATCTTGTTTGGCTTGGCCCATCGCCGAGTGTCATCGAGAAGATGGGCAACAAATCTGAAGCCAAACGAACGATGCAGGCCGCCGGCTGTCCGGTCATTCCCGGCAGTGACGGCCCGGTACTGACGGCCGCAGACGCAAAAAGGTATGCTGAAGAGCTTCGTCTGCCGGTCATGATCAAGGCGGTCGCCGGAGGCGGGGGACGCGGGATGCGGCTCGTGTTGCGAATGGAAAGCGTCGAAGCCGCGTTCGAAATGGCGAGAGCGGAGGCGGAGTCCTCTTTCAATAACGGCGATCTGTATATTGAAAAGGCCGTCATCGAGCCGCGACATGTTGAAATTCAAATTTTGGGCGACGGAAACGGCCATTGTATTCATCTTGGGGAACGTGATTGCTCGACGCAGCGTCGGCATCAGAAGCTGATTGAGGAGTCGCCCTCACCGATCGTGGACTCGGCATTGCGCCAGCGAATGGGAAGTGTGGCGGCCAATGCGGCGGCGGCGGCCGGGTACCAGTCGGCCGGTACGATGGAGTTTCTCGTTGACCGTGAAGGCAACTTCTATTTCATGGAAATGAATACGCGGATTCAGGTCGAACACCCGGTCACGGAAATGGTTACGGGCATTGATCTGGTCAAGGAGCAGCTGCGAGTCGCTCAGGGGGAGCCGCTGCTGGCTCAAAGCGAGATCCGGTTTGAGGGACATGCTATTGAGTGCCGGATCAACGCCGAAGACGCGTCGCGGAGTTTCATGCCATCGCCGGGGAAAATCACGGCGCTCAACATCCCGGGGGGACCGGGGATTCGCGTGGACACGCACATATATCAAGGGTATTCCATCCCTCCGTTTTACGACAGCCTGATTGCCAAGCTGATCGCGCACGGCAGAGACCGGACGGAGGCCATTGCGCGGATGCGCCGGGCGCTGGATGAATTCGTGGTGGAAGGGGTCAAAACCACCGTGCCGTTCCACAAGAGTGTCTTAGGGACGGAAGCGTTCGTGAGCGGCAATCTCCACACGAAGTGGATAGAAGACTTGATGGAGCGTGAAGCTGCCGCTAAGGTCGCGGCAGCCTAAGAGTACTTTAGACAAGGGCGGCTTGCTATGCACTGGCTGCTTCTACTTTTGCTGCTGGGAGTTTGGGGTTGTGAGCGAACCAAGAGCTTTGGTCCGGCCGCCGTTCTCCCTGAATCCGGAACGTCACTGTATTTCGTTGACTGCCCTGCCTACTACACGGGCGAAGTTGGCAGCCTGACGCCGAACATTGACGGTGTTGCCGGCAATGACTGCTACCTGTACGGTTCGGAAGTGACTTGGCGCAGCAATGCGTTCTTTGACCTGCCGGGAACGGTGACGGAAGGTTTCCGCCTGCAGTTTGAACGGGATCAGGAAAACGCGGATGATACGACCGGAATTGACGTGACCTTTGCCGGACTCGGAGGAACACTCACTCGACATTACGTTATGGCAATCGGCGAGTCGTTCGTGATCTTTGAAGACAGCCAGACTGAACTGGTTGAAATGGGCGCAGACAGCGGCAAAGTCGTCTCCATTTCCATCGAAGGATACGGTGTCCGACTGGTCACTGATGAAGGCAACGGCTCGTTCCTTCGAATTGGAGTCGAGCGAGCGAATCTTTGCGAGTTCGCCGTGGATGCAGGCCCAGGTGTCGTGAGCAGTCCAAACGAAACCGTTGAGCTCACGTACTTGGACGCGCCGTTTCCTGTAAACCTGAATCTTTATCGAGACTTTGCGGGTGGAACGACGATCGCGGATCAATCCGTCACGCTTGGTCCGGACTTCGGTATAGCCTATGTGATTGCTGCATCAGGGCCGTGCCTTGATACCGTGGCTATCTACTCCGCGCCGCCGGAGAGTGAAATGGGTGTGGATACGCTGGATATTTCCGGCAATGCGTTGACGGACGGTCAGAGTGTCTGGCCTTACACGATTGAGTACGAATTCGTAGATCCGGACTACGTTCAGCACGTTATCGTCCGCAATTCGAGTGGCTCGATCATCATCGAACGCACGTTTCAGCAAGACTACTCGTCCTACGCGACGCTGCTCTACGATCAGATGAACGACTTGATCTGGTTGATTGTGAGAGACTATCAGCGTGCCGATACCGCGTGGGGGTACGACGGGCAAGGTGACCTGGACTCTGTCGTGATCACGACTACCATTCCGAGCGGAGTTTTGGTGAGCGGCTGGTGGATCACCTCTGAAGAGGACGGGTATCTGCGGTACGTGTACGCAACCCCATTTGCAGGCGGTGCCACCGAGCACGTCGGTGATGTTCCCACCGCGCTCACCACGGCCGGATTCTTCGGCCGCGCCGGAGTCACCGTACCGGACGAACCGTTCGAGGACTGGCACATCAACGTCTTTAGCGCCGAAGGAAATTGGCTCGCGCGTTATCCGGTTCGCGATCGCTCCGGTTCCGGCGGAGAAGTGTACTCGGTCACGATCATGGCCGCCGACAGCGTGATCATTTATCTGGCTGGGATCTCAACCGGATCCGAATGGCGAGTCATCCGGCCTTGATTTGACGTTTTGAATTTCTTCACATACCTTTCGGGGCAATTTAGTGTCCCTCTATTCCTACACACACAACGAGGTTGCTTCATGAACATTCCGCAGGGGCTGCTCTACACCAAGGACCACGAGTGGGTACACGTCGATGGCGACGTGGCCACCGTGGGCATCACCGATTTTGCGCAAGGTGAATTAGGAGACGTCGTATTCGTTCAATTGCCGGACGTGGGCAAGCGCGTAGCACAGGGTGAATCATTTGGTACGATTGAGGCGGTCAAAGCCGTCGCCGATATTTACTCTCCCGTGACCGGCGAGATCGTGCAAGTGAATGCTTCGCTGTCGGAGAAGCCGGAGACGATGAACCAGGATCCTTACGGCACCGGTTGGGTGGCGAAGATCAAGGTCACGAATCTGGCCGCCGACCGGGCACATCTGATGGATCCTGCTGCGTACACCGATTTCACCTCCGCCTAACCTTCGACTACTCGAACTGACAGTATTCCAATGCGCTACATTCCGAATACCCCCGAGGATCGCGAAGCGATGCTGCGCGATATCGGGGTCTCTTC
>CAYJKM010000040.1:0-16552 GCA_964370805.1 uncultured Alphaproteobacteria bacterium | reverse complement strand
ATATTGCCGGGGAGATGTTGACGCTGGCTCGCGCTCGCGATCCGCAAGGCAATTACCGGCTCGTAGATGAGCGCGGCCTCAGCAGTTTGGAACGCTCCACGTTTGATCTGGTCCTGTCGGCCTTCACCTTTGACAACATCCCGACGAGCGAGAAGAAAGTCGCGTTGTTCAGCGGACTTGCCGAGTTGCTGCAGCCCAGCGGCAAGATCATTAACCTTGTCTCGTCGCCCGACATCTATACGCACGACTGGGCGTCATTCAAGTGCACGCAATTTCCCGAGAACTTTGCGGCGCGCACCGGCGATTACGTTTACACGATGATGCTGGATGTGGACGATCCCCGTCCCGTTCAAGATATCTTGTGGCCGGATGAGGCCTATCGCGAGACGTATCGGCAAGCCGGATTGCTGGTCGTTGATATGCGCAAACCGCTTGCTGATGGTACCGAACCTTTCGCCTGGGTAAACGAAACGACCGTCGCACCGTGGGTGATCTACGTTCTGGCCAAAGCATAGCCTTTTCGTTTTTCGATTTTCCATATTTTCGCTTTTGAATTCCTGTGGCCGTTGCTTCTCCTCCTCAACCAATAATCACTGCGAATCCTGACAGTCGCCTGGCGCGTGAGCTGAAAAGCATTTTTGCGCCGTCGTCGATTGCCGTGATCGGTGCCAGCCGTACGCGTGGCACGATCGGCTACGACATGCTGCGCAAGATCGTAGAATTCGGATTCAATGGCATTGTCTATCCGGTGAATCCGAGCGCAAAGTTCGTGCACTCGATGCGCTCGTACAGGAGTGTGCTGGAAATTCCCGATCCGGTGGACATGGCCATTGTCTGCGTTCCCAAGCAGCTTGCGTTGCAGGCCGTCGAAGATTGCGGCCGCAAAGACGTCAAATCGATCATCATGATCACCGCGGGTTTTTCGGAGTCAAGCGAGAAGGGTGCAGAGCTGGAGCGGCAGGTTTTCGAGCGCGTTCGGCACTACGGGATGCGGATGATTGGCCCCAATTGCATGGGTGTCATCAACACCGATCCCGACGTGCACATGGACGCGGTCTTTGCCGGTCCGACGCCGAGCGAAGGCAACATCGGTTTTCTCTCGCAGTCGGGCGCCTTGGGGGTCGGCATTCTCGAGCGCATGGCAGGAATGCACCTTGGCCTCTCGTCATTCGTGAGTCTGGGCAATCGCACGGACATTTCCACGGACGATATCTTATGGTATTGGAAGGACGATCCGCGCACCGATCTTATTCTGCTTTATATTGAGAGTTTCGGCAACGCGCAGCGCTTCACGCAGATTGCGCGCGAGATGGTGCAGCGAAAGCCGATCGTAGCCGTAAAGGCCGGTCGCACCGGGGCGGGAGCGCGCGCCGCGTCTTCGCATACGGCGAGTCTCGCGGCAACGGATATCGCCGTGGACGCCCTGTTCGAGAGCGCCGGAGTTCTGCGCGTGGACACGGTCGAGAAGCTATTCGATTACGCGCAAGCCTTCGCCAAGCAGCCGATTCCGCGCGGGAATCGCATTGCGGTTATGTCCAACGGCGGCGGCCCCGCGATTCTCGCGACCGATGCCGTCGAGGGCTGCGGCCTCATCGTCACGCAATTCGCCGACGAAACCCTGCGCAGCCTGCGCGAAAGTCTCGGCGAACTGGCCAGCGCCGCCAATCCGGTGGATATGGTGTCAAGCGCGAGCGATGTGCATTTCGAGAAAGTGGCCGATATTCTCTTGCAGGATCCGAACACCGATGCGCTCATCATATTATTTGTGCTCCCGGTGACGACCGACTCCCGCGACGTGGCCAAGGCGATCGTGCGTTCCTATGAAAAGTACCGCCAGCTTGAAAAGCCGGTTATGGTTTGCTTCATGACGCGTGAAGGTGACACGTCCGGAACGCCGATTTTGAGAAAGTCGGGACTGCCGGTTTACACGTTTCCGGAATCGGCGGCTCAGTCGCTCGCGGCGATGGATCGCTACCGTCGCATTCGCGAGCAGCCCACCGGCACTGTGCGCGAGTTTGCGGATGTCGATCGTGACCGCGTGAAAGCCATTATCGACCATGCCCTGCTCGTCGGCCGGACCCAGTTGACTCCCGAAGAAGTTTCTGACCTGCTTGCGGCGTGGAGATTTCCCGTGCTGAAGTCGCGAATTGTCCAAAAGCGAACAGACCTCAGCGCGGCGGCGGTCGAAATCGGCTACCCCCTCGTGATGAAGATTGTCGCGGACGGCATCACGCACAAGTCCGACGTCGGCGGTGTCAAACTCAATCTGCGCGACGCGCGCGACGTGTTGCGCGCATATGATGAAATCGCCGCCTCGGTTGCCAAGCTCCCGCAACAGCTCACTGAGTGGTCGGTTACTCTCGAGCCGATGATCTCCGGGGGGCGTGAAGTCGTGATGGGTATTACTTCCGACCCGCTCTTTGGCCCGCTGGTCATGGTGGGGATGGGCGGGATCTATGTCGAAGTTCTGAAAGATGTCGCGTTCCGGCTCGTCCCGCTGACGAACGTGGACGTTGAAACGATGGTCAAGAGTCTGCGCGGCTATCCGATCTTGGAGGGCGTGCGCGGCGAAGCTTCCGTTCATTTCGCCACTCTTTTTGAGCAGTTGGCTCGGCTGGCGGCTCTGTCGGCGGAGTTTCCGCAGATCCGCGAAATGGACATGAACCCGTTCCTGATGTTCCCCGAAGCGGCTCAGTGCGTGGCGGTCGATGCGCGCATTACGCTCGGCTTGCCGGACGGAGTTACCCCATGATTTTTCTGTTATACAACCATATGCAGGACACTCAATGCAAACAAAATGGGAGATGGTGGAGAGCCGGGCCCATGAGGAGATCGACAGCCTAAGTCGCAATACGAACATTCCCTATACGATCGCCCGCATTCTCATGAATCGCGGGATCGACACGCCGGACGCCGTGGATCGATTTTTCAATCCACTCTCAGCGCACCTGCACGATCCCTATTTGATGCGCGACATGGACAAAGCGGTGGATCGGATCTCTCAGGCTCTGGAGCGGCGCGAACGCATCGCAATTTACGGTGACTATGATGTGGACGGCATCACGTCCGCATCCATGCTCTATCTCTTCTTGAAAGACCTCGGCGGCGACGTCGTTCCGTATATTCCCGACCGGCAGAATGAAGGTTACGGGATTTCGGAACTGGGCATTACGGAGTTGCAGAAGTCGGGCGCAAGCCTCATCGTGTCTGTGGATTGCGGCATCACGTCGGTCAAGGAAGCGCAATTCGTCAAGTCGCGCGGCTTGGACCTGATCATTACGGATCACCATGAGCCGGGGAACACGATTCCGGAAGCTCATGCCGTCTGTGACCCGAAGCGCGAAGGATGTGAATACCCGTTCAAGGAACTGTCCGGCGTCGGCGTCGCGTACAAGATTGCGCAGGGATTAATTGCCAAGCTCCATCTCGATCCGGAATACGCTGAGAAGTATCTGGATCTGGTGGCTCTGGGCAGCGCGGCGGACATCGTGCCGCTCGTCGGCGAGAATCGCGTCTTTGTCAAGCTTGGACTTGAGAAGATCAACAATCTTCCGGAAGTCGGGATTGCCTCGCTCATTGAAATCGCATCCTTGAAGAATGGCAAGATCGAAGTCGGCGATATCGTGTTCGGCATTGCGCCGCGCATCAATGCCGTCGGCCGTTTGGGCAGCGCACTGCGTGCCGTCAAACTGCTGACGACGCGCGACAAGAGCATGTCGCGTGAGATTGCCAACGTGCTGGAAGAGGAGAATCGCCGCCGCAAGGATATTGACAACGCCACGCTGGAGGAAGCCGTCGGGGAGATCATTGCCACGATCGACCCGGTCGCGACGCGCTCGATCGTCCTATCGCGACAAGGCTGGCATCCCGGCGTTATTGGCATCGTGGCCTCGCGTTTGATTGAACGTTACTACCGGCCGACGGTGATGATCACAATCGAGAATGGCGTCGGCAAGGGTTCGGCACGCGCGATCGCGAAGTTTGACATCTATCTTGCCTTGAAGGCGTGTTCGGATTTGCTGCTGCAATTCGGCGGCCACAAGTATGCCGCCGGCCTCACCATTGCGGAAGAAAACATCCCGGAGTTCCGCCGCCGCTTCGAAGATGTATGCCGGGAGATGATCCCCGAGGACGATCTGATTCCCAAGATCAAGATTGAGAGCGAAATTTCGCTCGACGAGATCACGCCCGAGGTTGTGAATGTGCTGAAACGCTTCGCGCCGTTCGGCCCGAAGAACAACCGCCCCAACTTCTTCTCCCGCGGCCTGGAGGTCCTTGACGCGCCGCGCATCGTTGGCACGAATCACCTGAAATTCCGCGCGGGCCAGGGCGGAGTCAGTTTTGAAGCCATCGGATTCAATCTCGGCGATCGGATCAGCCGATTCCAGAACGGCAACCGGCCGCTAGAACTGGTCTATGCGATTGAAGAAAACGAGTTCAACAATCGCCGGACCATTCAGTTGCGGATTAAAGACCTTCGATAGAAAGAGGATCATGAGCAAATCACGTTTGGCGCTCTTGCTTGGCCTTAGCTTTGCCGCTTTGATAATCGTGACGTGCTGCAAGCAGTCGCGCAGCACCGAGGACTCGCGCGGGAATCTTGCCGATGGCGGTGGTGCAGCGGCCATCAAGCAGGGGATCACGGGGCGCGTGGAAATCTGGGAGGGCAATTTCATGCCCATGATTGACCAGAAGAGCGCGAACAACAAGATCACTCCCGCCGTGAATCGGCGCGTACGAGTTCATCAGCCGCTGAAAGTAGACGGGGGAATGGCTTCAGCCAAGCGGGGTGAAATTCCGACGCCGCTGATTGCCGAGACCACGACGGATTCGACGGGACAGTTTGCTGTCGCCGTTCCGGCCGGAACGTACAGCGTTTTTGTGGAAGAGGAAGGCGGCTGGTATTACAACGGTTGGAACAGTGAGGGGATTCAGGGGGCGGTCACGGTCGAGTCGGAAAAGATGAGCGAAGTGCTCATTAAGATCACAACGAAGGCCACGTTTTGAACCTCGGCATCTCCGGCCGCAATTATCTCGTCACGGCGGCCTCTAAAGGGCTTGGATTCAGCGTCGTCCGTGAGTTGTTGAGAGAAGGCGGCCGTGTGATGCTCTCAAGTTCAAATCAGGCTAATCTGGACGCGGCGTCCGCTCGATTGCGAGGCGAACAGCTGACAGACTTTTCGACCGCGGTCTGTGACCTGACCCAACCCGGGAGTATTGACCGGTTAATGGATCAAACGTTGAGCGAATTCGGTCACCTTGACGGACTGGTAACGAATTGCGGCGGGCCGCCGGCTGGACCGCCCTTGTCGATCACTGACGCTCAATGGCAGAAGGCCTTTGATTCGGTGTTCATGTCCGTGGTGCGGCTCTGCCGCCGAATTGTGCCGCAAATGGTGGAGCGAGGTGAAGGCGCGGTGCTTGCCATAACATCGACAACAGTGAAACAGCCGATCGAGAATCTCACGACGTCCAATTCGATCCGCCCCGGTCTCGTTGGCTACCTGCGCTATCTGGCAAACGAGGTTGCGCCGCATGGTGTACGAGTGAACGTCGTTGCTCCCGGCCGGATCCTGACGGATCGCACGCAGGAATTGGACGAGGCCTATGCGGCGCGCACGGGCATATCGCTCGCGGAAGTGCGCGCTCACTACACTGCAGAGATTCCGTTGGGCAGGCTGGGTGACCTAAACGAGTTCCCGGCACTCTGCGCCTTTCTGCTCTCACCGCGCGCATCCTATATTACGGCGCAAACGTACTGCATAGATGGCGGTCGCGTGCAATCACTTTGGTAAAGATGATGAACGTAACATACATGACATTGCGCTTGATTCTGCCGGTCTCGTGTCTGCTCCTGTTCTCCGGCGGCGGCATCGCGCAATACGTCTTGCCGTACGACACGCTTAACCGCGACACGACGGAATCGGACACGGCGCAGACAGATACCGTGGAAGTTGATGACGAAGTACTGGAAGGCGCCGGGTCGCCGGAGTTGGCTCCTCAAACTACGGAAGAGACAACAGCTCCGCACGTGGCGGAAGTTCAACTGGCGAACAATTGGGTTCGACGACTGGTCTTTCGCGGTTGGCTGGACACGTCACACATCGGTGCCTTTGCGCGCTATCAACTGACCGCCTGGAGTCCGGGCATCGGTTCGCATGGCCCGATTGAGGCTCGCATTACAGTGTACTACCTCGGTCCCACAGATTGGATGGGCAGCGATGCCGAATGGATACAAATCGCCGTGCAGACGATGGAAAGTGAACCCACGCTGATTGAATATGATTTGATCGTGCCGTCAACGGAGCGTGTCGGTGAGATCTATCGCGTCCTCTATCGCGTGGATCGCGGCGAGGTGAAACCAGCAAACCTGAGTCTGCCTGAAAACGTCGTCGATTACGACAAACTTGATGAACCGAGTCAGGAGGGCCTGGAGGATTTGGAATTCTACTCCGGAATTTTCGAGACGGAAGTCTTTCATGGCTCTGGCACAAACGGCTCTGACGTGTACATTTACCGCGCAGACAAGTTGCCGCCCTTCGGGATCGTCGTGCTAGGCTACGGAGACGAGGCCTTGACCTTCACATCGTCGGGCAGCGATGCCTCCCCTCGTTTCTATGTTCCGCCGCCGCCGAGCGGTCGTTAGGAGTGTTTCAACCCGAGCGGGCGATCACGTGCAACCCGCCAATGGCAAGATCGTGATCTGACCAGTGCTTGTTTTGAGGGTGGATTTGTTGGCGAGGCAGAGGGTTCATCTCTAATTCGGGCTGCTCTTCGAATCGCATAAGTTCATACCCGCACTCCATGAAAAGCTGTTTCCACTGAGTTGCAGAGAGCCGATTTGTATAAGTCATCGGGTTGCCGGCAAACAACTCCCATTGCCGGTCGGTGAATCGCAGGAAGTGGTTGTACGGCAGGCCCTTCTGAAAATACGCGAAATGATCTTTCAAGTCGATAACGTGAGTGCTTAACCCGCCCGGCTTGAGTTTGGCGCGCGTGCAGTTTAGAATTTGTCTTACCTCGTGCGGGCGGATGTGCTCCATGACGGCCGTGGAGTAACAGATATCAAGACTTCGGTCGGGGATTTCAGAGTAGTCTGGTGACACCGGCGCAACATAGCGAATCTGCGCCAGATCAGCCAGTTCTTCGGCCGATCTCGCTTGTTGCCATCCGCGCAGCTGCGAAAGGATGGTGTTGACAGGAACGTGCGCTATTGCCGCGATCTCGTCGGCGACGGTTTCCATCACGGCGAGCGCCTTAACGGCGCAGTCAAGTCGGACGTGCCGAAACGCATCGGCGGTCGTCACCGCATCGAATTGACACAGCCGGAACAGAACGGCGATGTCAAAGTCCCAACCGGTGCCGATTTCGAGCACGGATTGCGAGGCGAAATCACGAAGCCCGGTTTCCTGCAGCCCTGCCAAATGCCTCTGAAAGTAAGGCCGTGTTTCTTCAGAGTCTCAATTTCCGCCTCATGGCCGGCGAACAGCGCATTAAGGCGCAATCCGAAGGGCAATCGCCACAGGATCTGCTGCAGAACAGCGCGAATCAGCCAGTGTCTCATCACGAAGGCTCGGGTTATTGTATGGCTCATGCCCTGATAATGTGTTCATTTCTTTCCAAAATATCAATGGGGCACAGTTCGCCGGCCCATTTTCCGAAGTACCTTGCAGAAACTTAAGTCAAACATCCGCCCGGTCGATCCTGATTTTCAGGCCAACGTTACGGCTATGAAAGAACTGGTCGCTGGGCTGCGTGGGAATCTCTCTGCTCTGTTCCCGGCCGCCGGCCCAAAGCAAAGCATCGAGCGTCATATTCAACGCGGCAAGCTGCCCGTGCGTGAGCGGCTCGCGAGGCTCTTTGATCCCGACACTCCCTTCCTCGAATTCTCGGCCCTCGCCGCTCGCGGCATGTATGACAATGACGCACCCTCGGCCGGGATGGTCACAGGCGTTGGAGTTGTGCATGGCCGGGAAGTGCTGGTGGTTGCCAATGATGCCACTGTCAAGGGCGGCACGTACTATCCGATGACGATCAAGAAGCACATCCGCGCGCAGGAGATTGCGATGGAGAATCGTCTGCCCTGCGTTTATCTGGTCGATTCGGGCGGCATTTTCCTTCCGGAGCAGGCGGGTACGTTTCCTGACAAAGAGCATTTCGGCCACATCTTCTACAATCAGGCGCGATTAAGCGCGGAAGGCATTCCGCAAATCGCGGTGGTCATGGGATCGTGCACGGCCGGAGGTGCTTATGTCCCGGCCATGTCCGACGAGACCGTGATTGTGAAAGGCATCGGCACGATCTTCATCGGTGGACCTCCACTGGTCAAAGCGGCCACCGGTGCCGAAGTGACCGCGGAAGAGTTGGGAGGAGCGGACGTACACACGCGCATCTCGGGCGTTGCCGACCATTTTGCGACCGACGATGAACACGCGCTTACGATCACGCGCAGCATCGTTGAAGCCCTCGGCAAACCGAGCCGTTGGGAGTTTGACCGCGAAGCACCCGAAGATCCCGCTTACGATCCCGCGGAGCTCTACGGTGTGGTCCCCAGCGACGTGCGCAAGCCCTACGACATCCGTGAAGTCATTGCTCGAATGGTGGACGGCTCCCGGTTTCAGGAATTCAAGGCTCGCTACGGCAACACGCTGGTTTGCGGCTTTGCGCGGATTCACGGATATCTGATCGGCATTCTCGGTAATAACGGCGTGCTCTTCGGAGAAAGCGCCAAAAAAGGCGCGCACTTTGTCGAGCTGTGCGGCATTCGCAAGATCCCCCTGCTCTTTTTGCAGAATATTACGGGGTTTATTGTCGGCAAACAGTACGAGCATGGCGCCATTGCTTCGGATGGAGCCAAGATGGTACATGCAGTTGCATGTGCCGACGTGCCCAAATTTACGGTGATTGTCGGCGGCTCGTATGGTGCCGGCAACTACGCGATGTGTGGTCGCGGGTACAATCCGCGCCTGCTTTGGATGTGGCCCAATGCACGCATCAGCGTGATGGGGGGCGAACAGGCGGCCGGCGTGCTTGTGCAGGTAAAGGAAGAGCAGTTGCGCGCGGCCGGAAAGCAGCTGACGCCGGCTGAAGCGGATGCAATTCGCCGACCCGTGCTTGAAAAGTACGAGCACGAAGGCAACCCGTACTATTCCACGGCCCGGATTTGGGATGACGGCATCATCGATCCACTCGACACCCGTCAGGTCGTCGCCCTGGGAATAGCCATGGCATCCAATAAGCACGTGCCGGATTATAAGCCCGGCGTCTATCGCATGTGAGCGCTCAATGGAAACGCCGATTTACAGCGAAAAACAAAGATTGAAGTACCGCCTCCTGCTCGTCATAGCAGGGGTCAGTGTCATGCTCTTTGGCGTCTCGCAGTCCTATCGCGAAGAACCGATTGGCGCGCTTGCGATGCTCCTGTTCGCCGTCGTTTTCGTTGTCATTTTACTGGGCTTCACGGAGTTTAATACCATCATCACGGCTACGGAACTGCGATTTGGTTTCCCGTTGTTTCGCAAGCGTTTTCAGTTGTCCGAACTCAACGTGGGCGATATCGAGAAGATTGCCGTGCTTGCCGGGATCGGGATACACTACTGGTCGGGCAAGTGGGTTTACAATGCGCGATTCGGCGATGGCGTGAACATTACCCACGGGCGCAGGCGTTACCTGATCGGTTCCAATCACCCGTATGAATTGCAGCACAAGCTCATGGAGCTCATCCCGCAGGGAGCTGTGCCGAAGTGAGCACCATGCTGCGCGTTTCCCGACATGAGCATGTGGTCCGAGTCACGCTTGCCCGGCCGGATGTCCGCAATGCTTTCAACTCTGAACTCATTGCCCGATTAACTGCAGTCCTCCGCGAGCATGCCGAAGATGAGAGTATTCGCGCTCTGGTGATCGAAGCCGAAGGCTCAATGTTTTGTGCGGGCGCCGACTTCCATTGGATGCGTGCGCTGAAAGCTGCCTCGGTCGAGGAGAATCTGGCCGATGCGCAGGCGCTGTACGACATGTTCTTTGAGTTGTACGATTTTCCGCATCCGACCATCGCCCGGGTGCAGGGTGGCGCATTCGGCGGCGGGGTAGGGCTTGTTGCATGTTGCGACTTCGTGGTTATGGCCGACGATGCAACGCTGGCCTTCACGGAAGTGAAGATTGGCCTCGTTCCTGCGACGATCTCACCCTTTGTGATCCGCAAGATCGGCGAGAGCCGCGCCCGGGAGCTGTTTCTCACCGGAGCCGCCATCTCGGCGATACAGGCGTTTGCCGCGGGATTGGCCAGTACGGTCGTGCCGCCGGATGGATTAGACGCGGCCGTCGACGAATACATTAAGCGTGTGCTGTCGTGCGGACCCAATGCTCAGCGTGTAGCCAAAGAACTGCTGCGCGAAGTCCCGCGGATGTCCTTAACCGACGCGAGGGAATACACGGCCGCTCGGATTGCGGAACAGCGCACGTCCGCAGAAGGTCAGGAAGGCATGGCCGCCTTTCTCGAGAAGCGCCGGCCGTCGTGGGTCAAATGATCGCAATCAAGAAACTTCTGATCGCCAATCGCGGCGAAATCGCCGTTCGCGTGATGCGCACGGCGCGCGAGCTCGGTATTCGTACCGTGGCCGTTTACAGTGAGGCGGACCGGCACGCGCGGCACGTTGAACTCGCGGATGAGGCTGTTCACATTGGGCCGCCTCCCGCAAGCGAGAGCTACCTGCGCATGGATCGCATCATTGATGCGGCGAAGTCCAGCGGTGCGCAAGCGATCCATCCCGGTTATGGATTCCTGTCCGAGAATCCTGATTTCTCGCAGGCGGTTGCCGATGCGGGTCTGATTTTCGTCGGACCATCGGCACAGGCCATGCGACTGCTTGGCAACAAGATCGAATCGCGCGTGCTCGCTCAAAAGCTCGGAGTTCCGGTTACTCCCGGCGCGACATTCGAGCGACCTGATCCGAAACTCGTGGCGGCAGCAGCAGGGCAGATCGGCTATCCGGTTCTGATCAAGGCGGCGGCGGGGGGCGGCGGCAAGGGCATGCGCGTCGTGCATCGCCAGGAAGAGCTGGCGATGGCGTTGGAAGGCGCAGCCCGCGAAGCGAAATCTGCCTTTGGAGACGCCACCGTTTATATTGAGAAGTATCTTGCGCGTCCGCGTCACATCGAATTTCAGATTTTCTGCGACACGCACGGCAATGCCGTGCATTTGGGCGAGCGCGAATGTTCTGTGCAGCGTCGCCACCAGAAAATCATTGAAGAATCTCCGTCTGTTGCGCTGACGGCTGAAACACGCGCTCGGATGGGCGAGGCCGCGGTGAAGCTGGTCCAAGCCGCCGGCTATGTGAATGCCGGAACGGTCGAGATGCTCTTAGAAGGAGACAAATTCTATTTCCTTGAAGTAAACGCGCGCCTTCAGGTCGAGCACCCGGTGACGGAATGCGTGACGGGCGAAGATCTGGTGGCGTGGCAGCTTCAGGTTGCTTCCGGCGGCACGCTGCCCCGCCGGCAAGCCGAGATTCGACAACGCGGTCATGCCGTCGAATGCCGCATCTACGCGGAAGATCCGGCCAACAATTTCCTGCCGTCTTCCGGCAAGATCCTGTATCTGGAGGAGCCGCACATTCCCGGCGTGCGCGTGGATTCGGGAATTCGCACCGGCTCCGACGTCACCGTTTACTATGACCCGATTCTGTCCAAAATCATCGCATGTGCCGAGTCGCGTGAACATGCCTTGACCAAGATGCAAAGTGCGCTCGATAACTACGTGCTCCTTGGAGTTGCCACGCCGATTGAACTTCTGCGTGACGTGCTCAATCACTCCGATTTCCGCAGTGGCAATCTGAGCACGCATTTTCTCGATGACCATCTGCCGAACTGGAAGCCGCAGGCCCCGCCGGCTGACAAACTTGCCTGTGCGATTTACGCCGCGATGCGAGCCCCCGCAGCGGTTGGCGCGGCATCCGCCGACGGCACGACGCCGGTAACACCATCGCCGTGGAGTTCGCTCGGAGCATGGCGAATTGCGGGCGTGGAGGCCGGACCATGACACGAGAGCTGATCTTCAACGGCCACCGTCTCAAGATTGACGTTCAGAAGAATGGCGGCGGCGACGTTGTTAAGCTCGAAGCGATGGAGCACGAGATTATCTGCGACGAGCTTGCTCCCGGCAGCTTCATGCTGATGAACTCGGATGGCCAATATCGCGCGCATGTCGTGAAGCAGAAAGACCGGATTTTTGTCTGGCTTGCCGGCTGCACGTTTGAATTTCACATTCCATCTGCCGACGAAGCCTCCGCCCAAGGCGGCGCCGGTTCTCCTGAAGTTCGCGCGCCGATGCCCGGCACGCTGATCAAACTGCTCGTGAGTGAAGGAGATTCCGTTGAGGAAGGTCAGGTGGTCGCCGTCCTCGAAGCGATGAAGATGGAGCACCAGCTGCGCGCCCCGCTCAGCGGCACGGTGAAAAAGGTTACAGGAACTGTCGGTGCAGTGATTGAGGCCGACGCGCTGATCGTCGCGCTTGCGTCGTTTGAATAGATGTTCGGCTCGCGCTATCTCTACTGCGGGATCGAATCCGTTCAGAAGACGATTCCGCTGATTGCTGAGACCGGCCTTGGAGTCGAAGTGGTCTTTGATGTGACCACCGATCTCTGGCCGCAAGTCCGCTGGGAAAATTTGCTGCGCGTTGCCGACGAAATTCAGGAGGTGGGGATCGAAGCGGCCGTGCATGGACCGTTCCACGGCGTCAATCTCGGTTCACGCGATCCCAATGTCCGCGACTTCTCGCGTCGCGCACTTGAAGCCGCGTTGGAATTTGCCCGCGCGGTTCGTTCGCCTCACATGGTCATGCATTCGGGTTGCCTGCCGCAGTATCCGCCTCAAGGGCAGCAGAAGTGGTTGGAGCAGTTCTGTGAGCAGCAGCAGCCGCTGCTGGACAAGGCAGGCGAGTTGGAGGTGCGCATCGCGCTCGAAAATACGTACGAGCCTGATATTGCGCTTTTTGAGCAGATCTTCGAACGCATGAATAATCTTGCGCTCGGAATGTGTCTTGATACCGGCCATGCGACGTGCTTCGGCAGAATCGAGCCGGCACAGTGGTCGCGACGTTTTGCCGAACGCATCTCGCACGTGCATTGCTCCGACAACGACGGCAAGGATGATTTGCACTGGGGACTTGGCAAAGGGGTGGTGGATTTTCGCGAAATCCTGAAGCCACTCGTACAAATCGGGTCACTGGCCACAATTACCCTTGAAGTCACTGCTGATGACGCGCAGAGTTCGCAGGATTACCTGAACAAACTGCTGAAGACATTGTAAGTTACGGAGATATCATGCCAGACAAACCGGACAAACCCCGTCTCGAGCTGACGAAAAAGCTGCAGAAGGTGCGTAATGATCTCGATCGTGTCCTGCGGGATTACGACCTGTCCCAGCAGGAATACAGCTCGCTGATGGACGATATGAAGCGCCGCCGTCGGCGAATCGAAGGCTCCGGCGACAGTGTGCTCGACGACATTTCAGAAGAATAAATACAGTCACCCCGGCTGGGCAGATTATGTACTGCTCTGACTCGGATTTTGAATTTTGAGTTTCGGATTTTCCTCACCATGCACCTGACCGAAGAACACAAAATGCTCCGCGAGATGGTTCGCGACTTTGCGCAGAACCGGATCAAGCCGATTGCCGCGGAATTGGATGAACACGAGCGCTTTCCGGAAGAACTGATTCCGGAAATGGGCGAACTGGGTCTCATGGGTATTCCCTATCCGGAGACCTACGGCGGCGCGGGTATGGACACGATGTCCTACACGATTGCGGTTGAAGAGATTGCGAAGGTCTGCGGCAGTACGGCACTCACCTTGGCGGCTCACATTTCGCTCGGTGCCGGACCGATTTACTTGTTTGGAAACGAAGAACAAAAACGGAAATATCTCCCCGACCTCTGCTCGGGCAAGACGCTTGGTGCCTTTGGTCTGACGGAGCCACAAGCCGGCAGTGATGCCGGGGCCACGCAAACGCAATGTGTTGACAAGGGCGATCACTACCTCCTCAATGGCACGAAGAGCTTTTGTACGAACGGTTCCTATTCCCGCGTGTTTACGGTCAGCGCTGTGTCCGACAAGCAGCGCGGCACCAGAGGCATCAGTTGCTTTCTGGTTGAAAAAGGCTGGAAGGGTTTCGAGATTGGGAAGAAAGAGCGCAAACTCGGGGTGCGCGGTTCGGATACGGTCATGCTGCATTTCAATGACGTAATCGTGCCCAAAGAGAACTTGCTCGGCAGGGAGTACGAAGGCTTCAAGCAGATGCTCACGATCCTTGACGGCGGCCGCATCTCGATCGGAGCAATGGCGCTCGGTTTGGCTGAGGGAGCGTACGAGGAGACGATTGCTTACGTGCGCAGCCGCAAAGCCTTTAGTCAGACTTTGGCGGACTTTCAGGCCACGCAGTTCAAGCTTGCTGACATGTTCACGCGAATCACGGCCGCGCAGCATCTGGTGTATGATGCGGCGCGGAAGAAGGACGCCGGTGAGCATTTCCTCCGCGAAGCGGCCATGGCCAAGCTCTTTGCCTCCGAAGTCGCGCGCGACGTGACCCTGCAGGCCATCCAATTGCATGGCGGCTACGGCTATATTCGCGAGTATCCGGTCGAGCGCATGTTCCGCGATTCCAAACTCTGCGAGATCGGCGAAGGCACGTCGGAAATACAGCGGTTGGTGATTGCTCGCACGCTGCTCGCCGAACAGGCTCCAGCCTGAGGGATGTTCCAGCTCGGCGACTTCCGTCTTGATCTGATCAACGACGGGCTCTTTGAACTCAAGCCGGAAAGCTTTGTTCGCATCGGCGCCGCAGATCGCCCCGACCTGCCGCACATCCGCCGCCGGATAAGAATCGCATTCAATTCGCTCTTGATTCGCGGACGTGGACACACGATTGTAGTAGATCCCGGAACCGGCGACAAGCCGCACACGCAGCAGATTCGCGACTATCGCATGGAGTGGCCGCGCAAGTTCTTTCCTGCGCTGAGTGAACTGGGTGTGCGTCTGGAGGAGGTGGACACGGTGATCCTGACGCACTTGCACTGGGATCACTGCGG
The DNA here is from genome assembly GCA_964370805.1 of uncultured Alphaproteobacteria bacterium. Classification (GTDB taxonomy): domain Bacteria; phylum Electryoneota; class RPQS01; order RPQS01; family RPQS01; genus CAYJKM01. The sequence goes on along the minus strand of CAYJKM010000040.1, from coordinate 1,473 downwards.
TGGTGCGACGAGTCTGGATGCGTCCGGAAGACCCGTGCCGACCTTCTTCAACGCGACACACTTTGTCCAGCGGCGGGAGCTTGAAGCCGCCCGCACGGCCGCGCAGAATGGCGACGACAGCTTCCTGCCTGATGATTATGAACCGCTGATCGAATCGCGCCGGCTGGTATTGCTGGATGGAGACGCTGAGATCCTTCCTGGCCTCGCGGTAGAGTGGACGGGCGGTCACAGTCCCGGCCATCAGATTGTCCGGGTTGACGGCGGTGCCGCGCATGCTGTCTTTCTAAGTGACTTAGTTCCCACCATCGCGCAAATACCGCTCGACTCGGTCATGTCCTATGACGCGAATGTAAGCGAGCTCCTGGCGGCAAAAGAGCGCGTGTTAATGCGCGCCGCCGAGTCGGGAGACTTATTACTCTTCGTCCACGCGCCTCGTCAGCGTGCCGCTTACCTCCGGCGACGTCCCGACGGCGAATTTCAACTGGAAAACGTAACACTCTGAAGAACGGCTGTCGTTCTCTCTAACATAAGGCAACTTGAGGAAACGTAAAATGAATCCCAACACACCTGTCATCACATCCGGTGCGCGGACGCCCATCGGATCATTCAACGGCGCTTTGGCGAGCGTGTCCGCTCCGTTACTCGGTGCGCATGTCATCAAAGAGAACCTCAACCGCTCTAAGGTGGAACCAGGCGAGGTGGATGAAGTTATCATGGGGATGGTCTTGCAGGGCGGCGCCGGACAGGCTCCGGCCCGGCAAGCGGCCATCTTCGCCGGCATTCCGGCCAGTGTTTCGGCGTGGACGGTCAATAAAGTCTGTTCTTCCGGGCTGCGTGCCGTGATGAGTGCCGCGCAGGCCATTCAGCTGGGCGAATACAAGACAATGATTGCCGGCGGCATGGAGAACATGTCACAGGCCCCGTACTATCTTGAAGGCGCGCGCGAAGGCTATCGCCTGGGGAATAGCACGGTCATCGATGGTATGATCAAGGACGGCCTCTGGGATCCCTATAAGAATCAGCACATGGGCAGCTGCGCGGAGCTCTGTGCCCGTGAACGTAAAATCTCGCGCGAAGCTCAGGATGAATTTGCTATCGAATCATACCGCCGCGCTCAGGAAGCCATCAAGAGCGGCAAGTTCAAGAACGAAATCGTTCCGGTGATTATCAAGAGTCGCAAGGGTGAAACAACGATCGACGTTGATGAAGAGCCGGCCAAAGTGGATTTCGCCAAGATCCCAACTCTACGCCCAGCCTTTGATAAAGAAGGTACGGTCACCGCGGCGAACGCGTCCAAGATCAATGACGGCGCTTCCGCGGTGATGGTGATGTCCTGGGAAGAGGCGCAGCGCCGCAGCCTCAAGCCGATGGCGCGGATCGTCGGTTACGCTACGCATTCGCAAGAGCCGGAGTGGTTCACGACGGCTCCCGCTTCCGCCGTCGAGAAGCTGTTGCGTCGCATCGGTTGGAAAG
>CAYJKM010000039.1:0-16752 GCA_964370805.1 uncultured Alphaproteobacteria bacterium | reverse complement strand
ACGCATACCGGGCCGGAGTGGATGGAGACCGACGAAGGCTTCTTACTGCACCGCGGCAGTTTCGACCCGATTACGTCGCGATTGGGTGGCTCGTGGGAGTTGGCGCGACCCGATGGTACAGTTGTTACAGAGGGCGAGAATCCGGAATCGGACGGCATCCGCTGCTACACCGTGCCTGAGATGCGCGATCTGGTGCTTGAATCAGGCTTCTCAGAGCCGCACTTCTACGGATCATGGCTGCTGCCGCCCATGGAAGTGCAGTGGTTCTCGATGGAGATGATCACGGTCGCTGAGAAGCGAAGAAGCGAAGATACGAAGAAACGAAGATTGAAATAGATGGCGATTGTTGACCGAAATATCGAAACGTTGATTGCATCGCCGGGAGTGAAACTTGGCCCATTGGCACTTTCATCGCCGGCGCTGCTTGCGCCGCTGGCTGGTTACACAGATTCCGCGATGCGGCGAATTTCGCGGCAGTACGGCGCCGCGATGGTGTTCTCGGAAATGCTCTCCGGGGAGGGTGCTCGCCGAAACAACAAGAAGACGTTTCGCATGGCCGGTTTCCACGAGGACGAGCGCCCCTATTTCGTGCAGTTTTTTGCCACAAACCCTGAGCAAGCGGCCGATGCCGCGCGCATCCTCAGCGAAATGCAGCCGGACGGACTTGATCTGAACTTCGGCTGTCCGGTCAAAAAAATCATTCTCAATCAGGGCGGCGCGGCGCTGCTCAAAGACGTGTCGCTGCTGGCCCGGATTGTTGACGCCGCTGTAAAAGCATCAAGCGTGCCGGTGTCCGTGAAGATGCGTTCCGGTTGGGATCACCGCTCCCTGAATGCCGTCGAAGTAGCGCGGGCCGTCGCCGATGCGGGCGCCGCGTGGGTGACCGTTCACGCGCGAACGCGCAGCGAGTTCTTTCAGGGCAAAGCGCACTGGGAATGGATCGGCGAAGTCAAAGCCGCCGTGGACATTCCGGTCATTGGGAATGGAGACGTGCAGTCAGCGCAGGATATTGTTGATCTGATGGCGTTGACCGACTGCGACGCGGTCATGATCGGACGGGCGGCTATCGGTTATCCGTTCATCTTTCGCGAAGTGAATCATTTGCTGCAATTCGGTCTTCCCTGCACGCCCCCTACCCCTCGAGAACGGCTGGCGGCGATCCAGCAGCACTACGGCTGGATGATCGAGCAATGGGGCGAACGGCGCGCCGTGTGCGAATTCCGCAAGCATTTGCTGGCGTACGCCAAAGGCCTGCCCAACAGCGCACGCTTCCGCAATCAGGTGGTGCAGCTCAAACTCGCGGATCAGACGCTGGCCGCCACCGAAGAGTACTTCACGTCGCTTCCCGATGAACCGGTGGCTCGCATGGTATCTCCGTTGGATGGCGCGCCAGTCTGGGAGTGACGAAGCAAAATTCGAAATTCGAAACTCAAAATTCAAATCAGAGGTTAAGTTCCTTTCGGACAAGGGCGGCGAGTTCGGAGCGCATGCGGTCGCGAAGAGTTTCGAGACCGACTTCGAAATCGTCAAAGACAACTGCTCCGGTCGGGTCGGGATAGAACTTGTTGATTTGCTTGCGCGCTTTGGGGAGTTTAGGGCACCGGGTTGCGGCATGATCGCACAGGGTAATCACCAGATCGAGCGGCATTTCGAGGAATTCACTGACGCTCTTGGACCGATGCTCGCGGATGTCTATGCCGATCTCATCCAGCACATTGATCACTTCGGGATGGACGAAACTCGGACTGATTCCCGCCGAGAAGACTTCAATCTTGTCCCCGAGGTCGGCGCGCAACAAACCCTCCGCCATCTGACTGCGCATCGAGTTTCCGGTACAAACGACAAGGACGCGGGGCTTCTTCATTGGACTTCGAAGAGCCGTTGAGCGGAATCAGCCCGCAGCGGCGATTTGGCCGCCATGATTTCCTCGGTAATGACGTCACTCAATAAACTGGTCGTCGTTTCGAGGCCGCGCGGCGCAAAACCGAGATAGCGTTCCGGCTGCGACACGGCCACGTAGTCAATCGTGACGACGCGATAGATTTTGGCTGAGTCTATCGGCGCTGCGCCGATGCGGGCCTCGACAAGTTTCGCGTCTGCTCCTTGCTGACGGTAGCTAACAGTCATCCCGGACATTTCCAGCGCACCGTGTTTTTCGAGCCCTTGAGCGACGGCCTGTTCGCGTGCCGTCCGCAATAGTTCCGCTCCGGTCGCGTCAAAGGTTGTCACGGCATTCTCGAAGGGCAGCAGCTCAAGCACATCAAGCATGGTAATCGGGCCGGGATTCCACGTCGTGCGAATTCCGCCGCCATTGACGAACGCAACGTCGGCCCGGTAGCGCTCGCGCAGCCGGTCACAAATCCAATTGCCAACGCGACTGCCACCGTAATACGCCGGCGTCCAACGCTCTTCCAGATCCCCGATCACCTGGCCGTAGCGGGCATGAATCGCGACGTCCAAGCTATCGGTGAAAGCCGCCAGCGGCGTGCGCGGCGCGTGCTCGTCAAACCGCAGCTCTTCCAATCGCCCCTGATATGATGTGACCGTGTCACCGGCCACGGCCAGTTCGAGCACGCCCAAGTTCTTCAAGTAAGAACCGGCCTGCACGATGATCACATGATTAACACGGATCGGCTTCTGCAGGCGCGTGTGGCTGTGACCGCCGACAATCACGTCGGCGTCGTGAATCCGAGTGGCAAGCAAGCTGTCTTCTTCCACGCCCATGTGCGTGAGGAGGATGATGAGATCCGTGACCGGGTCGAGTTCATCAATGTGCTTCTGGGCGGCCGTCGCCGCGTCGGTGACGACAAACTCCTGAATGTTGGCCTTGGCCACGACATCTTTGAGATCGTTCAGGATCAGGCCGATGATCCCAATCCGCACGCCGTTTTCAGAGACTTGATGCGCCGCGAGGGTTAGCGGTTGATTGCCGTGCTTATCGCGCATGTTGGCGCACAACAGCGGATACGGAGCAACCGTAATGAAATCGCGCACATGCCCGGCACCGAGATCGAATTCATGATTGCCGAGACATTGAGCCGTGATGCCGACACGATGCAGCATCTCCAGCAGTGCCGCTCCTTTCACTCCATCGTGCTCGATTTTACAGATGGGATTGCCGGTCATGAGATCGCCGGCATCCAGATAAATCGAATGCGGGTATTGCGCGCGCAGCGTGCCGAGCTGAGTTTCCAGAGCGGCAATTCCGCCGACTAGCGCGCCGTCGTCTCGCCACGAAGCCGTCTCCGAAACAAAGTGGCCGTGAATGTCATTGGTATGAAAGACAACCAGTGACCGCGGCTGTTCCTGACAGCCGAACAGAGCAAATAGCGACAGAAGCGCAAATAGTATCTGAAGCATAGTCTTCATAGGTAACGGTTCGGGGATAATATACTATGTTTCGACGGCGGATGCAAGAGGATTTGGTTTACACACGGTGAAGAGGGCAACGTTCTGAAAGTTGTTGTAACTGCGTATGTACGGTTCGGAAATGCCGTTGCCTGGCATGCCCTGGAATGCTGCCGAGGGCTTAGTGCTGCAGGTCACGAGGTGCAGCTCTTTTGCCAACGTGGATCTCCGTTGGCCGATTGGTCTCGCGCCGAGCGTTTTGCGGTCAACAGCGACTTGAACTTAAACCGAGTGGATCCTGCCAATGTACTGAAGGGGATTGCGACCCTGCGGCGAACACTGAAGACTTTTCGGCCCGACCTCTTGAATCCGCACTGTCCCCCGGGTCATGCCTTTCTGGCCATGGCGAGTGAGCTGGAAGCCCAACGTATTCCGCTCGTCAGAACGGCCGGTGAACCGCGTCCCCCGCGACGAAACGTCTTTAATCGCTGGCTGCATGAGCGGCGGGCCGATGCGATCATTCTCACGACAGATTCATCCCGCGCGCGCTACCGGTCCGCATTCAATCTGGACGGAGTCGTAACGTGGACCATTCATCCGGGGTTCCGCGCTGACGATTTCACCGCAGGCGTTCGGCCGGGAAACCTGAGGGAACAATTTGGGATCGCCGATGGCCAGATCCTGGCGGGAATCGTCGCCCGCATGTCTCCGGAAAAAGGTCAGGAGGTTTTGCTCCACGCACTCCAGAAACTGGAGCCGGAATACCTCAGGCGCTTGCACGTCGTCCTGGCGGGCGGCGATTCGCGCGAACGCTCGGCCCGCGATCTCGAATTGTTGGCTGATCGGCTGGGCGTCCGTCGGCACCTCACCTTCCTGGGGAATTTGGACGATGTGAGACCCTTGCTTTCCGAGTTGGATGTAGGAATCATCACGTCCACTCGCAGTGAAGCGATTTGCCGGATCGCGCTTGAGTACATGAGTTTCGGCGTGCCGATCATCGCCAGTGACGTGAATATTCTGCCGGAGGTCGTGCGCGATGGTGAAAACGGCTGGATTTTCCACAATCATGACGCGGCCGGACTGGCCAGACAGCTGCGCGCCGCCATCGATCAATCGGGCGAGCGGCAACGGCGGGGGCAACGCGGATACGAACTGGTACACAATGACTTCAGCGCGACACGTGCAACGGGAGCGATTGTCGCCGTCTTTGACGCCGCCCTGGAGCGGCGGGAGAGAGAATGAAAGCGAACGGTAAACTGCCGATCTCACTTGTCGTGATCACGGCAAATGAGGAGCAGAACATTGAGCGCTGCCTGACGGCCGCGGATTTTTGCGCGGAGCAGATTGTGGTGGACTCGGGTTCGACGGATCGCACGCTGGAGATTGCGGCGGCGCACGACGCGCGCATCCTGCATCGCCAGTGGACGGGCTACAAAGACCAGAAGAATTTCGGCAGCGAGCAGGCGAGTCAGCCCTGGGTCCTCTGTATCGACGCGGATGAAATCATCTCTGAGGAATTGCAGCATGAGATTCAGGACGCGTTTAGTACGGAGCCTATCGAAGAAGGGTTTGAGATCAACCGGCACGGCGTATTCGGGCATACGTTAATCAATCATTCCGGGTGGTATCCGCAGTGGCGTCTCTTCCTTTATCGTCGCGGAAGCGCCGTGTGGGATGGGCCGGAACCGCACGCGATCGTGACGTTCAAGGGTCAGCTCAAGCGGAGATTGAAGGGAGACTTATACCACTACACCTGCAAAGATATCGAGCAACACACTCAAAAGAGCATCAAGGCGGCGCGCGCGGCCGCAAGAGTCATGTTCCTTGAGGGCAAGCAGGCGAGCTTCTCAAAACTGGTGTTCCATCCATTTTGGGCGTTCTTCCGCACCTATATCCTGGGACGGGGATTTCTGCACGGATTTTACGGCTGGGTGATTGCCATCAGCACGGGGTTTTACACGTTCTCCAAATACGCTATGCTGCGCGAAATGCAGCGCGAGCAGGCAAAAAGGGAATCTGCTTAATGCCAGAGCGAATCTGCGCGCTTTTGTTTCGGCGCGTCGGCGACAGCCTGTTGGCCACTCCGGCCCTTCGCGCGATCAAACAGAGGTTTCCACAGGCCTACTTACAGGTATTGGCTGAGCCACAGGCAGCGCGGGTCTTTCATCTCAATCCATGGATTGATGAAACCCGAGTGGTCAGAAGAGTCGATGCGCTTGGCTTGGCGCGCAAACTGAGAAGCGACGGTGCTCCCAGTATCGTGCTGGACTTTCTGTCGGACCCGCGCAGCGCGCTGGCGTCTTATCTGAGTTACAGTCCGGTACGGGCCGGATTTGCGACGAAACTGCGACAACTCTTGTACACACATCGCGTGCCGTTGCAAGACGAGCGAAACCCGGTGTACAGCGCTCAGCACAAACTGGGGCTGGCGACGGCCGTCGGGGCGCTTGGCAGCGATGACAAACTCGATTTCTTTCTGACGGATTCGGATCGCAAATGGGTGACGGCGCTCTGGCAGGAGCGCGGGTGGCTCGAGACGGTTCCGACCGCGGCATTCTTCATCCACAGCCGGCGCGAGCACAAGCGCTGGCCGATTAGACATTTTGCGGAAGTGATTCGGCACGTGCGCGGCGTAATGAATTGGAGACCTCTGATCCTGCAGACTCCGGGAGATGAGGCCGCGGTGAGCGGTCTCCTGCAAACAGGAATTGTAACGGAGAGCAACGTCGTGGAGATTGCTGATTTGGGGCATTTGGGTGCCGTGCTCAAGAAATGCGCCATGTTAATTGGAAATGACGGCGGACCAAAACATATTGCCGTCGCGTTGGACGTACCGACGCTGACCATTTTCATGACCGACAAGCCGGGGTACTGGACTCCTCCCCACTCTCTGATCCATGGCGCCGTTGAATCGGCCAACAATGCGGCTCCGGTTCATGAAGTGATTCGGAGACTCGAACTTCATGCCGCTGCAATTGTGACATGAGCTCTGAGCCGACGTCCATGCTCGCGTTTCGCAATGGCTCAATCGGCAATACTCTGGTAGCAGTGCCCGCCATGCGCGCGTTGAAGCGCAGGTATCCTGCCGCACGATTGACGGTCGTCGTTGATGGCACCGGTTACGAATTGTTGAAGCACACGCCCTGGATCGATGAGCTGATCATCTACAATAAGCGCGCGAAGGGACGAGATGGCACACCGTATGTCAAGCTGGTCCGAAAGCTGCGTTCAGTTCGGCCAACGCATGCCGTGCTATTCAAACGGTTCTTTCGTAACGGATTGCTGTCTTTCCTGTCCGGCGCGAAGGTACGGGCGGGTTTTGAGACGAACGGCAAGTCCCCGTTTCTCAACCGGACGATTCCTTACGACGAGAGCGTTCATATCGTTGATCTGAATCTGAAATTGGCGGCTCTGCTCGGCGCAGCAACTTTGGATCGTGCTCTTGAACTGCATCTTGCCGAAGCAGATCGGCGGCAAGCTAAGGAGCTGGCCGCAGCGCAGGTTGACAAGAAAAGTCCGTACGTTGTGGCCCATTACGGCGGCCAGACGACACCGCCGGATTTCTTTCCGCTGACGCGATTTGCCAAGTTGCTGGCGCTCGTGAGCGGTGCGGAATGCCGGCTGTTCGCTATTGGCTCCGGGCCGACGGAAACAAACACGGCGACTCAGCTACTGAAAGCTCTACCCCGTGCCTACGTGGCGACCGACGTGCCGATCCGCACGATGGCGGCACTGATTGAGGGTGCGACTCTATTTGTCGGGTTCAACTCGGGACCTGCCCACGTTGCGGCGGCAGTGGGAACACCGGCCGTCGTTTTCTACAAGCCGGGTCCAAGCGCCCGGCACGAAATCCGGAAATGGGCACCTGTAGGAATTCAAACCGCAACGCTCGTACCTCCGGAAGGCGTTCAAGAATCGGACTGGGACGCGTTCGTGAGTGACGCGGTTCATCAAGCCAAGTCGATCATGCGAAATTCGCCTGCGATTCAGTCATCGTCGGCAACATGACCGATTCCCTGCCTTCCATTGGCGTCTCCGTCCCAGCATACCGAAACGCAGAGGCGCTGCGCCGATGCCTGCAGTCCTGCGGATCCTTCCTCCCCTCAGAAACTCCGATCGTAGTCGTAGATGACAGCGGTGTGGGCAGCCTGAATGCCATGTTGCAGGCAGCATTTCCGGCCGTCAAGTGGATTGTGCACGAGCGCAATCTGGGATTTGGATCTTCGGCTAACGCTGCCGTCATGGCTAATCCGGCCGACATCGTCATTCTGCTCAACGATGACGTTGAACTGCTGTCGGAGCCTATCGAGCCGCTTCGCCGAGCGTTCGAAAATCCACAGTTGTTTGCTGTGACATTTCGATCAGTGAATAATCACGGGGAATTTCGCGAAGGCGCAAAACGGCTGGTGTGGAAGCTTGGTTATCCGCGCGTTCTGCACAGCGAGCGCGATCAACTCAAGTCCGCTAAAGACATGCAGGCGTCGTCGTATGCTGTCGGCGGTCACGCGGCCTTTCATCGCGGGAAATTCGCGGAGTTGGGAGGTTTCGATGCACTCTTCGAACCGTTCTACTGGGAGGATGCGGACTTGTCGGTCAGGGCGGCTAAGCAAGGTTGGAATTGCATCTATCTGCCGGAGTGCGCGGTGAGACACGCCGGGCCAAGTTCTATCCGGGACAGCCAATCGATTGCACACATTCGCCAGACCACGATTCGCAATCGAATCCTATTTGCCCGGAGGCACGCGACTCCGGCGCAACGCAAGTGGCTGAATCTAAGCCTGTGGTGGCAGCGGCTGACAGGCGACCGCATCTTCAGAGACGCTTATCAGTCCGCGCAGGAACGATGGTTATCGTTCGCATCCCGTCTTGACGCAATGCCGAGCGAACCGCAAGCCACAGGAGTCTCACTTGGCGACAAGCGAGCCACTTAACAAGTCGCAGCATAATCCGTTCATCGCTCACGAGCAGCGCATTCCCGAGATGACGGCGCGGGCGCTGATTTTGGGGATTATTCTCAGCATCGTCTTCACGGCGGCGAACGCTTATCTGGGATTGTACATCGGCATGACAGTGAGCGCGTCGATCCCGGCGGCGGTGATCTCGATGGCGGTGCTGCGGAAGATCATGCGGCGCGGCACCATCCTCGAAAACAATCTCGTTCAAACGATTGCGTCTTCCGGCGAGTCGCTGGCGGCGGGCATCATCTTCACGATTCCCGCCTTTTTTATTTGGAATGCGACCCGCGGAGATATTGCCATCCCCAGCATCGGGAAGATCGCCTATATTTCAATGCTGGGCGGCGTGCTGGGCGTGCTGATGATGATTCCGCTGCGGAGAATGCTGATCCGCGATGAGCATGGCGTCCTGCCATATCCTGAAGGTACCGCGTGTGCGGAGGTTTTGTTGGCGGGCGAACGGGGTGGCGCGCAGGCAAAGAAGGTCTTCGCCGGAGTGGGAGCGGGCGCCCTTTACAAATTGGGGACAGGAACCGCATGGTGGCTGGAGAACGTGACGTGGAATCTGCGCGCGCCTGCGAAGGCGTTTATCGGCGTGGACGTGATTCCGGCATTGCTCGGCGTCGGCTACATCCTGGGAGTACGCTACTCGGCCGTGATGTTCGCCGGTGGCGCGTTAGGATCACTGGTGTTGGTGCCGATGATCGCGTTTTTTGGCGCGGGCGACACGACACCAATTTTCCCGTCAACCGTGGATCTGATCTCCGCTATGGATGGGGAGACGATTCGCATCAACTATGTTCGCTACATTGGCGCCGGTGCGGTTACCATGGGCGGAATCCTAAGTCTACTCAAGACCATGCCCGCTCTGCTGCGTTCCGCTCGGGCCGGACTCTCGCGCTTGCGCGCGGCCAAGCCACAACCGGTTCGAACGGATCACGACTTGCCGAATTGGTTAGTGTGGAGCGGTTCGCTACTGATTGGATTGTTGACCTGGACATTGGCTCCTGACACGCCGTGGGTGATTCCGCTGGTCATGGTTTTTGGATTCATCTTCGTTACGGTCGCGTCGCGGATTGTGGGAATCGTCGGATCATCTTCGAATCCAGTCTCGGGAATGACCATTGCCACGCTGCTGGGCACCACGCTTTTGTTTGTCAGCCTTGGGTACATCGGGCCGTCGGGAATGGCCGCGGCATTGTTTGTGGGATCAGTCGTCTGCGTGGCGGTGTGCTCGGCGGGCGACACATCACAGGACCTCAAAACGGGATTTCTGGTGGGAGCAACGCCGTGGCGGCAACAAATCGGTGAGTTTGTGGGAGTGGCAGCCGGAGCAACCGTCGTCGGTGGCGTTGTTTATCTGCTGGGAAGCGCGTACGGTTTTGTGCCGTCGGCAGACCATCCTCGACCGCTGCAAGCACCGCAAGCGAATCTCATGGCGCTGCTTATCGACGGTGTGATGCATGGTCAATTGCCGTGGGATTTGATCTTCTTTGGGATGTTTCTGGCTTTCATTGTTGAGATGTTCAACGTGCCGTCGCTGGCTTTTGCCGTGGGACTATATCTTCCAGTGGGGCTTTCGGCAGGAATTATGGTGGGTGGGCTGCTGCACTGGTTCCGAAATCGCAAGCGCTCGCAAGGGAGCGCGGACGATCCGGGAGTGTTGTACAGCTCCGGGTTGATTGCGGGAGAGGCGTTGATGGGAATCACCTTTGCGCTGCTGGCTACTGCCGGCGTTGACTATGCGTTCGGTGCAGAAAGGCTGGGCGGCATTACGACAATAGCGACGGTATTAATCTATCTGCTACTCGTGTATTCACTATGGTGGACGTCAAGGCGGAGAGTGAGTACGATAAACTGAAAAGAAGCCCGGCCAGATGGCCGGGCTTCTTTATGCTAATAGGCTGTATTGCCGGAGTAAGTCTGGACTGCGGAGGAGCAAGCTTGTCTCGCCGCTCCAGCCCACTCTGCCTTTGTGCATCAGCAGCGTCGAGCCACCGAGCGCTTCGAGCAAATCCAAGTCATGCGTGATGATAATCGTGATTCGCCGTGCGCTCGACCATGTGTTCAACGCCGTGATGACTCGTTCCTGATGCTTCCAGTCGAGGCCAATCGTCGGTTCGTCGAAGATCAAGAGATCGGGGTTGCGCGCTAACTGCAGGGCAATGGCTGTCAGCCGGGCATAGCCTTCCGAAAGCAGATGCGGATGTCGGTCCAGGATGTCATTCAGTTCGATTCCGAGGGTTTCGAAAGGCATCCGATTGGCTCCCGCATTCGCCTTTCCGGAGACCTCAGCCAGTTCTTCACGTACCGTATCCGCAAAAAAGAGCGTTTCCGGGAACTGAAACACGCAGCCGACACGTTCGCGCTGGGTCGAGAGCTCGCAGCCATCAAGCAATACCTGGCCCTCAGACGGTTGAATCAAACCACAGAGGGCGAGTCCGAGCGTGGATTTGCCGGCCCCCGAAGAACCGCAGATGAAATACGGTGATCCCGCTTGGAACTCGGCCGTCACATGCTCAAGCGCGCGGTGCGAATGATGCAGACTTTTCCAGACAAAACCGACGTTATCGGCGCGCAGCATGAAGCTCGGTTTGTCCTCAAGTCCGGGCAAGGAGCGCGCCCTCTGCAAGCTCAAATTGACGATTTGCGGCGGGCATACGTCTGGGATGCGGGCACGTCCAGATGATGCCGCACTCCGGGCGAATCAGATCCACGGAACGCATGAACTCCGCACGCGCAGGGGCGTCCAACAGGGAATCAGGCTCGTCAAAAAGCAGATAGTCGGGCCGCATGACCATGATTGCCGCCAGGGCCACGCGCTGCTTTTGACCGCCGGAAAGAATCTCGGGCGAGCATGCGCGCAAGTCAGTCAAATCAAAACGAATCAACGTCTCTTCAACTCGCTCGCGGATAACATCAACAGGTGTGCCGCGCAGCTCGAGGCCGAGGGCGAGTTCTTCCACGACCGACGGCGCGATCATCTGATGGTCGGGATTCTGAAACACCAAACCGGTGCGATCGCGCGCGCGCGACACCGGCACTCCGTCGACGGTGACAGACCCAGTCGTCGGCCGCATCAGGCCAGCCAGCAAGCGCAACAACGTACTCTTGCCACTGCCGTTGGCACCGAGAATCGCAATCGTCTCTCCTCGTGCAACGGAGAAACTGAGGTTTGATAGAACAGATGTGCCGTCGGGATAGCAAAAGCCGAGTTGATCTGCGCTAAGACCGCTCATTCAACGCTTCCCGAAGGCGGCGGCCGATGCGAGGCGTGGCGCCGGAATGCTCGTGCACAAACTGATCGGCAAGCTGACCGACTTTCTGCAATGCGTTGTCATCCGTGAGCCAGCGACGCAGTCGAGTCTCCAACGCCGTGCGGCCGCGAACCACGATGACAATGCCGCGTTTCACACCGGAGCGAGCTTCGTAGGAGACCGCGATGTGCGGTCCGGCCAGCACCGGCAAGCGATGCACAAGCGGTTCAAGGACACTGTGAACGCCTTTGCCGAAGCCTCCCCCGACGTATGCCACTCGACCCAAACGGTATAGATCGGCGAGCAATCCGGTGCGATTGATCAGCAACGCGGAGTCCACGCTGCTGAAGCCGCCTTCATCGAGATCGCAGATCGTAAGATTGCTGCGTGCGGCCAGAGATTCAATCCGCTGCTTGGCCGCGGGCGAAGGATCGTGAGGAACAATCAGCGCAAGCAGATCAGGAATCTCGCGCGCAAGTTTCGCGAGCGTGACAAACGTAAGCTCTTCATCATCGGCATGCGTGCTGCCAAGCACAATGACGCGCTTGCCCCGGCAGATCGCTTCGATGTCATTCGGTAATGCAGCGTTTTGCTCTACCCGGCGCATGACCTGATCAAAGCGAGAGTCGCCGATCACGCTGACGCGAACTTGATCGCCAACCAGTTTGCGCGCGTACTTCGCATCTTCCTCGGAAACAACCATGATCTCCGTGAAGGCTGAGTACACGGCATGATGAAGCAGGCGCAGCCCCGGCCATTGTTTCATAGACTCGGCGTGGAAATTTCCGTTCATCAGGAAGATGGGAATGCCGCGGGCGCGCGCTGTCCAGACGAGATTCGGCCAGACGTCATGCTTGGTGATGGCGATGACGGACGGACGGAGAGTGTCCAGGTAGCGCTCGACATCCTGTTGGGTGTCAATCGGGCTGAAATCGCCGAAAGCAAAAAGACTCTCCTTCTCCAGGGCAGCCTTGGCCGACGGCGAAAAGTAGCTGACCGCGAGCTTCACGTTGTCGTTTTCGAACTCTCTGACAAACGGCTTCAAGGCCTGCAGCTCTCCGGCTGACGCGCAGTGAAAGAGAATCACGCGATCCTGCGGATATTGCGCACGAAATCCAGAGACTCGCTCGATCAATCCCTTGCGGCCCTGCAACCCTTCGCGCACCTTTGATGAGGCCAGCGACAAAAGTTGAAATCCTCCCCGCATTACAGGGAGGACCACGCGGTTATAGGTCGAAGAGTAACGAGGTGGAGTCACGAGATAGGCGTCGCGATTAATCTGTGGGCGGCATCAAGCACATCGGCGGATTCGGTATCCAACATGCAGCGAAAGTGTCCTTCTTTGCACGTTGGGCTTCCCATCGCACTGCATGGACGGCAGGCCAGTTTCTGTTGAATGACTTCGCTTCGGGCGCGAAACGGAAAGAAACCGAATTCCTCCACGGTAGGACCAAAGATCGCGATCACCGGTGTTCCGACTCCGGCAGCCAGATGCATCAAACCGGAATCGTTGCTGATTACGACTTGCGCGGATTTCATGACAGCGGCAATCTTTGGGATCGCTTGACCGGTCAGCTGCAGTGAACCGGGCACGGAATTGGATATGTTTTGCACAAGTTCCTTTTCGTCCTGCGCGCCGAAAATGATCACTTTCTTTCCTTCTTCGATCAAACGCCGTCCGACCTCGGCCCAGCGATCGGCAGGCCAGCGTTTGGTGAAATGCCGGGCCCCTGGACAGAAGACCACGTGCGGCTGTCCGTGAATACCTGCTGTGCTCAAGAATTCGCCTGCAGCCGCGATAGCGGCATCGGGAACTTGCAGACATAGACCAAGGCCGTCATCATCTGCACCAATCTGGGCCATCGCATTCAGATAGCGCGATGGAACCGGAATGATGCTTCGATACAGATTCCACTTGAACCGCACGAGCAGCCAGCGGCGAAGACGGTAGCGCTTGGCTTTCACCCACATCGTCGGCATGGTGGCCGCGCGCAAGAAGACACTCCGCGTGCTGTTCTGAAGGTCGACGAGGAGCGAATAACGGCGGGACAGATCCGAACGCAGCCGCAGCAAGCCGCCAAGGCCCGATGAGCGATCAAAGGTGAGAATGCGATCCGGGCCCGGAATCAAGGAAGCTGCATCGGCATATTCGCCGGCGACCAGAAGATCGATGTGTGCGTCAGGGAAGCGGCGGCGCAGCGCTCTCAGCGCCGGTGCCGTGAGCAGAATATCCCCGAGAGAAGAAAAGCGGATAACGAGAATCCTCTCGCGCTCCGCTTCTCCGGTATGCTCACTTTCCGGTTTCAATCCGGCCAGAGAGTGAACCGCTCGCTTTGACTTGCGGCTTATCCAGTGATCCGGTGATGAGGGCGCTCCCTCCCACGGCTTCCTTACCGCGCGCTTCCAGGCTGTCGGTTCCTCCCCAGACGAAGACTCCATAGGCGAGGGCTTGCGCGGTCGCCGCATCAGGCGACTGAACGATCGCCCCTAAACAACGATTGCCGGGCATGCCGGTGCGCGGATCCAGCAAGCTGTGATAGCTCTTGCCGCCTGCTTCGAAACGTCCTGCACTCACGGACGCGTAACCTAATCCACCGACCGGCGCCCACACGGTCGCCCACGCGGAATCCGCGTTGGCGGGACTTCCAAAATGCACTTCGAAACCGCGCGAATCGGGCGGATCACCCATCCCACGCCAGACTCGCGGCGACTGAAACGTAGCCGTTCGAAAGCCCTTCTTCGCCAAATCCGCCGCCAGCAAATCGAAGGCATGACCGAGGGCAATTTCACGCACGTCAAAACGCATGCCCGATTTGGCGAGCAGAATTCCGTTGCCGGCGACAAACATGCCGCCGTCCGCTACGTAAGCCTTAAGCGTGTCGAGCTGTGTCGCGTCCGGCACCCGCGGTTTGCGATCGAAGCCCCATGCGTCGAGCATCGGACCGTAACGGACGTCAAATGTCTTGCCGCTGTTATCGTAAAGGCGAATCGCCTTCATGAGCAACTGAAAGACGTCAGGATCGGTCGAAACGGATTGCTCGCCTGCGCCTTCAGAGAGTTTATGAACCTGATTATCTGGGCCGGGTTTGACCGTTTTCTTTTCCCAGTCGGCAAGAAACGCAAACGCCTGATCGAAATGCGGTTTCAGCGCTTCGGGGGTGTGGCCTGGATCGAGTATCGTGATGGTCACCTCCGTCCCGAAGACCTTACGCGTCTCGGAGGGAGACGCCGGGACTTTCTTCTTGCAACCGGCAAGTGTGAGCACGCTGATGACCAGCACGGCAACCAACAAGACAAATCTGGAGAGTTTCATGCGCATGGACTTTCTTGATTCTATTTCGAAATCAGAAAATTCACTTTTGAACGTCCGGCACCAGGCGAACGAAGAAGCGCTTGCCGACTTTGAGCAGTGCAGGCTTCTGAAGCCTGACGCGCAGCGTTGTATCACTGATTTTCTCGCCGTCGAGCTTGACGCCGCCTGCTTCGATCAAGCGGCGGGCTTCCGAATTAGTTTTGGCGCCGCCGGCATCCACAATCAGCTTGGCCAAGGGGATCTCCAAATCAGGTCCGATGTGGAAGTCTGTGACTTCGTCCGGCGTCTCCTTGCGGGCAAAGACCTTGTCGAATTCCGCTTCCGCCTGAGTTGCCGCAGCTTTCGAATGATACAGGGCAACGAGTTCACGCGCCAATCGCCGTTTGGCGTCGCGTGGATTCAGGCTACCCGCTTTCATGTCGCCTGATATTCTCTCAATCTCAGTCTTCGGAATGTCCGTGGCGAGCGTCATGTATGGAATGATCAGCTCATCGGGAACCGACAGTGTCTTGCCGTAAATCTGCTGCGGCGGCTCATGAATGCCGATGTAGTTGCCGAGCGACTTTGACATCTTTTCCGTGCCGTCCGTACCAATCAGCAGCGGCAGCATTAGGCAGACTTGCGGCTCGATCCCAAAGTGCTCCTGCAGTGTGCGCCCAAGGAGCAGATTAAACTTCTGATCGGTTCCACCCAGCTCGACGTCAGATCTCAAAGCAACGGAATCGTATCCTTGCAGCAGTGGATACATGAATTCGAGGATCGCAATCGGCTGACCGGACTTGTAGCGCTTCTCAAAATCATCGCGTTCGAGCATGCGCGCCACGGTGTAATGAGACGTCAGCCGAACGAAATCATAGGGAGTGAGCACGCCGAGCCACTCCGAATTGAAACGGATCTCGGTTTTTTGCGGATCGAGAATCTTGAAGACCTGCTCGCGGTAGGTTTGAGCATTGCGTTCAATGTCCTCGCTCGTCATGGCGGGACGCGTCTTGGAACGCCCGGAAGGATCACCGACCCGCCCGGTAAAATCGCCAATCAGAAAGATGACGCGGTGTCCAAGCTCCTGAAACTGCTTCAGCTTGCGGATCTGAACCGTGTGGCCGATATGCAGATCAGGCGCCGTCGGATCAAAACCTTCTTTGATGATCAGCGGCGTGTTGGTCTTGGCCGAACGCTCCAGCTTGCGCTCGAGATCTTCGACCGAGATCACTTCTTCCACGCCGCGCAGAAGCAGATCAAGTTGCTCTTTGACAGAGGGAAACGGCACAGCTACTTCGTGCGGGAACGATTTTTGAGTTCGCGGCGGAGTTCGCGATCCATGCGCGCTTCTTCCTTCTGCTGTCGCTTGTCGTATTCCCGCTTGCCGCGCGCGACAGCGATTTCGGCCTTCAGGTACGGGCCTTTGAAGTAAAGCTGCAAGGGAATGATGGTATTGCCTTTTTCTTCCACTTGCCGGGTGAGCTTGCGAAGTTCGTCGCTGTGCAGCAGAAGTTTGCGTTTGCGACGATCCTCATGGGTGGCGTAGCCCCGATCCTTGTAGGAGCTAATGGAGACGTTGTAGAGGTAGAGTTCCCCCTTCTCGATCAGCCCGTAGGCGTCGGTCAGGCTGACATGGCCAGCCCGGGCAGACTTGACCTCGGTGCCGAGGAGGGCAATGCCAGCCTCAAACCGTTGCAAGATTTCGTAATCATGCCACGCTTTGCGGTTTTTGGCCACAATTTTCTGTCCCCGGTCGTCCGCCATGAACTTCCAAATTAATGACTTTTTCGCCGAAATGCAAGAGACACATGGCCTTCAGGCTTGACAAAATCCACCGTTTTCAGTACATTAGCGTTCCCTGCTGGAGTGGTGGAATTGGTAGACTCGCTAGGTTCAGGAC
>CAYJKM010000038.1:10942-17330 GCA_964370805.1 uncultured Alphaproteobacteria bacterium | reverse complement strand
ATGAGACCCTTGTTGAGTGTCCCGGCCAGGGCCATGACCCAGATAAACCACAAGATGCCCGATGTGAGCACGACGAGGCGAACGTCCCAGCCCTGCAAACCACCCGACTGCAGGACAATATTAAAGATTAGATCGAGAGTCATGGGGATATAGAAAATCGGTCCCAGCCCCCGGCAGACAAAGATTGCCGTGACGAATCCTGCGTAATAGAGTATGGTAGCTATTTCCATTTTACTAACTCACAAGACACCGATCAAGCAGGGTCACGCTGCCGGACGGTAATACCGGCTAAACACCGGCCAGATATTTTGCCCAATGTCGAAGCGTAATCAGTTCGCATAAGTGCGATGCTTCGACGCCATTCAATTCAGGGTTACTCTTCGCGTACCTTATTAGCCGCGCTCCGGCCGCGCGCGAAGCATGACCTCGCTGATCCAACTCCGTTTGCGGCCTTCGTTGAGTCGGGCCAATTGAGTGTCCACAATCGCATCCATACGCATTGTCAGGGTGAGGAGTTCCGTGCGGATCATTGTCCGCAGTCGGGTCAGCTCCTGCTCATCTTCGATTTGATTGACCCGGGTTGCCGATTCCGAAAGCAATCCGACACAGCGGCTGAGACTGAGCACGCTTGAAACGTACTCCTCTGCGTTCACCGCATCCGGCAAATCGCCCATCAATTCTTCGACAAAGGGATGCAGCAGTCCATCCAATTGGCGGCCGAGGCCGGCTTCACGGATTGCATTGCAGAGCGGAACCAAGTCGTTTGCCCCCAGCTTGGCATGAGTGCTCTTGGTCCGCAATTCGGCGGAGAGCGTCGCCGGATTTGTGCCCATCTTGCGAGCGACAAGGCTGACGATGCGTCTTTCAACCATCCAGTCATACAGAATTTGCGTGATCGGAGTCCCCATCCTTACCCTCGCTTGTTGATTCGACCCTATTGTACTCAAGCGACGGAGAAAATGCAAGGTCAATCTTGAAATACCGGGCGAATTGGTGACCCATCATATACCGCCCTATGTTTTATGTTTACAATAGATAAGAAGATCGTTGTGGAAGCTAACCAGAAATTATCCCGTTCGCAAAGAGAGGCCAAGTCACAAAAGAGTGCGGACTCCCGGGTGTGGGAGTCCGCAAATGACTTCAGATCAGGGAGATGGCTCAGCGCATAAGAACCATCTTGCGTGCTTGAGCGAAGGAGCCGGTTCGCATTGTGCAGATGTAGACTCCGGTGGCAAGACTTGCGCCGCTGTCATTGCGGCCATCCCAAGTCGCGCGATAACTTCCGGCCGTGCGAATGTCGCTAAGCAGCGTGCGCACCGCTTGACCAAGCGTGTTGTAAATGGTCAGCTCGATCCATCCGGTCTCGGGAACGTCGAAGCGAATCTCGGTGGAAGGATTGAACGGATTGGGATAGTTCTGATACAGTGCAAAGGACTCCGGCAGCAGCGGTTCATCGGTTTCCGGAACGTCGTTCAATACCGTCAGCACCACTGGCAAAACGTACGTGGTATCAAGGACCATGCTGGAGATGTTCAGATCAACGCGATAGACATCCGGCCGGAGAAACGTCGGGTCAATGGCCACTGTCACTTCCTGTACACCGCCGCCGACCACCTGATTCTGCATCGGGAAGACGTCAATCCATGTCGTATTGAACGTGATTTCGTAAATGCCGAGGCGGTCGCCGCCGGAGTTCTGCAGAATACCGCCGAGCACGAGCAGCGTGCTGTTCCAACCGGGCGTGATGGCAAGGCCGCCGGCATGATCGCCGGGGTTCGCTTGCAGAGTCGTAATGAACTCCAAGGTGAACGACCCCGGATGCATCCGCCACAACTGAGTCTGAGTCCCTGCGCCGTTCTGCGCAAAGATGTAGAGCTTAAATCCATCCGCATCCAATTCGTTCCAGGCCAGCCCGGTGATGAGCAGCTCATTCGAACCTTCATTGGGAACTTGGTGGATGACTTGTCCCTGGCGATTGATTGCAAAGATGTCCGATCCGTAGTCAGCGGCCCAGAACCGGTCATTGACTTCGTCATAAGCGATGGCGCGCGACGGATTCAACGGACTGTCAATGGTATCGCGGGCGACGGCCTGCTCATCGACGCCGATGATAAACGGTCCGTCTGATCCGTACAGGTATTCGCCGTCATACGTCATGTCGAACCAGCCAAACGCGGTCGTGGACGGCTGCGGAATGGCGTCGATGTAATTGCCGTCCGTATCGAAACGGTAGAAGAAGTTATTGCCGTTCTGGCCGCTGCCGCCGCTGATCCACCAGTAGTCACCGATGAATTCGCAGCCTTGCACCATGAAGTCACCGGTCGCTTCGGTGAGATTTATGTTGCCGAGGGAATCCCACGGATCGGGAGAACCGTCCCCGGCGTACGTGATCAAGACACTATAATCCAGCGGGCCGTTGCCATCATTGACGATATCGAAGACGGTCTCAACAGGATCAGGCGGTGTGAGCGCAATATCGAGGGTATCGTCCGACAACGCCAGCTCGGGATGGAGCATGGAAAAGTTGATGGTCTCGGTGGAATCGAGTTCGACTACGACATTCGCCACGGTGCCGTCATTGAACTGCCGCTTGTGAGCGCGGACCGTGTAGATGCCGATCAGCACGTCGTCGAGGAAGTAGTGGCCGGCGGCATCCGTCGTCGTGTGATAGCTGTAGCCGTCGATCGTGATGTCCACGTTCGGCACGGGCTGATTGGTCTCAGCATTCAAAACGGTGCCCTGGATGGCACCAAACAGCATCCGGGCGCTGGTCGTAAAGAGGATCGCGCGGCCATCCACCATGGTGGCAGCGCCCGGCATGTAGCTGGTGATGAACGCATACTGCAATCCGACCAGATTCTGCGGCTTCTGGATTCCGATCGTGCAGCCGTTGGGCTCTTCGTACCATCCGGTGACGCCCATGGTTACGTCGTTGTACTGGCAGAGAATCTGGCCATTGCCGTCAAAGGTCGGATACGTTTCTTCATTGAGAAGAATGACCTCGAAGTTGAGGTTCGTGGGGCCTTCGTATACCTGCGCCTTCCATTGCACGATAAAACGGTCATTCGCCGCATCATGATACTCCCATACGCCCAGCGCTCCGTCGGTTTTCAAATCGTCCCAGTAGGGCGCGACCATCGCCTCGGGAGCGAGGATGGCCGGCATCGGATAATTGCGGAAGACGTCGTTCCACGCTTGATTGCCAAAGGCGATCCAGCCGTTGGAACAAATCGTCACGGAATCGTACGTCTCGCCGTAGAACGTGAAGGTGAAGGGCAATTGGCGAGCGACACTGAAGTTCTGTGTGATCGACGTCTCCACTCCGATGTCGTTGATATTCAGATCCGTCCCGAGGCCGGCCGAAATATCCACGTACTCATAGGTCGGGTGCATTTCGTAAGATACGTCGGTGTTGTCATACGCGAAATAGCCGTAGGCATCCGGGCCGGTGGGATCGGTTGACGCAGCCGTGCCGATGCTGACCACGAATTGAACCGTGTCGGCAAAGTCATCGGCCGTCGCGATGATCAGACGCATCGGCGCCTGATGCCCGCGGAAGGTGAGCGAATTTGACGTTAGCGTAAATTGATCAGCCGTGTTGGTGGCGTTGCCGTTGGGGGCAATATCGCCAAACGTTCCACCGGCGTCGTCTACCTGCACGAACGGTGACAGCGATTGCAGCGTCCCGGTGACTTCATCGAGCAGCCGAGTCGCGCTGCCATTGTGGAGCGTGACACGCAAATTGTTGGTCGTACCCGGATTGACAGTTCCCGTAAACTGATGGCTGTTATATTCCACCTTGCCGGCCGTGCAGCTCAATTCAAGGGCGCTGGTGGTTTGGATCGCAGACGCCGTGATGGTGAACACGAGCAGCGCCGTCTCTCCGTCCTGCATCTGCGGAGAAATGCCAATCCGAAATGGCGTTGCGGACGCGCTGGTATCTCCCGGATTGATGTTCGGAAATATGGACGCGCCGCTGAGCACCGTGATGCGCGGGTTTTGGCTGACAAGCGTCGCGCTGACGTTTGTGGCGGTTGTGGAGGAGCCGTAGTTCTGCAGATAGACCGGCAGATCAATGATCTCGGCGGGATTGACAATGCCGTCGGCATTGCCCTGCGTGCCGCCAGCGTTGTCGTCGTCAATCGTGTAGTGAGTCAAGGCGACCATCAGTTCAGCAGGCGCGCAGACGATTTCGTACAAATAGGGCTTGTGATTCCGCTTGGACACCGTCAGCGACAGGTTTCCGGCGGTTTCAATTTGCAGGGGAAGTTCGACGTGGCCGTTGAGATCGGTCACGCCGCGTTCGTACGTTTCATCACCTTTCCAAAGGCAGACCAGCGCATCCTCGATAGGAAGGCCGTTGTCCTCGTCGGAAACATTGATTGAGATGTAGTGAGTTCCGACATTGATCACTGTGGGATGGTCCACTTCCATGACATTGGGCACGGCCGTCCATACCGAGAGGCCGGGATCCCCCATCAGGTTATTCCAGCGTGAGTAGCTGTTCGTGTACGTGTGCGTGGGTCCCCAGACCAGCGCGAGCCAGGACTTGGCTACATTCAAGCAATGGCTGTAATGTTCAATGTGCAAGTCTGCAACCGCATGCATGCTGCCGGCACAGACGGTCAGGTTCGGAGGATTGGTGGTAGTGGATGTGGCCGTACCCCACGATGCCACCGCGCCTTTCGGCGACGTTGCTGTCCCGGCGACCAAGAACGCTTCGGCGACGCCCAGACCCCAGGAAAAGTCATTAGCCGCACACGTGCTCACGAAGTGCACGGGGAGGCGCCACGTGACAGGGCAGTTTCCTTCAACTTGACTCGCATCGATCTCGCCAATGTAGGAAGCGCGATGCGGAAAATGTGATACGCCCAATTCAAGATAGTCGTTGATGATGTTCCAGCTCACCGCGCCGTCGTGGTGGCGCAGATACGTGCAGTCCACCTCTGTGTAGGTACGATATTGCTGCGCTCCCCACTGCACGCCCGTCCAATTGGAAGAAATCTGATGACCGATCCCGGCATAGAAGAAGGCGCGATGGAACCACATGGTGTCGGGATCACCGCCGGACGTTTCCATGTGTGGGTTCCGCTCGTACCCCATGATCTTGGCGTTGATCGTGCCCATCTTGTTGTTGCTGTTGGCGCTCAAGCGGCCAACGCCGATGTCTTCGAGATCATCGCCGGTATTGCCCAGCGCGAACGTGTGATCGTAATTGGAACCGTCGGTCGGCAGTCCGGCCTGAGTCCATTCGGGATCGCCCATGATGCAGACGAACTCGGGGCGGGTGGCCAGATTGGCATAACGGTCGCGCACAGCAGCGGTCATCTGCGAAATGGTCCAGTTTGCGCGGGCATCCACCACAACGTCATAACCCTTGCGCTTCTTCCATGTCGCGAGGCTGTCCACCCACGGGTTGATTTGGGCGTGAGTCTTGGCCAGAATGAGGTAAGTCCCCGGAACTTCGCTGATCTGATCCAGCGCGCTCTCATCGAGGTTGGGGATCATACTTTGATAGATCGGCAGCCACGACTTGGTGATCGGGCCGGGATTGAGCAGCTCGTTCTCGCCGGGCGTGTCGTTGGCGACGATATCCACGCTGAGGTGATGATACAGTCGCGCCTGCCCGGTGACGGGATTCACCTGCACCGGATAGAGGGTGACGCGCACGAGACGGAAGTCGCGCATGATCACCGGCGAACTCATCTCGGCCACGACGGGCGGATACCACTCATCGCGCGTGTACACCATCGAGCGGTGATCGCGGCTGAACGTGCCGCCTTCCTCGATCTGATACGGCTTGGGCTTGACATTGCCGATCAGTTCAAACTCCGTATTGAGGAATACGAGTTCGGCACTGCCGGTGTTGGGAATGCGGTAGAAGCGGGAGACCTGTGGGACCGAGGGGACTCCATCTTCCATCACAAACGGTTCGCCGGGAATGCCGAAAACCTGATAGTTCTCGAAATCCTCGAAGTGATCTTCGATCACGATGTTCGGAAACGGCAAGGAGATCGAGGTGTGTTCGGGAGAGCCCTTGCTGATTTCGAGCGGAGTCGAGCTGAGCGAATAGTCGATCGTTCCGAGTGGCGCTGGCGGAAGCTCAGAGGCTGATGCGACGAGAGCAAACAGCAGCAGGAAGGAACAAAACAGCAGTCCACGCAAGCAAAGCATGAAATCCTCCTGAAAGATTTCGAGGGGAGAAACGGGGGTACGATGATTGGGTAACAAGACGATTCCAATAACTTACCGCAACATTGCCTTAAATGCAACGACTTGCCGGGAAAAAGTTCAGGGGATCTGTGTTCAAAAAGTTATAAGGCTCAAACTTCTAACTGTATAATTTTTAATTAGATTGATTCTCACCCGCTTTGTCCACTATCCATTC
>CAYJKM010000038.1:0-10932 GCA_964370805.1 uncultured Alphaproteobacteria bacterium | reverse complement strand
CCGGGATAGAGCTTGGCTCCCGGCAATCCGGCCAACTCCAAGGCAAGGATGTCGTGGCAGGCGGTGACGCCGGAGCCGCAATAGCACACGACTGGGGACGCATTTGCGATGCCGAGACGCTGGTAGATGCGGCGCAATTCATCGGCAGATTTCATGATCGGTACGGCATCTGACGTGATGTTCTGCTCCCACGGAGCGTTGCGCGCGCCGGGAATGTGACCGGCGCGTGCATCAATGGGCTCGCGTTCGCCGCGAAATCGTTCGCCCGAGCGAGCATCCACAAGCATGAAGCCAGATGTGATGGCGTCTTCTACTTGGGTCTTGTCGAAGATCATGCTGCGGTCTGCGTTTGCGTCAAAGGGTTCAACTCGGGAAAATGTCTGTGGTTCGCCGGATTCGAGGGGGCGGCCCTCGACCTTCCATTTGATGATACCGCCGTCAAGCACGGCGCCGTCACGAACGCCGATCCAGCGAAGCATCCACCACAAGCGCGCGGCGTTGGAGCCGGCTTTGTCGTCATAGGCAACAACACGTTTGCCTTGGCCGATGCCGACGCGAGCGAGATTCTGCACGAAGACGCGCGGATCAGGGAGTGGATGCCGGCCCTTGGAGAGATCCGAACGATCGGCAAGGTCTTGGTCGAGGTCGAGAAATACCGCGCCGGGAATGTGACTTTCGCGATACATCATTCTGCCCGCGTCCGGCTGGTTCGTTACGGAGCGGATGTCGGCAATGACAAGATCGGGATCGTGTAGATGCTCGGCGAGCCAAGCGGTGGTGACGATCATGTTAATCCCAATCAAGATGGAGTGAGTCGGAGTCCAGGCCGACGCCCTTGAGCAATGGCAGGGGAACCGTCATTGGTTGCAGCCAGACCGAGTTGTTTTTGCCACTGTTCTCGGGATACGTATCGTGACCGCTCAAATCCAGAAAGATCGCTGTCGTCCATATTTCAGCGCGAAGTCCGGTCGCGGAAAAGTTCACACTGGTGCCGAGCGATTCCGTGCCCTCATACAGATCGTCGCCGGATTGATCAACGAGCAGGGCAACGCTCGAATTGAGGCTGCGGCCCATAGCGTTGGCGGTCTGACGGTATCTGTCGTTGCCGGATTCATCCACAAAGAGACTGACGGAAAAGTCATGCGCGGCGCCGGCACTCACCGACATGGTGGACGTGTAAACGTCGTCGCCTGTGCCGTCATTCAGATAGCTGACACCCATGTGCGCGGTGGCGGATTGAGCGTACCAGATGCCGTTGTACGCGTCGTTGCCCGCACGGTCGTCGAGGATGCCGATGCCATACCAATAACCAACGGCTTGGGAAAAGACTCCTCCGGAATACGCGTCGTTGCCTTCGGCGTCGAGCAGCATGCCAACACCGCCGGCGAGCGAATGAGCATCGATGTAATCGCGACGGATGCCGTAGCCTGCTCCTTGACACATGCTGGCGTTGTGCTCGGCCGATTGCGGACTGGGAAAGATGATGTCGGAATCATTGGCGGTGTAGCGATCGTTACCGAGCAGATCGAGCAGAAGACCAAAGCCGTTCGTCATGCCGCAGGCCTGGCTCTCGGTATAGGCATGATACGTGTCGTTGCCGCTTTGGTCGGAGAGAATACCGATGCCAAAGAAGCCGAAGCCTTGGGACGCACCGATGGCGAGATAAGTGTCATCGCCGGACACATCGCGCAGCAAACCGACACCGGCGACGCCGCACCCTTGTGAGTAAAAACCGCTTGAATTGTACGTGTCGTTTCCTTGACAGTCTGTTAGAATTCCATAACCCAAAAGCGCGGCTCCGAATGCAGGATGCCGGCCGTCAGAGGTATAGTGATCATTGCCTTGCGAATCAATGATGATGCTGACGGGATGCTGTTCATCGTACGTTCCGCCACCGGTGGAATAGAAATCGTCACCGCCTAAGTCAAGCACCAACAGGAGATTTTCCGAGGCATCATAGCGCTCGTTGTTTCCGGCCGAGAGTCGAATCGCACCGAAGCGAGTGTGACATGTCCAGGTGAAATCCATGAACTGGGCATCAGCACGTTGCAACTTCGATGCAATGGAGTCCACGACGGCAGTCAAGTCATCGCCGGCAGAACTGAGCAGGCGCAAGTCAATCTTGCTGAGCAGTTCCTGCTGATCATAGAATCGCTGGTAACTGCCGGGGAAAACCGTGTCGGGAGGAGTGGTATCGCGCGCGGAGTGTTCCAATGGTTGAGCAAGCGAACGATAGAGGCTTGCGATCGAGTCCGCCGGGAGATTCCGCAGAGCCAATGCGCGCCACTCCAAAGCATCGTCAATGGCGAAGAGGCACGTGGCGGCAAGTTCCTGAACGGTTGCAGGAACCTGCGACAGATCGCTGCATTGGGCATCAGGATCAAGCTGGCGAATCGCCGAGACCAGTGCGTCTTTTTCCTGAGCGTAAGCGCGATATTTCTCCAGCGGAGTCGGTGGGATCAAGTCGCGGCGAGTGCCGATACTCAACGCTGCCGCGCAGGTATTGAAGAGCGGATGGAGTTGGCCTTCGGACTGAAGCAACGTGGTGCGAATGTGGCGTTCCCAGAAAGGGATGCGCAGCGGGTGCTGAAACCACTGATCGAAGACCGGCAGGCGATGAGCGGTGCCGGCATTGCGAGTCAAGAGGATTTCCGGATCGACGCGGAATTCAGCGCGCGTTAAGCCGACGGCGGACAGCGCGCTGTCCAACGCGTCGGACTCGGCCTGAACCGAACAAAATGGGAAACTCAACAGCAGAAAGAAGAGCAGGATATGCATGGAACTTCCTCACCAATCAAAGGTCGTTCGCACTCCGACCACAAAGTATCGAATGGAATAATCGCTGAACCCGGTATCAATATACTCAGAAACAAGCTCCCATGCACGCCAGACGGTCAGATCGGCGCGCAGGAACCAGAGCGAGCGCTGCGTCTCGTGCTGATTGTACACTGTGAAGAGATCGTTGTCGTAGAAATAAGCACGTTCGCCGTAGGCAATCCCGCCGCGCAGAAGCAAGCGCTGCAGCGGCAGGTAATTGATCTTTACAGCCATTGAGTGCAAGCGGCGGCCGTCGCGAACCCAGGTGTACGTCGGTTGATAGATCAAGCGCAGACGCGGATCAAGAACGATTTCGGCGCGGCCGGTGAACTGCTCTGAACGCTGTTCAATGCCTGAGTTGCCGGACGGCGGCGGTTCGTCCTCGCGGATCATGTAGGTGAGATCCTGTTGTGTGTAGCCAAGTCCGAACACGCAGGACGGACGCAGGAAGAGCAATTCGGCGGAATAAAGATCTGTTTCGTCGCGAACACGGTCGTCAGCATCGTGCAGCCGGAATCTGCCGAGAATGCGGCCATAATGGAGCTTTCCGCCCCACTTGCCGGACGTGAGGAAGAGTCCGGCGACACCCATTTGCTGACGAAAAGCAAAATCATCATGTTCAATCAGGATGTTGTCATAAGCGAGGGACAGAAAACAACGGTGGTCAAGGCCAAGCGTGCCGTAGCCGGCGAAATTGTCCGACATGCGGCTGTCGGAATAATCACCACGGGTGAAATAGAGGCTGGGGGAAAACGTGAAATCAGCTCCTTCTGCAGAAGCAATGAAGGAGCCGAACATGAGCGGAATCAGGACAAGAAATGCGCGGGAGATCACCGGCTACTTGAGCAAATTCAGGCCACGCGCGGCGCTCGTGTCGCCGGGACTGATCATGAGAATCGTCTCGAATCCGGTACGACTGCGCACCGTATTGTTCATATAGTAGTCGTTCCACGCGCGGGAGAGATTCGTTTCGTAATCGGAGGGATAGAGCAGGACGCAACGCTCAAAATACGGATCGGCCAGCGCGTACTCGCCGCGGTTAAGATAAATCTGCCCGAGCCGAAGATTGGCTTCGTAGTTGGCTGGATCAAGTGCCAAAATGTCGGAGTAGACGGTAATGACAGCGTCCCAGTCATTTAACGCGGCGAGCGGCAGCCGCAAGCCTAACAGAGCTTCGACGCTGCGGCTCTGCGCGAGTTCACAAGCATGGCGGTAATAGCGCGCGGACTTAGTGTAATCAGCGTTCAAGTACTCCAGCCAGCCCAGCCGCAGATTGACCAGGTAGTCGTCCCTCGATTCCGGGTAGACGGTGTCCATCTCTTTCAGGGCCGAGGCAATATTGCCTTCCGACTCAAACGCGAGTGATGCATGGAACCGCGTCATGCGGGAATCGGATTTCGGATCTTGAGCAAACAGAAAAACGCCTGCACTCACGACAAGGCACAAGGCCGCTGTGACAGCCAATCTCATGCGGTACGTCATACGAGCGCAAGTTCCTTTGTAGTCTCGGTCATTTGTTTGGCGATCATGATGGATCGACCTCTCTCACTGTATTGGAAAGACGAAATGTCGCCTTCAGAAGAAATCACAAGTTCACCTGCACCGCGACGTTCCGTTCGGTGTGCATGACCAATGCTTGAGATCTCCAACGCGCTCTTCAAGACGATGGACCAGCCGTTCTGAATGGTCTCGTCCCAACTGAACGTGAGGCACGCCTCGTAGCGAGGGCCGAGCAGGAGCAACAACTCTGACACGTATCTCGCCGGAGTGCGGAAGACTTTCGAGAGCGGAAGCGTATCCTGCCATCGCAGGCCGGTCAAGAAAGTCATCGGTACTTGAGCCGCACAGAGATAGAAGTAATAGAGCGCGCAGCGGCGATTGCCCTGAAAATGCGATGCATAGAAGACTTTCTCGCCGGCGGTAAATCCAAGCGTGGCCCCGGCAGAAGACTTCAAATAGAGAGCATTGTAGATGTCAACTTCCACGGTCCACGTTTCACGCGTGGTCTGGCCATCCGGCAGCGTGCATTCCCACTCATAGGTGCTGCCGAACGGAAAGCGAAAGGCCGCTCTGACAGAACGATGTTCTACGATATTCTGCACGCGCATCTGCTCGACGGGGAATGCCGAAATTCTCAAGAACGGTCCTGAACCGTTGCTCTCAAGATAATAGCCGAAGGGATAGGAGATCGTTTTGTCGCCGAGACGGTCGGTAGCCTGAAACTGGAAATGAAGGTGCGGTTCGGGCGAGCGGCCGCTGTTGCCGCAGAGAGCAAGCACCTGACCGCGCTTGACCTGATCACCTTTGGCCACGCGCGCCGTACCGGGTTCGAGATGCGAGAGCGCGGAGTACAGCCCCTGGCCGTGATTGAGAATGATTGTGTTGCCCCAGTTTTGCGCAAGATTGACCTCGCCGATCGTGTTGTTGGGAATGGAATCCACAACCAGCGCGACTTCGCCGTCCAGGGGAGCCGTGACCGGAAGGCGATAACAGTGGAAATCTTCGAGCGCGGTGCCGCCGTTCTGATAAGTCCGGTCGTGTTCATCGGCGACGACGAAATCCCATGCGTG
Source organism: uncultured Alphaproteobacteria bacterium (assembly GCA_964370805.1). Taxonomy (GTDB): domain Bacteria; phylum Electryoneota; class RPQS01; order RPQS01; family RPQS01; genus CAYJKM01. Next base: position 5,545 of record CAYJKM010000038.1, on the reverse strand, counting down.
TTTCCAATCCGACTTGTGTGTGATGTCTCCGTTGTGTCCCTGCGAGATCAGCCACTCGCCGGAGATGGGCAGATCGGCCATGAAAAACTTGAACTTCTCAAAGCGCGCCTGCTGACTCCGATGATAGTAAAAGTTCTCTTCCGGAGAGCCGGGCTGAAAGTAGAGGAGCACTAACCCGCTGGTTTTCTGGCGAAACTTGAGACTGTAAAGAGTCGTCAAGACGACCACATTGAAGGGCAGCACGAGCATGGGCAAGTGCGCGGGAGTCATGATTTGCGCGAAGAAGCCTGTGAAGATGACCACCATCAGGACCGCGATCAGGGCCAGCAGCGCTGACTTACGCGACGGAATGATCAGGCTCCCGCCCAGGGCGATGGCGGCGAGGATCGAATTGAATCCGGCCACGACCATCCATTGATCGGCGTGGTGCGGCAGCAACCAGTGCAGGAAGAAATAGCTGGCCGCAAAGCCGAGCAGCGAGAGCACGAAGAGCACGCGGGAAAAGATCAGGATTCCCAAACCGATGACGATTCCGGCCGCGATTCCGGGCTGGAAGAAGATCAGCGAGAGCGAATGGAAGTAGGCGCTGACCGCGTCCGGCAGCGAGTGCAGCGCCGGAAACGAGCGCGCATAGAGCACGGCGGGAACCATGGCGCCGTCGTAGTTGCGCAAAAAGACAATCGAGATAAACAGCGCAAGGACGAACGGCAAACTCAAACCGGGCAGGTTGAACATCGCGGCAAAGGCGTTTTCCAGCACCGCCACGATGAGAAAGGTCATGAAGATGAAAACGGGAAAAACCGCGAGCAGAAACGGCGTGAGTTCATAGTAATATGCGAGGGCTGCGCCGAATAGAATGCCGTTGAATCCGTAGAAGCCCGAGCGAATCCTCGCTTCGTCAAACTTCAACAAGTGAGCGAAGAGATTCGAGAGGACAACGCCGGCCAGACCCATCGCGCCAAGCTTGGGCTGCATAAACGTAGCCGCGAGCAGTACCGCTCCCAGCCAACGACGGTTGGAAAAGAGGATTTGCGCGTAGCTGTAGAGAATGGAATCGAAGAAGTTTCTCACGCGGCGTTTCGAAGCTATTTCGGCAATTTGCCATTGCGCAGCGCATCAGGCAGGCGCTCGCGATCCATGATGTACTCCAGCGTTTCCGCTTCGCGAATCAGCTCAATGCTGCCGTTCTCCATGATTAAAACGATGTTTGGGCGCAGCGTAATGAACTGCATCCACTGGGTCATGTTGTAAGCGCCGACGTCGTGGATGAGCAGCTGGTCACCGCGCTTGAGCGGCGGCAGCGTGACCTGCTCGCGGATCATATCTATGTTCATGCAGAGCGGGCCGTAGATCACGGAATCTTCGGTGAACAAGCCGTGATCCTGCACGAGCGAGATTTTGTGCTTATACCAGAAACTGGTGAAGAGCACGTTGACACCGGCGTCAATCACGGTGGCGCGGCGGCCATCGGCGAGCCGCTTGCCGGCGACGACAGTCGTGACGAGAAAGCCGGCATCGTCAATCAGTGCGCGTCCCGTTTCGAGAAACAACGTGGGGAGTTCGGCCGGGGAAGGAGAGTGTTCGAGCAGACCGGAGCTGATCGCGTCGGCGTACTGTTCCAGCGAAGGCACGACGCCGTCGGCGGGGAGGTACTGACCGATGAGCGTATTGTGAGAGGCAAATCCGCCGCCGAGATCAATGTACTCAAGGAGGTGCTGATGTTCTTCACGGAGCCGCTTGGCGAGCAGCGACAGCTTGCCTGCGGCGATGCGATACGGCTCCGCGGACATGATATACGTGCCGATGTGCGTGTGCAAGCCGACCAGTTTGAGTTTAGGCGCCTGCATAACACGCGTGATGGCCTGCCACGCTTCACCGTTGTCATAGTTGAATCCGAAGCGGTCCCAAAGCGGATAGATGCCGACGTCCATGTTGACGCGAACGGCCACGAACGCGGTTTGGTTGAGCTTTTCAGTCAACTCGATCAAGGCATAGAGCTCATCGAAGTTGTCCACGTGGATGCGCGCGCCGTCCTGAACGGCGCGGGTGAGCGCAGCAACGCTCTTGTCCGGGCCATTAAAGAGGATGTGGCGGCCATCCACGCCGAGCTTGCGCGCGCGGTCATATTCAAACTCGGAAACCACTTCCGCCCAAGAGCCCTCCTGATGAAAGAGCGAGCAGACGGCGGAGAGGTAGTTCGTTTTGTACGACCACGCGAACTGCACCTTGGGGTAACGAGTTTTGAAGATTCGATAAGCACGGCGCTGGTTCTGCCGGATAACGCGCTCCGAGAGGACGAAGAGCGGCGAGCCATACGTTTCCGAGAGGTCGCGGATCGGCACGCCGTCAATGTCACCAATCGGAGCCGTATAGGAACGAGTGCCGAGCTTGTTCATCAAGCCGGAATACTGACGGATGATGACCGGGCGCTCATAACGCTTTTTTTCTAATGTGCTCATACTTCACCCGCGGTCGTTAATTGCTCGACTTGCCGAATATCTGAAATCAAATCCCATGAACAGCGAACGAACATTTTGCCGATCTCATATTCCTCGTAAGGCGCGACCTTCTTGTCCATGGCCAGAGACACAAGCGCCGCGGGTAGATTCTGTCCCGCTGCGGTGGCCAGATAAACCCACGCCGGGAAGCGAGGATTAATCTCGAGCAGGTAGTACTCATCGGTTTGCCGGTCCCGGATGAATTCGAGTTCCATGCCGCCGGTCCACTTCATCTTTTTGATGACTTGATGCGTCAAGTCCAGCAGCACGGGATCGTAAATCGTTACGCCGGCCCAGCCCTTGCCTTTGTCGGTGATGTACATCTTGCGCATGGCGACGGCGCCCGTCGTTGCGCCGTGGCCGTCGCCAAGCGCGGCGACGTTGAACTCGTCACCGATCAAGCATTCCTGCACGATGATGGGCAGGCCCCATTTCATGCGAATGCGATTGAAGCTGCCGACGGCTTCCTCGAAGCTGTGCGCAATGTAGGCATCGTAAAAGATGCCTTTGATGACGAGCGGATATTTGAGCGGCGCCGGCAGAGTACGAAGCTCATGAGACGAGTGGATGATGTGGGTTTCGGGGGTGTTAATCCCATGCTCGCGGCAGAAGGCCGAGAGTTTATCTTTGCCGCGCATCGTAAGCTGAGCTGAAGAAGGGAGAAACGTGCGGATTCCCAACTCACGCAGCCGCCCGGCGAGCTTCTGGAAGGCGTACAACTCGGTGTCAAGAGTGGGGAGGATGAGGTCGAGGCGCTCGCACGAATGGACATAAGAAATGCGCTCAAACAGAGCGTCTGTGCCGCTGGAGGGATAGGGGATGAGATAGCTGCGGTCGGCGACCTCCTCCATATACACTCCCGGCTCCAGCGTGTCGTAGAGCAGGCCGATGATCCGGCCGTCAAAGCCGGGGATTTCTTTCAAGCTGCGGATCACGGGCACACCCGGGCCGGGATTATCCGTTGCATTCAGTCCGGTAACGGCGATGTTCATGCGTTACCGTTTAGCAGCTTGTACTGCTTGAGTTGAGCGAGGAAGTCGTGCAAGTCGCGTTCGGCGGTTGCCGGATCGGTGTCGAATTCATCCGCAAACATTTGGACGATTTCCGCTTCTGACTTACCCGCTTGCATGGCCTGCATGATCGCACGGCCCGTCTCGTTGGCGGTAAACGTCTCGCCGGTGGTGGGGAGGAAGAGGAAACCTGATTCGCTGATCGCGAGGTTGCGCGTAAGTCTTGATTCGCTCATGGGTGTTAGGGTTTATCGGATGAGCATCATTTTGTGCGTAGCTTGCGGCTGGCCATCCGTGACCAGACGATAGAAATACGTGCCGGACGTCGCGGTCTGGCCGGACTTGTCGAGGCCGTCCCAATAGGCCGCATGCAGGCCGGGAGTCCGCGTCCCGTGTGCGAGTGTTTTCACGTGCTGTCCCATGACGTTTAGAATGTCAATGTTCACATCGGCGGGCGCCGCGAGCGAGTACTCAATCCGCGTGGAAGGATTGAAGGGATTCGGAAAGTTCTGCTTCAGATCGACTTGCTGCGGTATGCTTCCGCCATCGCGCGCAGACGAGGGAACCGTCGTGTTGAACACGTCATAGACGTAGCTGCCGGAGGAAGGGAAATCCTCGCGGACAAACGTGCATTCCAACATGCCGTCACTGTCAGCATCCCAAACGGTGGGGTAGCCGTACGAGTGCATGCCGTCATTGCGCTCGAAAACGGTCGAGTTATTTGTGATATCAAAGACCTTGAATGCCTGGCGATAGGGTGCGCTCGTGCCGTAGAGCGACATGACATAAAACTCGACGATGCCGTCCCCCGTCATGTCCAGCCCCAGCGAGTAAATGTTGAATCCTGCGGCCTGTTCGGCGGCGCTAAACGTGTACGTGTACGTCGGCGTTTGGGAATAGGCCGAACTCATGATTCGAAAGTTGGTCGAATCAAGCGTGTAGAATCGGCTCGTCCATTCATTGCCGGATGCTTGAAAGCTGAGCCAGCCGGAGATCACGCTTTCATTGATAGCGCCGGACGACCATTCGGGTGTCCACTGGGCGAAGACAAGTGAGGTCAAGAAGAGCACGCCGGAAATTGAGAAGAGGGTTCTTCGCGAGAGTTGCATGACGAGTTAGAGTTGATGAAGCCGGGTCGCCAACGATTGACGGTGAGTCTTGGTATTTGGACAGCGAGGTGTAATGGGAGGTTTAAGGGAGGATTTGGCAGGCTAATGGACGGAATTGTCAAGAATGAGAAAGAGGCAAGAGTTGATCCGAAAGGCTATGTAAAGCGAATACAAGGCGAGTCCAATGGTGACTGTAACACACGTGAACAGGAGGTGAGCATGGAATGCGCAGCCAGCCCAAATCAGCACGGCTGCCAGACACAAAATAAGCAAGAATCGGAGAAAAAGCGAGTTTGACATCCCCGCCGAGATGTCTTCACATGTGACTCTCGAATGACCAAGTTCACTGCGACCACAATCGGGTGTGAAAGGACGACTCTGTTAGGCTCATAGCAGCGGCTTGATAAATTGATGAAAAGAATTAAATTAGTTTTGACGAGGCGGAGAATGAAACCTTAGGCAGACTCCTCTCGTCTGAAGAACAGATGCAAGTCTTTACAACATTAACTCTTAGGAAATCGCTGATGACGCGAGCACTGACAACTCTGATGGTGGTCTCGGTCCTGGCTTTGGCCACGGGACTTTTGGCGCAGACGCTGCCGGAAATCAAATTCGAGAAATATGAGCTGGCCAATGGGCTGGACGTGATTCTGCATGAGGATCATACGATTCCGGTCGTGACCGCGAACATCTATTATCACGTCGGCTCGAAAAATGAGAAGCGCGGCCGCACGGGCTTCGCGCATCTGTTCGAGCACATGATGTTCGAGGGATCGGAGCATCATCCGGAGGATTTTACACCCTGGATGGAGAGCATCGGCGGCAGCAATAACGCGACGACGAGCGAAGACCGCACCAGTTATTATGACGTCGTGCCAAGCAACAATCTGGAGCGAGTGCTGTGGATCGAAGCGGACCGGATGGGATT
>CAYJKM010000037.1:0-17711 GCA_964370805.1 uncultured Alphaproteobacteria bacterium | reverse complement strand
CGTCAATCCCTTGATCCGCGCCTTTCTTCTGCTCGACCGGACGGGCTTTGACCAGACCTAACGCCCACCACTGGAATTGGTATTTGTCTTCTTCGGCAAGCTGTTTCGCGCCGGAGAGGTCAACAGGTTCGCCGATGACGCGATACACTCCTTTTTCCAGACCCCCCCTTGCCCCCCCGTGAACGGAGGGGAAAACACCGAAGGAATCAAACAAGCGCTGCTTGATCAGCGTAATGGCGAGGTGCGTGATGTCAATCCCGATCCATTGGCGGTTGAGCCGTTGCGCGACGGCAACGGCAGTGCCGCAGCCGCAGAACGGATCGAGCACCACGTCGCCCTCGTTTGAACTTGCCTTGATAATGCGTTCTAACAGGGCTTCGGGCTTTTGGGTGGGATAACCGAGGCGCTCGGCGGCTTGGGAATTGACAGGAGGAATGTCAACCCATATATCGTCGACAGGCGCGCCTTCTGACTCATCGAGAAATCGTTTGACACGCGGCTTGCCGCCTGAAGTGATTACAATTTTGTTTTCTTTCCACGCCTCATCGATTCGATCTTGCGACCAAATCCAATGTTTCCCTGAAGGTGGCTCAATCACTTTGTCACCAAACCGTCGCGCAGGTCCGGTTCCGGCCTGAGAGAAGTTGTCGAGCATATAGCGACGTCCGGTTTCAGGTTCAATGTTGCTGTAATGCTGACTAAGCCTCTCTTCAGATAGTGGACGATGCTGACGAATGAATAGTGGCTTGTCGCCCTTTGCGTATGCCAAGATTACATCGTGTACATAGCCAAATCCAAGTGTTTGACCCTTCGGGGATCTAATCTTTTTCCATATGATTTCATTTACAAAGTTGCGGCTGCCAAATATTGCATCGAGAAGCAACTTGAGGTAATGGCTCGCGGTGGGGTCGCAATGGAGATAGATGGAGCCGGTGGGTTTGAGGACGCGGCGGAGTTCGACGAGACGGGGTGCCATCATGGCGAGGTAGGCCATCATGTCGTTGCCGCCGAGGAAGGTGTGAAAGGCGCGCATCACGTCGGACACCTTGCCGCCCTGCTCGACGACCTCATGAAAGGCGCGCGATGCGGACTCGTCCCAACGCCACGTATCCTCAAAGGCCATGATCTGCGCGGCGGCGCGGGAGCCGTCCTGCTCCGCGAAGAGCACGTTGTAATCCTGATTCGACTTGAAGGGCGGGTCGAGGTAGATGAGGTCAACGGTTTCGTCTTTGACGTAGCGCCGCAGGATGTCGAGGTTATCGCCGTAGTAAAGAGTGTTCATGGAAAGTAAGAAAGTAATCAAATCCAAAATCCAAGTCAGAAAAACATGAGATCCTTCAGTCCGACTTCGTCGAGACTTCAAGGATGACAATACGAGCGATTCTCGGCGTCCGCGCTCAGGGAGTGGGGAGAGTTAAAGAGAGCGGCGCGAAAACGCGCCGAGTCGGTCACAGACCGACCCTACCCAGAGGCCCGGCAAGCCGGGCGCTACGAATGCGGTAAAATACGCAAGAACAGGGAGTTTGTCAAGAAGAGTAAGGGTGGGCACTTAGATCACCAACGCTTTCCCCCGTTCCGGATAAATCGTCTCAAACGCTTTCCAGCTATCGAGTTCAGCCTTGAGCGGGAGAGCCTGATCGGGTTCGCCGTGGACCAGGAACACGGTTTTCAAACGCGGCGAGTGATCTTTGACCGTGCGGATGTAGGAGAGCAATTCGCTTTTGCCGGCATGACCGCTGAACGCATTGAGGATCTTCACTCGCGCGCGCAATTGAAACGGCTCGCCGAAAATGTTGACTTCCGGTTTCCGCTCGGCAATCCGGCGGCCCAGCGTGTGCTCGGCCTGAAACGAGACAATCAGAATCGTGTTCTTTGAACTCTCGATGTTATTGCGCAGATGATGCAGAATCCGCCCCGCTTCCATCATGCCGGACGCGGCGATAATGACCATCGGACGGCGATCGTCATTCAGCGCCTTCGATTCTTCCACCGAACCGATGTAATGCAGACCGGGAAAGTCGAACGGGTTCACGCCGGATTCGATCAGCTTGCTGGCGTCAGTGTCATAGACATTCAGGTGCTTGGCAAAGATCTCCGTGCACTTGATGGCGAGCGGGCTGTCCACGTAGATCGGCATGTCGAGCGGCATCTCACCCTGCGCGCGCAGCCGCGCAAAGTGATAGAGCATCTCCTGCGTGCGTTCCAAGGCAAACGCGGGAATGATGACCTTGCCGCCGCGCTCGTAAGTCTGGCGAATCACGTCGCGGAATTCCGTGAACATTTCGGAAATCAGATCGTGATCGCGATTGCCGTACGTGGATTCCGTGATCAGTACGTCAAGGTCTTTGAAATACTCCGGATCATTGATCATCGGCAGCCGCTTGCGGCCGAGGTCTCCGGTGAAGCCGACGCGCTTGCGCTTGCCTTTCTCTTCCAACTCAAAGAGCACCTGTGCCGAGCCGAGCACGTGCCCGGCCTCGATGTACGTCACGCGCATGCCGGGGCAGACGTCGAACGGCTGGTGCAGCAGGCGCGGCGTGAATTGGGTCAGAATTTGCTCGGTCTCTTCGAGTCCGTAGAGCAGATGGAACGGCTCCTGCCGCTTCCGCTGCCGGAGCTTGTTGGCGAATTCCAAGTCTTTCTGCTGCAGGTACGCCGAGTCTTTCAGGAGCGGATCGCAGAGTTCCTGCGTCTGCGGCGTCGCATAGACCGGTCCCGGGAAGCCCAGCTTGGCCAGGCGCGGCAGCTTGCCGGTGTGATCCAGATGGGCGTGGCTGAGGACCACGGCCTCCAGCGACCCGGGATCATAAGAAGGGTGGCGGTTTTTGTCGTATGCCTCTCGCCTCGGGCCCTGAAAGAGCCCACAGTCGGCCAGTACCTTATGTCCTTGTACTTCAAAGAGATGCTGGGATCCGGTGACCTCACCGGCGGCGCCGTGGAATGAGAGTTGCAAATTATTCCTCTGAAAAGACTTGACAATGTGGCTGAGAATATATAAGATTGCATTGTTAAAAGCCACCTAAGGGCTTCCACATGCACAGAAATAAGCTACTGATTCTCACAATCTTACTGGTCCCATCGCTGCTCTTCGCGGGCGTCGAATTGTATTCATTTCACGCCTACGCGGTGGTGGACCAATCGCTGCTCGAATGGACGACCGGAGTGGAAGAGAATCTCACGCAATTTATCGTCGAGCGTTCCACTGACGGCGAGAATTATTTCGCAATCGCACAAATTCAGGCGACCGGATCGTACTCGGAATATCATTACACGGATACCAGCCCGTTGGATGTCGAGATGGATCGCACGTTCTATTACCGGCTCAAGATGATGGAACGCGGCGGCGCGTACACGTACAGCAGCGTGGTCGAGGTGTCGCTGATCTTTTCCGCCGTGCAACACACGTGGGGTTCAATCAAGGCGATGTTCCGCTAACAGAAGTTATTGTCAGATGAAAAAGGAGAACGTGAGTTCTCCTTTTTTTGTTGCTTGCTTTTCGCTGTTGATTATTGATCGGGCAGCACCCAGCGCCGCAGGATAAACGCGATGAGCAGGGCGACGATCACGCCGACCAGATAGCCGCCAATCACATCGGCAGGATAATGGTGACCAAGATAGACGCGGCTGTAGCCGACGATCACGGCCACGAGCACCATGACCGGCGTGGCTTGCGGATAGAAGTAGCTCCAATAGGTGGCTTGTCCGGCGATGTTGGCCGCGTGACTGGACGGGAATCCGTACGACGACTTGTACGTGGTCATGCCGAATTTGTCGGTGATGACCCAACGGTCACCGTCATAGTAGCGCGTTTCCGGAATGACGTTGCAGGGCCGAATCCGCTGCACGGTCGGCTTCAATACGCTGTCGGAGAGCTGGTCGGTGGCCGCCACGACCAGAAAACAGGTGAGGGCAATCAGGCGGCCGCGACGCGTCGTGCGAATAAAGAACACAAGCCAGAGAATCCCCAGCGGGAGCACCCAGACATTGAAGTTCGACGCCGCGGGCAGAATGGCATCAAAGAAGCCGCTGGAGAGGCTCTTATTGATGACTTCGAAAATTGCGCGGTCCCAGCCTACGAATCCGGAGAGTTCACCACCCACGATTCACCTCAATAGTGGAGGATCGTTTATGAACTGGTCGATGCCGGAAGTTCCGGCGCGCACGACGGGAGCAGGACTCGAAACGTGCTGCCGGTTCCGGATTTGCTTTTTATTTGAATCGTGCCGCCATGCGACTGCACGATGTTCATACTGATAGAGAGGCCCAGGCCGGTGCCGCGGCTGGAGTCTTTTGTGGTGAAGAACGGTTCGAAGAGCCGCCGCTGGACCTCGTCGTCCATACCGGTTCCGGTATCAATGACTTCGACGTACACGTCGCCATTGCTGTGCCCGCCGCGAATGGTCACGCGGCGCGGCGGCGACGCGAGCGGCGCGGCCGAGGTCTCGTGTTGGTGCGTGCGCTCTTCGACGGCATCGCGAGCATTCTGGAGCAAGTTGACGAGCACCTGCTCGATCTGGCTGAGCTCGCCGAGGAAGGGCGGAACGCCGTCGGGAATATCGACGACGATATCAATGTCGTCGAGGCGAATCTGCTCACCGACAATGGCGAGCGCGCCGTCCACGGCTTCGCGGACGTTCAGCAGCTTGAAGTTCGCCGAGTCAATGTGCGTAAAGCCGCGCAGGTGGTTGATCGTATTCGCCATGCGTTCGACGGTAGCGCGGATCTTATCGAGATGCGACTGCAGCAGCTCTTCGGTGAGCGTGCCGTTGCGCTGCAGGAGTTTGATCAGGTCAGCCGTGATCGAGATCACGTTGAGCGGCTGCTTCATTTCATGCGCGATGCCCGCGGCAATTTCGCCCAGCGACGCCAGCCGCGCGGTGTGAATCAACTGCGCATTTTTTTGACGCAATTCAGACGATCTTGATTCGACCAGATTTTCGAGCAACACGTTATAGTTTTGCAGCGTGGCTTCGAGCTGTTTTTGTTCCGTGACGTCAATGCCGATGACCAGGCGTCCGCCCCGCCCGGCGCGGCCGGGCAGACGGCGCGTCGTCCAGGACAGAATCCGCTTGCCGCCATCGCGGGTCGGCAATTCGGCGGCCATTCCCGAGATGTCATCGCGGGAGCGCGGGTCAAAAATTCTGGAGAGCGGCGAAGCAGACAGCGATTGAAAACTCGTGAAGAGCTGTTCAGCCTCGGCACGATCAAACGACGTCAGCTCTTCGGCAAACTTGTTGAGGCGGACGAGTTTGCCGTGATGATCAAAATAGGCAATCAGCACACCGGCGGTGTCGAGTAGGCGCTGGGAGAAGTCCAATTCCTCCGACAGACTGCGGGTGCGCTCTTCCACGCGCGCTTCAAACTCCCGGGAGAGCCGGGCGAGATCACGCTGGATGGCTTTTTGTTCGCTGACGTCAGTGACGACAATATAAACTGAAGGACTGGAGGTTTCGCGAGTCGTGTCCACTCGCTGCAAGACCAGCCAATTACCTTGCGTTTGGACTTCGAGCGACTGGGCAGCGCGGCGGCCATTGTCAGCATAGAAGAGATCGCGCGTGCCTTCCAGACCGGGAATGCCCCAGAGCGGTTTGCCCTGAATCTCCGGCAGTGCACAGGACAGGATCTGTTGAGCAGTGGCGGAGGCCCCTTCCACCACGCCGTCGGGCGTGCACCAGAAGAATCCGAGCGGCAGATGTTCAAGAAATTCCTGCCAGCGGGTTGACAAAGATCGCAGCCGGGTGCGGCGCATGGTGCGTTCGAGGATCTCGCTCAACTCCTCGAGATGCAGGGGCTTTTCAAGGTATTCATCAGCACCTGCCCGCAGCGCCTGAATGGCCATATTCTTGTTGCTGAAGGCCGTCATGAGAATCACCTGGACGGCCGGATGCCGCTTCTTGATTTCCCGCAGAACTGCCAAGCCATCCATCCCGGGAATCCTGACATCGGTCAAGACGACATGAATGCGGGGATGCTCTTCCAAAGTTTTTAGACCGTGGCGGCCGTCAAAAGCGGAACGCGGGAGATACCCGAGCTCGCGGAGGTACTGGGACAGCAACTCATGAACGGATTGTTCATCGTCAATAATCAGGATTTCGCGCTGTTTCATACGGCTCAATATATTGAACGCGCGGCTGATTATCAAGCCCTTGCAGCCGACTCCCACCGGTCGGCGTTGACGTGCCGTAGCGACTTACGTCAACCTAATCGCGACAGGCTACAGATAGCGGCGGACGAGCGTGTCGATGGCCTCCAGCGAGAACGGCTTTTCGAGGAATCCGTCGGCCCGGGCGGTCTTGTCGGCGAAGAACCGGCGGAAATGCGCAAATCCGGTGATGAAGACCACGGGCAGGTCGGGATTTACCTTTTTGACAGCGCGAAGCAGCTGAAAGCCGTTCATGTAGGGCATATGGATGTCAGTGATGATCATGTCCGGCGGATCCACGAGCACAACATCCAGTGCCGCCTGGCCATTGGGAGCTCCGATTCCCTCGAAGCCGGAGAAGTTGAGGAAGTTGATCAGCAGGTCGCGGATCACTTCATCATCATCGACTACGAGTACCTTTTTTTTCAACGTCTCCATGGAGTACCTTGTACCTGGTTGAGCACGACTGTTCGCGTCACTTGGACTGCGTCAGGTCGAGCATGGTGACACCTTCTATCGAGTAGTTCTTAACAATCGGGTCTGACATCAGCTTGAGCTTGTTCATAATGCCCTTGATTTTCAGCACTTGCTGCTGAATGATCTCAAGTGCCGCAACGTCCTCGGGGGCGAGGTTGATCATTTTGCGTTGAAGGAACTGCGCGTAGCCGAGGATCACACCCAGCGGGGTGTTGATCTGGTCGTTGGCCGTGACGGCGGTTTGAGTGATCGCACGCAGGCGCGCGGACTTAATTTTCTCCGCTTCCAGCGCCCGGTGTGTGCCGACATCGCGTTCGATCACGGAGAATCCGATGCAGGCGCCTTCGGCATCCAGGATGGCCGAATACGTAGCGTTGACCGGGAAGATTTCACCGTCCTTCTTGCGGCGCATGATCTCCTGTTCAACAAAGGAGCCGCCGCGCTGCTGCAGGATGCGCACGACATCGGGAGACTTTCGCGTAAATTCGGGCGGATCGAGGAAGTCGTCGACGATTCCGCCGACGATTTCTTCGGCCGCATAGCCGTACATGCGCTCGGCGCCTTTGTTCCAGATACGAACGTGGCCGGTGACATCGCACGAGAAGATGGCTTCCTGGCTGTAACGAATCACCATATCAAGGTATTCGCCCATATCGCGCAGTTCTTCAAGGCGCTGTTGAAACTGGCGATGAATGCGGAGAAAGCTGTGGCGGTTCAGCGCATTGAAGCAGGCAATGCTCACGGCCGCCGCGCCGAGCGGCTTAACCAGACAATCATCCGCGCCAACCTGCATCAGGCGCAGCATGCGAGCTTCATCCAATCCGGGACAGAGCGCAAAGATCACGGTTTCGGGGTGCCCGGCGCGGAGCGAGGCGATCATGCCCGTCAGCACAGTTTCACTGACTTCACCGTCGAGCACGGCGAGTTCAAACTCCTGTTGAGCGACGGCCTCGCGCGCTTCGGAGACATTCTGTAAGATGTGCGACCCCCAGCCATAACCGTGCAGGATTTCGCGCAGCAATGCTGAGCTGTGCTCATCGCTGGTGACAATCAGGGCCTGCCCGACGAGCGTTGTGATTGACTCCTTCGATCGATTTGAGTGCAACTGCTGCACGACGTCTTCGATCAGCCGGTAGAGTCGATCCGGATCCTGAGTGGGATGCACACAGTCCACAGCACACGACGTACGGGCGAGTTCGCGCGCCACCAAATCACGATACGCCAGCGACGTGAGAATGACCGGCGTTTGTGTCCCACCGGCTCGATGTGCCGAGGAGTTGAGCAGGCGGCTCAGTTGAAAGCCATCCAGGCCGGACAGGGAAACGCTGGCCACCACCACCTGAGGCGGAACCTCGCGGACAAGTTTCAGGGCGGAGACACCGTCCGCCGCGGTGACGATTCGAGAGCAGCCGCGCGCCTGCAACTGCTCGACCATATTGGCGAGCATCACGGGGTCGTCGTTCGCAATGAGAATGAAGGGACCGCTCTCGCTCACACGAACCTCAGAGGCAGATTATCGACTCGAATCATGAGTGTGATGTAACCAGATTTACAGCGCCGCAACCGTAATGGCGGCTGTGGTTTTGAGTTGCGACCGCAAAGGAACCCGAATGCAGGCCGTACGTCCGTCGTTTTCATAGCACAAATCGGCGACGGCGGTGGTTAGCTGCAGCCCGCTGGCGCGCGACCCTTCCCAATTCGAACGTCGCCGAGCCAGTTCTCGCTGCCATCCGAAACCGGGGCCGTGATCGGCGATGCTGAGCTCCAGATCCGTTCCGGCCGAGCGACAGATCACCTCAAACGAGTCTTTACCGTACCGCCGGGCGTTTTGCAGCAGTTCAAAGACGACAATCGGCGTCAGGCGAGTGGCGGTATCGAGATCAGCTCCGCATTCGCGGGCAAAGGCACTTGTTGTCGCCACGATTTTGTCGGTATCGGAGCAGTCCGCGGACGTGAGATGCAGCGTGTCCTGAGACGCTCCGCTTTCCACGCAGTCAACGCCGATCGTTGCGCGCAGCAGGCGTTCACCTTTTGCCAATGTTTCCATCAAATCCGGCAGGGCGAGCGGTTTGCACATCAATGACCAAGCTCCCGTCTGAATGGCGCGTTTGAGCAAGCGAAAGTCGCCCATGCCCGTTGCCAAGCAGGTGTACACCCGGCGACGGCCGGCGGCAATCCACGCGATCAAGTCGAGGCCGGATGATCCTTGCAGCATCATGTCCACCAATGCGATATCCGGATGCCAGCGGTCAATGCGATCCTGGCCTTCGTTTTCCGAGACAGCCGTAGTGACGTCGTGCCCTAACACTTGCAGGGTGGCCGCAATGGCCGCACTGGCCTGCACGTCGTCGTCCACCAACAGGATTCTGCTCATAAATGTGCGTCCTGATACGTTCTGTGCTATTCGTTTCCGTCAAGCTCTTGAAGATGCGGCAACTTTCATACCAGCATTGACGTTTGCCCAGAAGATGTGAAAAGTCAGATCGATGTGTTTGGGCATCGAAACATCCTCGAACTGCAGTCGGCGAACCGCGGGCAAAAAATACACACGATAATCATAGAGATCACCGTGTGCATGGGAGAGATCGCCTTTCCAGAAGCCAGCACATGTTCGATTCGACGAGGGTCAACTTCGTCAAACTCATCCTTGACCCTGTTCGCGCCGGGCAAGAGAAGAGGGATTCGAACTGCCGCACCCGGCATGGAAGCGCAGCAGACGTCAAGAACCCCGCAGCAGCTTGCGGGGCGAAGCCGATCGTGATCGCCGGCTATTCGCGGGCCAGTTTTTTCAACAGATAATCGGACATTGCGCGCGCCAGTTCCGCTACCGGGTCGGAATTCGGCACGTCGCCGCGTTCGATCTTCTTCAACAGATCCAGCTTCCGACGCGCACCGTCGATGGTGTAGCCCTGGACCTTGACGAGATAGTTCACCTTTTCAAGGTCGGCGATAGTCCGTTCATCATAGCGGCGCTGGTTGCCGGTGGTACGTGCCGGATCAAGGAAATCCTTGAACTCTTTTTCCCAATATCTGATGGTTGGCTTGGGAATGCCGGTGATGGCATTAACTTGCCCGATGGAGAACATCCGTGGCGATCTCAGTCCGCGTCCTTTAGGCATTGTCCGCTGCTCCTGTTTTGCAGATTATAACATACGATGTCGACAACTTCATCATGTTTATCGGTAAACTTGGAGGAGAACTTTAGGAAAATTCCGGTCTCCAGGTCCCGGATTCCGTCAAGAGGAAATGAGTCATCCCGTCAGACGCCGCCTCACGATTCGCCATCGTGGAACAGCGGGCCGGGATCGTCCGGGTCAAAGCCTGCCGTTTCCTGCACGCATCTCACGAGCTCGAGTGCGGCCTCGGCACTGTCATCTAAAACATGCCGAGACAATTCGAGACTCTGCAGCGCTTCCCGGCGCAGTTCCGTGAAGCGGGCGCGCAGGTAGGATTGGTCCTCTTTGGCCAGCTTGCGCTGGTTCTTAATCAGTTCGAGAACGATATCCTGCACCGCTTGCGACTCGACTTCAATCGCGCAGAAGTCGTTGGCGTGCAGGCTGCGGTTCAGGCGCTGAAGGCGGATGCAGAGGCATCCCAGCTTTCGAATGAACTCGCCGCGGGATATGATCATAATCGGCTTACTCCCATTGGGCGGTATGCGCCCGAGTCAAGAGATTCTGCTCAGCTGCCCGGCGGACTTGCGACGAAGGCGCCGCAATCCTCCGGAAGCACAGCAGCAGTAATCGCATTTTGCAAGCTTTTCTTCAACTTCATAGGTCAAGTGCAAGTTGAATGCCACGCCGAAACAAAACCCAAACTTCAAACCTCAGCTTTCAAGCACGGACCGCATCATCACAGCCGACCCGCTCCGCAAAGCGGAGAAAGGCGAAGGCTCAGGTGTGAAGGCGGCCGGGGAAAGAGCCGCGGGAGCCGTTCAGAGACGGGGTAGAACCCGCGATGACGCGCAGGCGGATGCGCGGGAAAATGGAAAGAACCTGCACCTGAATTTCATCACCGGGCGTGACGTCACGCTCGGGTTCGGCCACGAGGGCATGGCCTTTCAAGGAAATTAAGACACGATTGGTATTCAGTTTTCGCCGCACGGTGGCGGCCAGAACTTCGCCGACGCGCAAAGGATCTCGAAGAGTGGACAAGCAGACACCTCAGTTTAGGAATGACGTTCCAGAATTTCTTTGACTTGAGCGGGAGTGAGTTCGAGGGCGGCACAGATGGCGGCGATTTCGCGGCCTTCGCGGACCATTTTCAGGACCAGCCGGATGCGATCCTCGGGCGGCGCCAGTGCGCCGGTGGCGGTAGAATGCTCGCCATCCGCGATGCGGGACAGGCGATCAAGATCCTCGGACAGCTCGTGTTCCAGCGCACTCGATGCGGTGACGTGCTGCTCATCGTGCACCGTCGCATGCATCAGCTTCGATTTGAAGGAATGCAGGATAGCCAAAACCGCGACGGTGGCCGCGACACCGGCCGCAATAGAAATAGTAATCAATAGGAGCAGTGAGGTACGCGACAGGGACACTTTGACGTTGTCCTGCGGAGGCACGGCCGCGTACTTGGTGCGAATCGGACGGTCGCCGGGAACCCATTTCGGCGTGTTCGTGCCGCGGTCGGTGGCGATGGGAGTCAGATCTATGACATGACGCCAGGGCTCCGCCGAGAGCGTGTGCTGGCTGGGTTCGACAGCACGGCTGAGGCGCGCGCGGATCACGACAACATCCGGACTCTCCTGAAAGATAACGATGGACTTGACCACGAGCAGATCGGGAGAAACGGCCGGCGGGGTGAATACGGACGAGACCACAGCGTCCCTGATCCGGATCTCCAGTTCATCTTTGCTGACGGCAAGCTCGTGCGATTGGCCGGCACAGTCAAGTTCAATCACGATGCGATCGGCTTGGCCTTGCGAATCCAGGGAAACGCTGCGCAGGACGCTGGGCAACGCGTGAGGCGCGTACAGGGCAAGCAGCAGGATGAGACTATGAATCGTCAGGCGGCGCATGGTGCTATGATTCAAAACTGGTGCGAACGGACGAGCGCAGATCAGAAACGGCCTGGCTGTGAATTTGCGAAACGCGTGATTCCGTCAGATTAAGCACTTCCCCGATCTCCCGAAAAGTCAGTTCTTCGTAATAATACAGCGCGAGGACAAGTTTTTCCTGCGCGGGCAATTCTTTCAAGCGCTGCACGATGATGTCCCGCAACTCACGCTCTTCCATCCGTTCCTGACTGGTCAAGGAACCGGTGTCAGCGGTGAGGTCGGCGAGCATGGCAGCGTCGCCCTGCTCGGTTGGAAACGAGTCGTCAAGCGAGACCAGAATGGTGGCATTGGTTTCGCGAAGCAGGCGGCGATAGTCGTCAACGGACAAGCGCATGGCCTCGGCGATTTCCGAATCGGCCGGGGGATGACCGAGCTTTTGACTCAGCTCTTCGATGGTGCGTTCGAGTTGGCGGGCCTTTTGGCGGACGGAACGCGGGACCCAGTCCATCTCGCGCAGGCTGTCCACCATGGCGCCGCGAATGCGATTGACGGCAAAGGTTTCGAATTTGTTGCCGAGCTGAGGGTCGAAACTGTCGAGTGACGAGAGCAGGCCGACCACACCGGCGGAGATCAGGTCATCGAGATGGACACTGCGCGGGAGGGTGGCGATCAAGCGAATTGCAACCCGGCGGACTAAGGGAAGATATTCGAGCAGGAGCTGGTCACGAGCCCGCGTGCTGTGGGATTTCGCGTAGCGTTCCCATTTCCGGTGCGTGGCGCTGACAGTTTCGGCAGGCACGGCTTATTGAAGGTCGTAAAGTTTCAAAAAAGAATGACTCGGCTGATGCAGGCCGATATAGCTGAAGAGCGCGTAAATGGTCTTGTCCACCAGGACATGTGAATGACACCTGCGGCAGGCAAGACGGAATTCAGTGCGGCCAAGGGCATTGCGGCCGCGATTCGTGACATTAAATTCCTTCGAGCCGCAGATGCAGATAGGAAGCTGAGACACTTTGTGCTTCACGCGTCGGATACTCGCTGTTCAGTTTCAGGCGGCCGGGTGACGGTCTGACGGATTTGCTGCGCTTTCAATTCCAAGTCGCGCACCAGAGCACGAACCTGATGAATGCGCTCCATGGGCACGGTTTCGCGCGGTGGATGTTGTGCATCCACCTGTTGATGACGTCTGTTGCGGTGAAAGAAGTGTGGAAACATGCGTGTTTCGTGCTAAGTGAGTGACCGCCAAGCCGTTTGATACGTTGTGCATAAACACAACTCTCGTGCCGCTTGAAGAATAGACGGAGTCGTGCCACTGAGTCGGTCGTAAAGAGTTGTAAATTAGTGGTTAGAAGAATTGTGGTGGACGGGCAACAGGCGGAGCGAGGCACATTTCTGCCTCAGGGAGAGGCAAAGTTTTCTTGAGGGGAAGGTTTAAGTTTGGGTGGAAATAGCAAAGGGCTGCCCGATATGGGCAGCCCTTGCGTTGATGTCCCCAGAACACGAGCTATTTCATGAGCACGAGTTTGGAGGTGGCAAGGGGCCGATTGATAAAGGACTCGGAAAGCCGAGCGAAGTAGATACCCGATGGAAATCGGCTGGCGTCAAAGCGAACTTCGCGCTCGTAACCGACGGCTCCGTTCCAGACGTGCGCAGCTCTGCGTCCCAGAGCATCATAGAGGTCGATGGAGTACATGCCGGGATTTGGAGTGTGAATCTGAAAGCGACAGTCCGAATTGAACGGATTGGGATAGGCGCTGAGTGTAAACTCGCGGGGAATGAAGGGCGAACGCGGTGACGTTCGTAGGAATGACGTATCGGGATACCACGGATCAAAGATGATATCATCGCCGACTTCATCACCTTGTCCGTTCGGATTGAGATCGGGGTGAAAAGGGCCCGTGGAGTCTCCCCACCAGTTCCATTGGGCATTCAGCGTACATTGTTGAGCCTGCACGGCAATGCCATTCTGGAAGAAGAGATTCCGATGAACCTCATTGCCGGGTGCATGCGAACCAATCACAGCCGGACGAGTGGGAGGAGGATTGAACAAGAAACGATTGGCGAACACTCGTGCGTTTCCTTCGAAATACAGGGCTTTGGAAAGGGAAGCCGTGGAACAGGCCGTAAACGTATTCGAAGCAACGTCAAAGAAAACCTGTCCCGTATCTTCCCAGCATTTCACAAGCAGAGGGGGAACAAGTCCACCTCCCGGCGTCGCCCGTCGCAGATTGTGAAACACGTTACCCGAGATCTGGGCGTTTCGCAGGCAATCAGCGCGCACGTAGATCGCCGGACTGATGTAGCTGAAGTCCGCGATCAGATTGTCGGCGAAGAGCCCGCTGAAGATGGCCAAATCAATAACATTCATCCCAGTAATGTGAGTCGGGCCGAGAAACGCGTTGGAACTGATTTCAATATTGAAGCCATAGACTTCGAGCAAAACGCCGTGCGTCTCACCGCCGTGAAAGGAGCAATTGGTGACACGCGTACCGGAAGACGCCCGGATGAATACCCAGGTTTCGCCAAAGAACTGACAACTGTCAGCAATGACTGTCCCGCTTAAAGCTTGAGCAAACGGCGTAATACAATCGCGGAAAACGCAGCTTTGCAGTTCGACCGTTCCGACGGTATCGTCATGCACGCCGACTCCCCAATATGTAGAGTCAAACAGGCAGTGGACGAGTGAAATGTAGGCGGCATGGGTGGAAACCCCGCCGAACGGAGCCCGTCCCACGACGTTGTTTCGATTGCGGAAGTGAAGCCGTTCGATCCGAACATCGGAGCCGGCGGGCGCGAACAGGCAACCGGACGTCAAGGAGTCGGGGCCAATCGTTGGATCAATGACCGGGCGCGAGTAGAAGCCCGTGTCTGTTTCGACATTGCCGATCAGCCAGAACATCGTCGCTGGGGCGATCAGCGCCTCGGGGTACACACCCAGAGCGACTTCGACGGTATCGCCGAGAACGACGTTATCGAGAGCAGACTGGATAGTGGGATAATCAGCGGGAACGCGACGGATCTCGGCCGACAGCGGCCACGCGCCGATCAGTAGAGCAACGAAAAGGATTGCGAAGGCCCGCAGCATGTTACTGGCAGACCATCTGCGGTGTATTGAACACGACTTCACCATATGCATAACAGGTTGTGGTTCCCTGACACGTGCCGTCTCCGCAGTCCTGAAAACAGACGTACAGCGTGTAAGTTCTTCCATTAACGAGGCAAACCTCATTGGTACATGTGCTGGTACACGTTTCGTTGCAGGGACTGTTGTGACAGTTCCCGAGCGCTTGTCCCTGGCCGTCGTACACGTGCACGCAACACTGAAACTGCTCACAGCCTGTTCCCCCCGGACAGATGACTGATGCGGTCAGATCATACAGGCCAGTGCAGGCGGGAGTGAATTGAACTGACGAACAGCCGTTCGTTGTTGTGCAATTTTGGTTACTGGTGCAGTTGTTGTCCGTCTTAGTGGCGACAACCGTGCACCCCCGTTCCGGTAGATCGCTTTGAGCAGCGAGGATGGAGGGCAAGAAAGAAAATACCCCGGCCAGAAACAGGCAGAGGAACTTGGAAATAGACGCGAGATTCATGACCAACTCCTTTTTAAAAAGTTAGACATTACTTACTTTTTCGTCAGCCAAAACGCGGCGGGCGTGCAGGAAATATACCGCACATGGAGGGGAAAGTCAAGGCGGTACGCGATGGGGCAAGCAGGATGCCAGCCGCCATGACCTGAGAAAATAAAGAGGGCTGCCCAATTCGGGCAGCCCTATCTCATAGCCTAACGTGAGGCCGGATCAGCTTACCGCGATTCCCTCTTCGCGGTATTCGCGCAGTTTGTTGCGCAGAGTGCGGATCGAGATGCCAAGGGCTTCCGCAGTTTTGGTGCGGTTGTTCTCATTGAATTGCAGGGCGCGGAAGATGGCCGCTTTCTCGATGTCGCGCAAGGATGCCGTGGAATTGTCGGTCATCGTGATCGTTGTCGTGGCTGTCGGGACTTCGAATTCATCGAGGAAGAGGTGCTTGGGGCTGATCATTTGCTCGTTGCACATGATCACGGCGCGTTCCATCTTGTGCTGAAGTTCGCGGACGTTGCCGGGCCACTCATAGTTCATGAGCTGTTCCATGGCCGACTCGTGAATGGCCTTAATCTCCTTGTTGTATTCGCCGGAATAGCGATTCAGGAAGTGAGCGGCGAGCAGCGGAATGTCGTCCTCACGATCACGCAGTGACGGCAGATGGATCGGGCAGACATTCAGACGATGAAAGAGGTCCTCGCGGAAGTTCTTCTCCTTGATTTCCTTCTTCAGATCGCGATTAGTGGTCGCCACGATGCGAACGTCAATTTTGATGGTCTCGCGGCCGCCAAGCTTTTCGAATTCGCGCTCCTGCAGGACGCGAAGCAGCTTGGCCTGCATGGCGGGGCTCATTTCGCTGACTTCATCGAGCAGCAGCGTGCCGCCGTTGGCGAGAGCAAAGCGGCCTTCGACGGTCTTGATCGCTCCGGTGAAGGCCCCTTTCTCGTGGCCAAAGAGTTCCGATTCCATCAAGGTTTCAGGCATGGCGGCGCAATTGACTTTGATAAACGGGCCGTTGCGGCGCGGGCTATTCATATGGATTTCGCGCGCGACGAGTTCCTTGCCGGTACCGCTTTCTCCCGTCACGAGGACAGTGGCTTTGGAGGGGGCAATCATCTGAAGCTGCTCAAAGACCGGCAGCATGACAGGCGAGCGGCCGACGACATGATCAAATTGAAACTTGGAACCGAGTTCGCGCTTCAGAGTGAAGTTCTCGTTGCGCAGTTTGCGCGTTTCGAGGATCTTCTGGACGCGAATGAGCAGGGTTTCCTGCGGGAAAGGCTTTTCGAGGAAGTCTTGCGCCCCATCCTTGATGGCGTTCACGGCATCGGCGATAGTGCCGTAGGCCGTCATGATCAACACATCCGTGTTGGGATAGCGCTCTTTAATGGTCTTGAGGAGATTCAAGCCGGACAGTTTGGGCATGCGGATGTCGGTGATCACGATGTCATAGGCTTCATCCCGGGCCAGCAATTCGAGCGCAGATTGACCGTCTTCACAGCAGTCCACATGGAAGTTGCGGCGTTTGAGGGACTCACTGATCCAGTCACGGATGTGGAATTCGTCATCGACGACGAGGATACGTCCTTTGGCCATTACCAAATCTCCCGGTT
Organism: uncultured Alphaproteobacteria bacterium; assembly: GCA_964370805.1. Classification (GTDB taxonomy): domain Bacteria; phylum Electryoneota; class RPQS01; order RPQS01; family RPQS01; genus CAYJKM01. Next base: position 905 of record CAYJKM010000037.1, on the reverse strand, counting down.
TATGGTCTGAAAGAGAGGCAGCCGGAAAAGCGCAGAATTGTCAGTACGAACCGCGTGAACTTGCAACACGGGTCGTGAATAGTTTTAAGTCTTTTACAAGCAACGCTTAAATTAATCATCAGATCGTACTATAGCAAATATAGTTGTAAACTGTTTGAATACGACGGTTTATGTACGGTTTGGTTTCGAGCGTCACCAATATACACAAAGAAACTTGCTTTGTCAAGCATTTTTTGCCGGGAGCAAATTTGCCGTGCAGAGACTCTCGTCAGAGAGTACCGCGAACGTCACAAGTTCGCATGGTTCTGGAGTCCCGTTGCTGATAGCTTGCATGCTCGTGCGGAGAGGGCGGTCAACTTGATTCTCTACGGAAATATCTGTACATTTGTATTCTGATCTAAGCTCAAAAATATATGGAACTTCCGCATATAAAAATCACGGGTGCCCGAGAGCATAACCTCAAGAATATTGATGTAGTTCTGCCTCGGAACAACCTGATCGTCATCACCGGCATCTCGGGGTCGGGGAAGTCATCATTGGCTTTCGATACCCTCTATGCCGAAGGCCAACGCCGGTACGTGGAGTCACTATCGGCGTATGCCCGGCAATTCCTTGGGCTCATGGAAAAGCCGGACGTGGACTCGATCGAAGGGCTCTCACCCGCCATTTCGATTCAGCAGAAGGCAGGCATCCGGAACCCGCGTTCAACGGTAGCGACGGTAACCGAGATCTATGACTACCTGAGACTCTTGTTTGCGCGAATTGGCAAGCCGCATTGTCCGAATTGCGGGCGGCCGATTCAGCGCCAGACGGCGCAGGAGATCGTCGATGCGCTCCTGAATCAACCCAACGGGACGAAACTCGAGATTCTGTCTCCGCTGGTGGTGGGGCGCAAGGGTGAGTAT
>CAYJKM010000036.1:0-17899 GCA_964370805.1 uncultured Alphaproteobacteria bacterium | reverse complement strand
GTTGGAAAGTGTCAGACGTGGAACTCTGGGAGCTGAACGAGGCGTTTGCCGTGGTCGGCCTCGTCAACATGCAGCTCCTTGGTCTCGATCCAACCAAGGTAAACGTCAATGGCGGTGCCGTGGCACTCGGTCATCCGATCGGTTCCTCCGGCTGCCGGATTGTCGTCACTTTGCTCAACGCCATGAAAGAGCGGAATGCTAAGCGTGGCGTGGTTGGGATCTGTAACGGCGGCGGCGAAGCCACCGCCATGGCTTTCGAAACACTCTAACACTCCCGGCCGCCTCCGGCAGCCGTCTAACGATTCCAAGGATTCTCTCATGAACATCAATACTATCGCCGTCATAGGCGGCGGCACGATGGGCAACGGCATTGCCCACACCTGCGCCCAATTCGGCAAGAAAGTCGAACTGATCGAAGTCGCCGATGCTCCGCTCAAAAAAGCTCTTTCGACGATTGAGAAAAACCTTTCCCGTCAGGTAGAGAAGGGCAAGCTCTCTGAAGATGACAAGCAGGCAACGCTGGGCCGGATTCACGGCAGTGCGTCTATGAACGGCGCCAAAGACGCCGACGTGGTTATTGAAGCGATTGTGGAAGACCTGAATGTCAAGGCCAAACTCTTCCGTGAGCTCGATCAGTACTGCAATCCGGACGCGATTCTGGCGTCCAATACGTCGACGATTTCAATCACCGGCATCGCCGCCAACACCAAGCGTGCGGACAAGGTTATCGGTATGCATTTCATGAACCCCGTGCCCATGATGCAGCTCGTTGAAGTCGTTCGCGGCCTCGGAACGTCGGATGAGACGCATAAAACCGTCGTTGAGTTTGCCAAGGCGCTTGGCAAGACTCCCATTACGGTAAATGATTTCCCCGGCTTTGTCTCCAACCGGATTTTGATGCCGATGATCAACGAAGCTGTGTATTGCCTGATGGAGGGCGTGGCGACTCCGGAAGCGATCGACGGCGTCATGAAACTGGGAATGAATCACCCTATGGGCCCGCTCGCGCTCGCCGATCTGATTGGATTGGACGTCTGTCTTGCCATCATGGAAGTGCTGCATCGCGATCTGGGCGATTCCAAGTATCGCCCCTGTCCGCTTCTCCGCAAGTATGTGGTGGCCGGATGGCTGGGACGTAAGTCCGGACGCGGCTTCTACAACTATGCTTGAAATTCCTCCCTTGCTCAACTTAATGGAGAAGGGTCAGGGAATAAGGATTCTATCATGATCACGACGACCACACCTTCTGTCGAAGGCCGCAAGATTTCGACCTACCTTGGCATTGTCACCGGCGAGGCGATTCTCGGTGCGAATATCTTCAAGGATCTGTTCGCCGGAATCCGGGACATCGTTGGCGGCCGCAGCGCGGCGTGGGAAGGTGAATTGAAACGGGCGCGGGAGATCGCAATATCCGAAATGGCTGAGCAGGCTCGCGCACTCGGTGCTGATGCCGTCGTCGGAGTTGATCTTGACTACGAATCCATGGGCGCACAGGGTGGTATGATGATGGTGTCCGCCACCGGCACGGCCGTGAAATTGGGATAACGTAATTTGTTCTATGGGCGAGTCAAGATTGTCCGCAATTCGCCCGTCATTCGATAACCTGGAAGCATCCGAATGGATCATTTGTTAACTGAACAGCAACTGGAAGTCAAGCAGGCGATCCGCGAATTCGCCGAGCAAGAAATCAAACCCTCCGTGGCCGCGCGCGATGAGTCGAGCGAATTCCCCGGCGAAATCTGCAAGAAGTTGGGCGAACTCGGCTTTATGGGCGTGAACACTCCCGAGCCCTTGGGCGGCTCGGGCATGGACACCGTAACCTATTCAATCATTGTCGAAGAGTTGTCGCGGATTGACCCTGCGGTTTCCGTAATTGTCTCCGTAAACAACTCGCTGATCTGCTATCCGCTCGAAAAGTTCGGCAGTCCCCAGCAGCAGGAGGAATGGCTGAAGCCGCTCGCGCAAGGCCAGATGCTCGGTGCCTACTGCTTAACCGAACCCGGTTCCGGCTCGGATGCGGCCGCCCTCTCGACGGTTGCGGTTCGTGATGGCGATGCATGGGTTCTGAACGGTACGAAGCAGTTCATCACCAACGGACAAATGGCCGACATGTATATCCTGTTTGCGCGCACGAGCAAAGAAGGCAAGGATAACGCCAAGGGAATCACGGCGTTCATCGTCCCGGCCAACGCGAAGGGCGTTCGCCGCGGACCCAACGAAAAAAAGATGGGTATCCGCTCCTCCGACTGCTGTGCCGTTATTCTCGAAGATTGCCGCGTTCCCGACAAGTACCGCTTGGGAAAGGAAGGCGAAGGCTTCAAGATCGCCATGGTCGCACTGGATTCGGGCCGCATCGGGATCGCGTCGCAGGCCGTCGGTCTGGCGCAGGGCGCACTCGAAGAAGCTGTGAAGTATGCCAAATTCCGCCAGCAGTTCGGTCGCGCGATCGCCGAGTTTCAGGCGATTCAATTCAAGCTCGCGGACATGGAGATGCAGACGCAGGCGGCGCGCCTTCTGAATTACAGTGCCGCGCGCAAAAAGGATGCGCATCAGCGGTTCACCCACGAAGCGGCGATGGCCAAGCTCTACGCGTCCGACATGGTCATGCGGGTCACGCAGGAAGCCGTTCAGATTCACGGCGGCAACGGTTATCTCAAGGACTATCCGGTCGAACGGATGCTGCGCGACGCCAAGGTGACCGAGATTTACGAAGGAACGTCGGAAATCCAGCGCTTCATTATTTCGCGCACGCTCCTTAGTGCCTGAGAGTTGTCTGTCCGCTCAGGACATATTTCATAAAGGAAACTTGCTGTGGCAAAATCAAAATTCGATGAAACTCTGAAAATCTGGATGAACGGCCAAATGGTGGCCTGGAAGGATGCCACCGTGCACGTTGCCGTTCATGCCTTGCACTATGGGTCATCGGTCTTCGAGGGCATTCGCTGCTATGACACGCCCAAGGGTCGCATGATTCTGGGTCTGCGGCAGCACATCCGCCGCCTGCTCGATTCGGCCAAGATCTATCGCATGGAATGCACGTTCTCGCAGGAGCAGTTGGAAGGCGCCTGTGTCGAAGTCGTGCGGGCCAATGACATGCAGGAAGCATATCTGCGGCCGCTACTCTACCGCGGCTACTATGCGTTGGGTGTGTATCCGGACCAATGCCCGATTGACGCCGTCGTCATGCCGCTCCGTTGGGGCAAGTATCTTGGCGACGAAGCGCTCGAGCGCGGCATCGACGTGTGCGTGTCTTCCTGGGGACGCATGGCTCCGAATACGCTGCCCGCGCTGGCCAAGTCCGGCGCGAACTACATGAACTCGCAGCTCATCAAGATCGATGCGATCCGGCTGGGCTTTGAGGAAGGCATCGCGCTGGACATGCACGGCTATGTGTCGGAAGGCTCCGGCGAAAACATCTTTCTGGTGCGAAACGGCACGCTGCACACGCCGCCGCTCTGCTCGTCAATTCTGCCGGGAATCACGCGGGAAGCCATCCTCACGCTGGCCGAGGAACTCAACATCCCGACGAAAGTTGAAGAGATACCGCGTGAGATGCTCTACATCTCCGACGAAGTCTTCTTCACCGGCACCGCCGCGGAACTCACCCCGATCCGTTCGATCGACAAGGTGGAAGTCGGCAAAGGCAAACCGGGTCCTGTCACACGTCGCCTCCAAGAGGCCTATTTCGACCTAATCAATGGCAAACGCAGCGATCCCCGAGGAATCCTTTACTACTTCTGACGATCTTCCGGTCGAGATGAAGACGCGCCGCGCGGCTCGGGAGTGGGCCTTGCGAATGCTCTACGCTCACGAACTGTCGGGGGATTCGATCACCGCCATTGCGGCGGATCTGCTGGATGGAGCCAGAGAGGAGCAGAACACGCGCTTCTGCCGGGCGCTCGCGCAGCGCGTGGCGGACAAGGACTTGCTGATCGATACGCTGATCAAACAAGCGGTCGAAAAGTGGGACCTCAACCGCATTGCTGTGTTGGATCATATCATCCTGCGCATGGCCATTGCGGAGTTCCTCTACTTTGACGATATTCCGTTCAAGGTGACGATCAATGAAGCCATCGAGCTGGCCAAACGTTATTCTACGGCGCAGAGCGGTCGCTTCGTGAACGGCATTCTGGATGCCGTGAGTACGGAACTGCGCAAAAAAATGCCTGCCGCCAAAGATACGCCTGCGGGAGATTCTTCGCCTTGAAAATCGGTATTATCTCGGACATCCATTCTAATCTCGAGGCGCTTGAAGTGATGTTGAAGCGCCTCGACGCTGAGCAAGTGGATCACATCTACTGTCTCGGCGATATCGTCGGTTATGGCGCGAACCCCAACGAATGTGTGGAGCGTGTTCGCGCCATTTGCCCGATCAGCATTCTGGGCAACCATGATGCGGCCTGCACCGGCCACACCTCACCGGATTTCTTCAACAGCTATGCGCGTGCCGCGATTGAATGGACCGGTCGCGTACTGACGGAAGAGAATCTTGAATACCTGAAGACTCTTCCCCTGACTCACGAAGCTGACAGTCTGTTCTTCGTACACGCCACGCCCAAGGACCCGGCGGCATGGAATTACATCACGTCCGAAGAGGAAGCGCAGCCGCATTTTGCCATCCTCGCTCCGGGAGTGACCTGTTTCATCGGGCATTCCCACGTTCCGGACAGGTTTGAGAATGAGCGGAAGACGAAACGGATCATTAATATCGGTTCCATCGGTCAGCCGCGCGACCGTGACCCGCGCGCGTGCTGCGGCGTATACAATACGGATTCGGGAACTTTTGAGTGGCTCCGCGAGGTTTACTCCGTTCAAGAGGCGGCCCGCAAAATCCGCCACGCCGGCCTGCCGGAATTTCTCGCCGTAAGGCTGTTTATTGGGATGTAGATTACCGGGTATTTAGGAAATAAAGATGGTTGACGACCAGTCAAAACGGGATCCGCTTGCTCGACCCCGTCCGTCCAAGACGGATGATGCACTGATCCGGCAAACCCTGCAAAAATACTGCAGAGATCTCGGGGCCCTGCCGCATGAAGAGATTCACTGGGTATTTCTTCCGAAAGATAACAAGAGTAATCCGCGCGAATTTGTGCTGGGAAAAAGTGGGAAGGATGACCCGATCTCCAAAGTGCGATACGAAGAAATCGTTGTGCAGAAGTTCAGTCCGGAGGACTTGAAAGTACTGTTCGATCAAATGGCGGAATCGGCGTGGACTCTCAACATACACAATCATCCTGAATCAACCACCCCCGGCGAACGAAGCCTCTGCGGGCCGTCTTTTCAGGACTGCGAGACCGCGTTCGGCTGGCTGGTCGAAAATCCTGAGGCGACTCAGCGGCTTCTCTTCTTCGTTGTGAAAGAGAGTTGTGCAGTTGAGTATATGCTGCCCAAGGGTGACATTGTATGGTGGCTGGGACAGCCAAGTGTTACCGGGTAGCGAGCAGATGATTTTCAGCTTAGACTGCACGGGGGCGCATTTAAGCGCTCCGCGTGAAGCCGTCGAGGCTCGCATTGCAGAGCCCGTTAGCTGCACATTGAACTGCTCGACAAGATTGGCATTGAAGTAGTATTTGATCTCAAATGTTTGATAAATTCTTAGCCCGACTCTTCGGGACCAAGCATGAACGCGCGGCAAAAAAGTTATGGCCGCTCGTGGCTGAAATCAATGCGATTGAAGATGAGTATCAAAAGCTCTCCGATGAAGAGCTCCGTGCCAAGACAGACGAATTCAAGGAGCGAATCGGAGTTTTCTGGCGTTCGCAGCTTCGCCGGATTGACCCGGAGGCTTACCGACGGTTTCTGTCTGGCAAAGAGGTTGAGTACTTTCGTGAAGACTGGGAGCGCATTCAGAAATTATCGGTTTCTGAGAGCGCTGCCGAATCAGCGGAACCGGCGCTTCTAACCAGCGATGCTGAGTTCCCGAGCTTGTCGCCTGACGAACAGCGTGCCCGGGCAACCGAGTTCTCGGACTGGGCTCAGAAACACAAAGCGCGCGGATTGGGGGCTTTCGATACGAGAATTCAGTCGTCGCGGCATTACCTCGCCAAAGGTATTGTAGCGATCCTGAAAGAGAGGGAATCGCTCAATGATCTCCTGCCCGAAGCCTTTGCGGCGGTCAAGAATGCGTGCCGTCGCTTGATCGGGCATGAGTATCAGGTGCGTGGTCGCCCCGTAACTTGGGACATGATTCCCTATGACGAGCAGCTTATTGGCGGCATTGTGCTGCATCAAGGCAAGATCGCCGAAATGGCAACCGGTGAAGGTAAAACGCTCGTGGCTGTGCTGCCGCTGTATCTGAATGCGCTCGAAGGCGATGGCGCGTGGCTGGTCACGGTCAACGACTATCTGGCTCAGCGCGACTCGGAGTGGATGCGCCCCGTCTATGAACAGCTCGGTCTCACGGTCGGCGTGATCGTAACGGAGATGCCGCCGCCGGTCCGCCGCGAGAATTACGCCCGCGATATTACGTACGGAACGAACAACGAGTTCGGCTTCGATTACCTGCGCGATAACATGGCGCACTCGCTTGAAGAGGTCGTCCAGCGCGACCACCACTACGCGATTGTGGACGAAGTGGACAGCGTGCTGATTGATGAAGCGCGCACGCCGCTCATCATCTCGGGTCCGGTTGCCCAATCCACTCAGAAGTTCGACGAGATGAAAGCGCCGGTCGATCAGCTCGTTCGCATGCAGACGCAGGAGTTGACCAAACTCGCCGATGAGGTCGAAGCGGAAATTGAGAAGGGCGGCTACGATGAGTGGCAATTGGGCTACAAGCTGCTCAAAGGACATCGTGGCTTGCCCAAACACAAGCGGTTCGTGAAACTGCTGCGGGAAAATTCGTCTTTCGCGGTCTTGCGCCAGCGCGCGGAGAATGACCTCCTTCGCGATAAGAAACTGCACAATCTTGACGAGGAAATGCTCTTTGCAATCGATGAGAAATCGCACTCGATTGATCTGAGCGATCGGGGCCGGCAGGCGCTTGCCAAATACTACGGCGAAGATCCTGACCTATTCCTCATGACGAATTTGAATGAAGCGTACGTCGCGATCGATGAAAACACGTCAATCCCCGCGGAAGCAAAAGAGGCCAAAAGATGGTACCTAAGTTATACTCACGGTGAACGAAGCGAACGAGTTCACAACGTCTCGCAGCTTCTTCGCGCCTATGCGCTCTACGAAAAAGATGTCGAATACGTCGTGCAGGACGATAAGGTGATGATCGTGGACGAGTTTACGGGGCGAATTCTGCCCGGCCGCCGCTACTCCGACGGCTTGCATCAGGCCATCGAAGCGAAGGAGCGCGTGAAGATTGAGCGCGAAACTCAGACGATCGCGACGATCACCCTGCAGAATTTCTTCCGGCTTTTCCGGAAGCTCGCCGGCATGACGGGTACGGCCGAGACTGAAGAAGCGGAATTCTTCTCGATCTATAAACTGGAAGTAATGGTCATTCCGACGCATGAAGCGGTCCGCCGCGCCGACCTGAATGACCTTGTCTATCGCACGAAACACGAAAAATTCAGTGCCGTAATCGACGCCATCGCGAAGCTGCATGAGAACCGGCAGCCCGTGCTGGTCGGCACGACATCGGTCGAAACCTCCGAGATCATTGCTCGCATGTTGCGCGGCCGGCGCATTCCCCATAATGTTCTCAATGCCAAGCAACACCAGCGCGAGGCGGAAATCGTCTCCAATGCGGGTCAGCCGGGGGCGATTACGATTGCCACCAACATGGCTGGTCGAGGCACGGACATCAAGCTGGGGGCAGGTGTTGTCATCTGGGAAGGCGAGCCGGGCGACAAATCCAAGGCCAGCGGCGGGCTCTTCATTCTGGGTACGGAGCGGCATGAGTCGCGGCGCATTGATCGGCAGCTGCGCGGACGCGCCGGTCGTCAGGGCGATCCCGGCGTCAGCCAATTCTTCCTGTCGCTGGAGGATGATCTGATGCGGCTCTTCGGTTCGGAGCGCATCGCGCGCATTATGGATCGACTTGGCGTAAAGGAAGGCGAAGTGATTACGCACCCGCTCATCACGCGTGCCATCGGTCGCGCCCAACAGCGGGTGGAAGCGTACAACTTCTCGATTCGCAAGCATTTGCTCGAATATGACGATGTGATGAACCAGCAGCGCACGGTTGTGTACACGCGCCGGAATGTCGCGTTGCGCGGCGAGGATCCGTCGCGGCTGGTGGCCGAGATGATTGAAGATTACGTGGACTTTATGCTTGAAACCCACACGTCCGGTGATCTTCGAAACACGACCGTTGATTATGATGCACTGAACAAGGACATGACACGCACGTTCCGCATTGATCTGTCAAATGATGAGGAGTTTCAGACCCTTTCGTCGGATCACTTGCGTTCGTTTCTCAGCACCAAAATCGAGGAGGCACGTCAGCTACTCCTCTCCTCGTTGAGGGAGGAACGGTTCAACAGCCTTCAACGCTATGCGATCTTGCGTGTCATTGATGTCAAATGGCGAGATCATTTGTACGCCATGGATGGTTTGAAGGAGGGCGTCGGTTTACGGGCCTATGGCCAAAAAGACCCGCTCATCGAATACAAAAAAGAGGGCTTTGAGCTCTTTCAGGCCATGCTGGACGATGTCAACGGAGAGGCATTACGCTTCATTTTCCGGGCACAACCCGTGCAAGAGGCCGCTCCTGCGCCTGCGGCTGTTCGCCAAACTCGTACCCCTGCCTTAACTTACTCGCATTCAGAATCTTCAGGCCTCGCGTATGCACAAGCCGTCCATGGCGGAGGCTCGGGTGAAGGTGGTCCGGCCTCGGCAGCGGCTCAATCGTCAGCTCCCGCTGGGAAGCCTCAACCGGTTCGGGTCGAACATACCGTGGGCAGAAATGACCCCTGTCCGTGCGGAAGTGGCAAGAAATATAAGAAATGCCACGGCGCCATGGTTCCGAGCGGGCAGTAAAAATTCACTTGCCTTTCCGGTTTTTTTTGAGTAATTTCTTCCCGCTTGCCTGACGGAGGACGGGAGCATGCCTCTCCAGAGCAGCCTACGCAATTCTTCATTCTGCGAAGATTCAGCGGTCATCAGGAAAGGTAGCGCATGGATCAAAGAATAGTAGAGATTTTGATGTACGTTATCGGCGAGATTCAATCTCGCAAGATTAAAGTGGATGAGATTGAGGGTATTTCAGATGAATTGATGCAGCGCGGCTTCAGCCAAAGAGAAGTCGCGACCGCCTTTTCGTTCTTTATGGATCGCCTGAACCGAGAGGGCGGCCGGGTTGAAGTGAGCCCGCCTGAGCGCCGCAACTCCTACCGTGTCCTGCATGACGTTGAGCGGCAGTACATCGGACCCGAAGCACATGGGTATCTGATTCAATTGACTCATCTGGGATTGTTGAATCTCACGGACATTGAGGAACTGGTTGAACGCTGCATGATCATGGGCAACCTCAATATCGGCGGCGATGAAATGAAAATGTTGGTTGCTACGCATCTGCTGGAAAAGGACATCTATCAGGGGGAACCGGGTTATTCCATCAGCCCTGCGCGTCCGTGGCCGGAGCACATTCATTGATTTCCGCCGTGGTTCCGGCGGGCACACGTTCACAGCTATTCGATTTCAATTCAACGGCTTAGCAATCTTGCTGAACCTGTCACAGATTTCGCACGTTTAAAGCTTTGAGCCCCTGCTTAAAGCTTTTGCATTTCTTATAACTAATGCCAAAGTCCACTTCCAAGACGCCTTCAAAATCTACAAAAAAGCCCGCCCGCAAGTCTAAGCCGGCCGCGGGTTCGCCTCGCTCCACAAAGTCTGCCAAGACCGCCGCGACCGCAAAGAGTGGCGCTCGCAAGACGGCGCAAAAGCAACCATCCGGGCGCGACGATGCGGTCGTGATGTCCCCGAATGGCAAGAACCTGGTGATTGTGGAGTCGCCGGCGAAAGCGCGCACGCTCAACGGCTACCTCGGTGGAAAATACCTTGTGCAAGCCACGGTAGGTCACATCTGGGATCTGCCGCAGAAGCGGTTGGGAGTGGATGTGAATGCCGGATTTGAACCGGAGTATGAGATCATTGATGGCAAACAGGATGTTGTTGACCTGATCAAGAAGAACGCGCGCAACGCTCGCGAGATCTTCGTCGCGACTGACCCGGATCGCGAAGGCGAGGCCATTGCGTTTCATATCGCGCAAATCGTCCGGAACGGCAAACAGACGATTCATCGCGTGCTCTTCAACGAAATCACGCGCGACGCCGTGATTCGCGCCATGGAACGTCCCGGTGACATTGACGTGGCCAAAGTCGAAGCGCAGCAGGCTCGCCGCGTGCTGGATCGTCTCGTCGGCTACATGGTTTCGCCGCTGCTGCAGAAGATCATCACACGCGGACTCTCCGCGGGACGCGTGCAGTCTGTGGCCCTGCGTCTGATCTGCGAGCGTGAAGACGAGATTCGCGCGTTCAAGGCCGTAGAATACTGGACCATTGCCGCCGATCTGCTCACTGCCAAAAGCGAGCAGTTTCAGGCCAAGCTCGTGCGCATTGATGGCAAGAAGGCCGAGGTCGGCAACGAGAAGGACGCGAAAAGAATAGTCGCGGACGCACAGAAGCGCACCTTCAAGCTCACCGATCTGAAGACGCGTCCGAAGAGTTCGTCTCCGGCCGCACCCTATACCACGTCAACGCTCCAGCAGGATTCCGCGCGCCGACTTGGATACTCCAACGACCGCACGATGGGAATCGCGCAGGCGCTGTATGAAGGTGTCGAACTGGGCAAGAATGATCGCATCGGTTTGATCACGTACATGCGTACCGATTCGACGCGTATTGCCCCGGAGGCGGCCGTTGCCGCCAAAGACTACGTTTCCGCCAAATTCGGGAAAGAGTATTTGCCCGAGAAGCCGCGCATTTACGCCAGTAAGAAAGCCGCGCAGGACGCGCACGAAGCAATTCGCCCTACGGACGTAAAGCGTGATCCGCAGTCCGTGAAGCGATATCTCACGGCCGACCAGTTCAAGCTCTATGAAATGATCTGGCGGCGATTTGTCGCTTCGCAAATGGCGGACGCCAAATTCGACGTTACGACCGCCGTGCTCACCGCCGGGCCTTACGAATTTCAGGCCAGCGGCCGCCGCACCGTGTTCCTCGGGCACCTTCATGTCTTGTCCGAGCTGCACGAGGAGCGTCCGAAGAACGCCACGGAAGAGCTTGAAGCCGAACTCTCGCACGAGTTGCCCAAGCTTGAAGTTGGGAAGAACTACAAGGTCGAAAAAATCACGCCCACGCAGCATTTCACGGAACCGCCGCCGCGATACAATTCAGCCTCGCTCGTGAAGACGCTGGACGAACTTGGCATCGGCCGCCCCTCAACGTATGCTCAGATCATTTCGACGCTGGTAAAGCGAAAATATATCGAGAACAAAGAGCGCCGTTTTTATCCGACCACGCTCGGCGAGACGGTGAATAAGTTGCTCGTGGCTCAGTTTCCGGACGTGTTCAACGTGACCTTTACGGCGCGCATGGAGGAAGAACTCGACGAAATCGAAAACGAGCACGCCGACTGGCGGAAGGTCGTCGAAGATTTCTACGGGCCATTCTCGAAGAATCTGAGCAAGGTTGAAAAGAACCGGCAGAAACTAAAGAAGCAGACGACTGAGGTTACCGACAAGAAGTGTCCTGACTGCGGTGGCAGCCTCGTGATCAAATGGGGGCGTTCCGGTCAATTCCTTGGCTGCGAGAATTATCCCGAATGCCGCCACACGGAGCCGCTTGAAGCGGAGAAAGCGCCGGAAGTGCCGGAAACCCGCTGCCCCAATTGCGGCAAGCTGATGGCGCCGAAGAAATCGCGGTTCGGCTGGTTCCTGGGCTGTACCGGTTATCCGGACTGTACCACGACACTTCCACTCAATCCGGCTGACAGCGTACCCTGCCAGCGCGAAGGCTGCGACGGACGTGTCAGCATGCGCCGCTCCAAGAAAGGTAAGGCTTTTTGGGGTTGCTCCAACTATCCGGAGTGTGATTTCATCTCCTGGTATAAGCCGCTGCCGGAACCCTGCCCCAATTGCGGGCACAAGTATCTCGAGGATAAGCCGCTCAAGAGCGGTCATATCAAGCAGTGTCCCAAGTGCAAGCACAAGATCGAAGTCGAACCGCAGCACAAGTGACGTCGGCGTCGCTGCGCGAGCTGTTGCCGGAATTCCTGTTGGATATCTCCGCGCGTCGTGGTCGCTCCGACCATACGATTGAAGCTTACGGCCGCGACATCTTGCAGTTCATTCGCCGCTTTGAGACTAAGCGTGATCAGCCGCTGAGTGTAACCGATTTCCAGGTGGCGACAGTGAGACAATATCTTCACGAGTTGTCCACGTCGGGACTGGCGCGTGCAACAATCGATCGGAAGCGGGCCGCGCTGTCGGCCTTTGCTCGCTATTTGACGCGGCAGGGAATTCAGTCGCGAAATCCGGTCAGCGGTTTGCGGCAAGCGAAGGTGCGCAAGAAGTTGCCCACGGTGGTTGCCGAGCAGGCTTTGAATCGCTCATTGGACCGGCCGAATAGCGGTTCCTTCAGTGATATCCGTGATCGCGCGCTGCTCGAAATGCTGTACGGTTCGGGTTTGCGCATTTCCGAACTGTTGAGTCTGCGCCCGGTGCGAATTGATCTGGTGCGCGAGACCGTGCGCGTGATCGGCAAAGGCAGCAAGGAACGGGTCGTCCCGATTTCGAAAAGCGCTGTCGAACGGATGAGGGAATACTACGCCGCTCGCCAGCTCTACGTCGGGAGTGTTGTCGGCAAAGATCCCGGCACGTTGTGGATCAGCGACCGCGGGTTGCCACTTTCGCGATATCGGGCGTATCAAATTATCCACCGCCATCTTGAGACGCTCCATGGCGAGAAGGCCTCTCCGCACGTGTTAAGACATTGTTTTGCCACGCATCTGTTGGATCACGGCGCGGATTTGCGTGCGGTACAAGAATTGCTCGGGCACAGTTCCTTGGCGACGACGGAGAAATACACGCATGTGTCCGCCGAGCGGTTGAAGAAAGCTTACGAACAGGCTCACCCCCACGCCAAGAAAGAGTGACACTCGCGTGTCGGTTGTTTTGTCTGACGTGAATTTTGGATTTTGAGTTTTGAATTTGTTCACCTAACCCCTCTTCGCGAGGGCATTTCCCGCCCAGAAAGGTACCCGGATGAGAACGAAGATCTCTTCGATTCACTTCAAAGCCACCGACTCCTTGAAAGAATTCGCAGAGCAAGAGGTGCAGCGGCTGAAGAAATTCACGGATGATATCCTCAATTGTGAAATCGAGCTGTCCTACCAGAAGGCGGAGAAGAAGGCGCACGTGCATATCAGCGCCAATGGCAATGTACTAAATGCTACGGAAGTCTCGGACGACTTTCAGAAGTCCGTTGTGCTGGCCGTGGACAAACTTGAACAGCAGCTGAAGAAGCTGAAAGGCAAGATTCAGCAAAAGCGCGCGGTGGAGTAAGGACATAGCGCTGCGTCGTCAGCGCCTTGCACAAGCTTGCCCGGGAGGGAGTCGATGCAGAAACTTCAGGTCAGCAAATTCTTCGAAGACGTGCGCGAGCGACTTTCGCTCACGCTGCTCAATTCGGATCGCGGCTTCCGCCGCGAGATTACGCAAAAGGACCTGCACCGTCCCGGTCTGGCTCTGGCAGGCTTCATCGAGCTGTTTACCTTTGACCGGGTTCAGGTGCTTGGCAATACCGAGGTCAAGTATCTGACGTCGCTGCCCGCAGCGGAGCGTGAGCAATCGCTTCTGCGTGTGTTCCGCTTCCAGATTCCCTGCTTGATCGTCTCAAATTCCAATCCTCTACCGCCCGAAATTCCGCGGCTTGCCGATCAGGCTGAAATCTGCATCTTTGTCTCGCCGCTCTCCACGACCGAGCTGACACATCTCCTTTCCGACTATCTCGATCATCAATTCGCGCCGTCGATGACCGTGCACGCGTCGCTGGTGGACGTCTATGGCACGGGTCTGTTGTTCACGGGACGCAGCGGTATCGGTAAGTCGGAGATCGCGCTGGATCTGGTCGAGCGTGGTCACCGGCTGGTCTCGGACGACGTCGTCACGCTGACGCGCACGGCCGATAACGTCTTGATGGGGGCGGGCTCGGAACTGCTCAAACATTTCATGGAAATTCGCGGCATCGGGATTATTGACGTGGCCAGGATGTTCGGCGTGCGCGCGATCCGTCTGCAAAAACGCGTGGAAACGGAAGTCGAGCTGGTGGATTGGACCGGGGATCAGGACTATGAGCGCGTCGGCCTGGAAGAACAATTCCGGGAATATCTCGGCGTCAAGATTCCGCATGTCCGGCTGCCGATCTTCCCCGGCAAGAACGTCACGGTGATCTCAGAGACCATCGCGCTGAACCTGCATTTGAAAGTATATGGATTTCATCCAGCCAAGGAGTTCGGCGCGGCGCTGACCGGCGCGATGGATCTTCGCACGCGTCTGGAATCCTATCTCGAAAAGGACTTTGAGTAGCGCCGCCTGACGGGCGCTCCTGGAGGGCATACCGGTGACACCGGCGTTGATTCTTACTCACGGGCATCTGGGCGAAATGTTGATGGATGCGGTCGAGAAAGTGCTCGGCCCGCAATCCGACGTGATGGTGCTGTCCAACGATGACTGTACGCTCGATCAGCTCAAGTATAACGTGGAATCGCGCCTGGGTAACACGGCTTGTGTGCTGTTTGTAGACTTCTGCGGCGGATCGCCATATGTCGCATGTAAATCGCTCCGTGAAGCGCATCCCAACTACGCCGTCATCTCGGGAGTCAACCTGCCGATGTTGTTCTCATTCTTCACCAAACGGCAGAAGCTCCCGTTCGCCGAGCTCGTCGAGATTGTGAAAGCCGATGGGCTGCGCGGAATTCAATTGCTGTCGGAATGAAAATCAAACTACCTTGGACGAAAGACCGCCTCGTCTTTCCGATTGTGCGAGTTGATGATCGGTTGCTGCACGGGCAGGTAATCATCGGCTGGGGGCAAATGCTCGGGCTTGGCCCCGTGTTGCTCGCCTCCGATCGCGTGGTGAAAGATGAGGCTCTGGCGCGGACCTTTCGCGACTTGATTCCCGAAGAGCTTGGCGGCGATGTGATTACCTTGAATGACGCGGCGGAGCGCTGGATGCGCGGCGACTTCAAGGATAAGCGTGCCCTGATCGTGCTGGAGGCGCCCGTGGATGCGCTCAAACTGCTGCATCTCGACGTGCCGCTGCGGCAGCTCACGCTCGGCGGTCTCCATTATCGCGAAGACCGCGAGGAAATTCTGCCCTATATTTTCCTCTCGGAATGGGACAAGACGAATCTCCAAGAGATTCGCAAGCGGGGGGTGAAAGTTGTCTGTCAGGATCTGCCGACAGCCAGACCGGTAATTTATGAGGACTAAACTGTGGAACGCAACAACAACGAGCTGAGAGTCGGCCTCGCGGTTATTGCCGCGCTGATCTTTCTCGTCATAAGTATCATGTGGGCCAAGGGTTGCAGCTTGCGCGTGCGGCAGTATGATATTGCGGTGGTCTTCGACAATGTCCAGGGTTTGGAGTCGGGCAGCAACGTGCTCGCGAGCGGCGTCGTCAAGGGCCGCGTGCACGATGTTCAGCTGCTCGAAGGCCGTGTCTATGTGGACGCATCCATCGACAAAGATGTGAAACTCTATTCCGATTATCGGATCATCGTTGATTCCCCCACGCTGCTGGCCGGCAAAGTGCTCTCGATTTACCCCGGGCAAACACCGCCTTATGCCAATACCGATTCGGTGCTCGTCGGATCGACGACGCTTGGCATGGCCGAAGCCGTGGAGATCTTTCAGGACATGTCCGGCGATCTCAAAGTGACGATTCACAATTTGAATAATGTGCTCGTCAGCATGAATGAGGTCGTCGGCGATTCGTCCAATCAGGCCAACATCGCCGGCACGCTCATGTATTCGAGCCAAACGGCGAAACTCTCGGCGGAATGGCTGGAGGAAAACCGCGTCAAACTGTCCCAGACGCTTGCCGGTCTCGAAGCGATGATTGCCCGTGCGGACGAAGTGTTCACGATGACCGGCGAGAAAATCAGTACGGCGGCCGGCAGCATGGATACCACACTCATGCAAATCGACGCTGTCACAACCTCGCTGCGCAACATCCTCTCGAATCTGGAACAGGACGACAACACCGCCGGCAAGCTTCTGCATGATGATGAGCTGTACATCCGCCTGAACACGGTGCTTGCCCGGCTGGACAGTCTCGCGGCCGACGTGCAGGGTCGCGGCCTCAAGATGCGCCACACGTTCAAAATATTCTGACATGGACATTCCACGGCTTCAGAACTTGCTCGCAGTGGCGCGCGGCGACAAGCCCGCCGACCTGCTGCTCAAGAACGCAAAGGTTGTCAACACCCTGTCCTACGAAATCGAGGAGCAGGGTGTTGCCGTCTTCGATGGGCGGATCGCCGGGCTCGGCGACTATGAGGCGAAGGAAGTTATCGATCTGCGCGGCGGCTATCTCGCGCCATCGCTGATTGACGGCCATATTCACATCGAGTCCAGTCTGCTGGCGCCGGCGGAATTTGCCAGGACGGTCGTGCCGTGGGGAACCGGCGCGGTCGTGTGCGATCCGCACGAGATCGCCAACGTGTGTGGAACGGACGGGATTCAGTACATGCTCGATGCGACGGAAGACGTGCCGCTCGACGTATTCGTGATGCTGCCATCCTGCGTCCCGGCGACGCACATGGAAACGGCGGGCGCTGAACTTGACGCTGAGTCTCTGCGCCCCTTCTTGAAGCATCCGCGTGTGCTCGGCATCGCCGAAGTGATGAACTTTCCCGGCGTGATCTTCGGCGATGAGAACGTGCTGAAGAAGGTTGAGCTTGCCGCGGGCCGGCCGGTGGATGGCCATGCTCCCGGCGTGCGCGGCAAATGGCTGAACGCCTATTCGGCGGCGGGGATCCAGACTGATCATGAGTGCACTACGGCGGAAGAAGGCTTGGAACAGCTGCGGCGCGGCTTGAACATCTTCATTCGCGAAGGCTCCACGGCGCGCAATCTTGACGAACTGCTTGCGATCGTTACTCCGGCGAACGCGCATCGGTTTGCGTTTGTCTCGGACGACCGGCATGCCGATGACTTGATTCACACCGGTCACATGAACGCCACGCTGAAGAAGGCGGTTGCGCGCGGCCTCGATCCGATTCTCGCCGTGGCCATGGCCTCGTCGCACACGGCGGCTATTTTCGGCATCAAAGATATCGGAGCGATTGCTCCCGGCAAACGCGCGAATCTTGCGCTGTTCGATGATCTGAAGGCTTTCCGCGCGAAAAACGTGTGGCGGAATGGCAAATTGGTGGCCGCAGACGGGCAGCTGTTGAAGCAGTCCACTCCGGTCTCCGCGAGCAAAGTCATGCACACGGTTCATGTGCCAAAAATGTCGATGACCGACTTGGCGGTTCGCGCCACTGGCAGCCATGCACACGTGATTGACCTGATCCCCGACCAGATCGTTACTGGCCATGCTCGGCT
Organism: uncultured Alphaproteobacteria bacterium; assembly: GCA_964370805.1. GTDB lineage: Bacteria > Electryoneota > RPQS01 > RPQS01 > RPQS01 > CAYJKM01. The sequence goes on along the minus strand of CAYJKM010000036.1, from coordinate 392 downwards.
CGAGATGACCGCTTCTAATGGCGAGTGGAGCGCGGATGTCGCCAAAGATTTGGCCAAATTGGTCGTGGTGGAGCGTCACGGGCGGAGCGGGGCAATCGGCAAAGCATTTGTGCGCGGATTCGGTTTGCAGTATGGCGCGCTCGCTTCGACCGTTGCTCATGACTCGCATAACATCATCTGCGCAGGCGTGAGCGACGCCGACATGCTCGCGGCGATTCAGGCCCTGGCGAAGAGTGGAGGAGGTTTGGTCGTTGTGGCCGGCGGGAAGATTCTGGCGCAGCTCGCGCTGCCCATTGCAGGTCTGATGTCCGACGAACCTGCCGCTGACGTGGTAGAGTCCGTGGCTGAGTTGCATGTCGCGGCTCGGCAGCTCGGCTGTAAACTCTCGGCAC
>CAYJKM010000035.1:8784-18373 GCA_964370805.1 uncultured Alphaproteobacteria bacterium | reverse complement strand
CCGTCACCCCACGCGCTGAAGAGGGCTTCATAAAACTCGTCCGAGCGGCCGAATTCGTCGCGTTTGACAAGTTCCTTATTGACGTCCGAGGCGATCGTAAGCCGATTGTACTCCTGGTCGATAATCCGGTATGCAAAACCCGCCTTCAGATTCGTCGGCAGCGGATCGGCTTGAGCCCGGTCGATGTACGAGACTTTGGGTCCCATGTTCGACAGGTTCGCGCCGAGAGACAAGCCGCGCAGGAATTGAGCTTTATAAAGCAATCCCAAGTCCGCGGCGACCGCCGTGGCAGTACCTGAGCCCGCTTCTTCGCCTGCGCCGCCGCCTGGCGAGAGGCTGCTGTACGCCAGCTTCAAACCAACACCCATCGCGAGGTTCGGATTGATTTCCGCACCGTAGGTACCCGTGACGGCAATCTCGTAAGACGAGAACGTGCCCAAGTCCTCATTGGAGGGGCCGCGGCGCTGCGTTTCACCCAGATTGAGGAAGATCACGTTGCCGCCGAAAGTTCCCCACTCAGGGACCTCGTACACGCCGCTGACGTAAGCGTAATAAAGGTCGGAGAGATTGAACTGCGGCAGCCAGCGTACATACATCATGGTGAATTCACGGCCGCGCTGGAAACCCAAGCCAGCCGGATTCCACCACGTCGCCGTGGCATCATCGGCAATGGCGACAAAGGCCTCTCCCATTCCGGAAGGTCGCGCCCCGGGGGCAATCTTGAGAAACAGCAGCGTCGCTTGACTTACGCTGGCCGCTTGCGTCACCGCCGGCACCAGGAGCGCCATCAGCAGTGCAGCCAATACGGTCTTTTTCATGAATCCTCCGCTCTCCAAGTTTATATTGTGTTCGAGTAACATGCTTAACGCAGTATAACCAGTTTGCCGGTCGCTTCCGCCTCGTCGCCGACGGCATTCTCGGCCATTACCTTGTAGAGATAGACTCCGTTCGCCAACTGATGCCCCGCCCGGTCGCGTCCGTCCCAGCCGAGCTCCGAATTACTATTGTAGAGCATGTTGGTTCCGAAGCCATCCGCTTCCCACACCAGCTTGCCGGACAAGGTGTAGATTTTGACGCTCACTTTCGTCGTTCCATGCTGAGTCAGCGAGTACGTGAAATAGGTGATGTCGGTCATGGGATTGGGGTAATTCAAAACGTCCCTGATTTCATAGCCCGCTTCGCCGGCTTCACCAACCGTGAACGTAAGCGACGCCTGATTCAGGTTGTTGAACGAATCCCATGCTTCCACAACCAGACGATGCTCACCAGACGACAACGGGCCGATGCTTTTCTCGAGGCTGCCGGTTGTATAGCTGTCCAAATCGTAGTTGAAGAACGACGTAAGATCTTCGGGTGCGGCATCATCCACGCGCACAGTAATACGATGTCCCACTTCGCCGGAGAGGTTCACCCCCGAGGAGTCGATAACGCCCACATGCAGGAGGGGAGTCGAGCCAACCAAGTCTCCCGGTCTGAACGAGGATCCTTCCAGCCACGCCGTAATACTGGGAGCAATGGAATCCTGTTCGCTGCCAGCCTCGTTCGCGATCAGAATGTGTTCTTCAATCCCGACTCCATCCGCCGAGTCCTGTTCACTGTCGCTCTTGCCAAAATAGTATAGACTGATGCGTGCGTTCGTACCCCCGTAGCGCACATCCCGCGGCACCCGGAAGACAACGTCGAAATGGCCGTCGCGGATAGACGCCGTTCCACGAAAAATGGCGTTAGCTGTGACCCGGTAGTGAAACGCGTTATTCGATCGCACGTCGCAATCCGACGGCGTCGGCCAATAATACACGGAAGAGTCTTCCGTATCGAACACGCGGGCTTCAACCACTCCCTGGAAATCCGACCAGGCTTCACCGGTGCTGTCTTGAGAGACAATCCCACTCAAGTGAAAGAGCGAGAGCGCCTGCAATGAGTCGTCGCGGGCCGTCACACGGGCAAAATACTCCGGTGTGGCCAGTCGCAGAACCGGGTCGCCGAAGAGGTGATACAAGCGCGGGTTCTCCGCCACGATTTTCCCCATGATCAGCGCCTCACCGAAACTGCGGCGAGCTTCGAGCCCCGGCCTGAACAACTCCGTGTAAAATCTCGTTGTGAAACTGAAGTTCTGACCCGAATATGTGACGCGCGTGGCCCCGACCGAAGCGATGGCGCCGTCCGACGGGTCGGCCAGCAGCACTTCGGGAAAACAGCGCTCTGTCGGCCGGTCAAACTCGCCCCATGAGCAGGTTGCCGCGACAAACAGCGGCCACATCCGATAGTTGTCAAGCAGATTTCGATCCCGGTCCATGACAAAGAGCTGCTCATCGGTCCAGATGCGAGGATTGCCATGGCCGGCATAATTGACAATGAGCGTTCCGCGATTGATTGCGTCAATCAGCTCATTCGTTGCATCCGGCTTTTGAATCCCGCCCGGCACGGCCCGAAACGGAAAGAAGATCTCGTAAACTTTCTTGAATGTGAAGTAGCGCGGCAGCACATTGTTGATCAACGACTCGGACTGCAACGAATGATCCGTCTCCGTACAGCGTCCGTCTTTCCACTCGTCATCAGCCGCAAATGTCGCCGTCACTTTCCATGGCGAATACAAAGGATCTGTGGCATAGGCAAGCGTCTTCTCGATGGCCGCTTCCAATTCCGCCTCATTCTGCACCGGCCAACGACCGGAATAGAGTTGAGGCTGCGGTGTGGCACTTTGGTCAAAGATCACAAAGAAATCATCAATGCTGTTCTGCCCTTCTTCCCACGGCGGCATCCAGTTGTTGTCGGCAGAAGACGAAATATTGCGATAATCGTAATCACCATCGCCGACAAACAGCACGTACTTAAGCGTCTGATCGCCCGCGGGACCGTGCCAGTTCTCGTAAGCATACTCAAGGAAGTTGCGAATCGCTACGACGTCCTTCACCCCCCACCCAAATTCGTCCCACACTTCAGTTAGCCGGACGCGAACCGTAGGCAGCGGTTCTTCACGATAGCTTTCATGAAACTCTTTCAGCGGCTCGAGCATATCGTACCATGCGTCGTAGGTCAGGATCACCAGGCCGGCGCGATTCGCCGGATCGCGCAATCCTTGCGGACAATCGGCGGTCCCCAAGGTCTTCGCCCCACGGTAAATAGGAGTCCGGATGCGATTGACGCCGCCGTTTTCCGCCTGCACGGCAACATACGTGCGCTGTGCCCCGGCCGCGGCGCTGTCGACGATGATGTTGCCTGAGGCTATGCGCGGATGCAAGTCATCGGTGATGTCGAGAATGTAGGCGTTTGTACTGAGATCTTGAACCGAATATTGATAGACTCCCGTCTGATTCCGCGGCGAGTAAAACTCCAGTGTTCCGCTCGGCGCAGCCAGGTGGCGAGTGAATCTCAGTTCGATGTAATTGACATAAATCGTGGCTGCCGATGAGAGATTGGACAGCGTGAACGAATTTGAGCCGGGATTCAGTATCCCGGGCCCGATCGCAAACTCAAACGGCAGATCCGTATAATAATTCGACAAGACGATATTATCGTCAACCTGGACTCTAAATTGGTTGTTGAGCGACCCGACTCTGATCATGTCGAGCTTCACCCAGGCCGAATCGCTCCCGATCAGATTCTCGGAGGGGACAAAGATGCTGAGGCTCGCGCCGGCATTGATGGCCCAGCCATACCAGACCAGGCCGGACTGCGCTTCATATCCTCCTGCATAGATGAATGCGTCGTCGTCCCGATACTCCCTGCCCTCGGTCGTGATAACAACCTCGCCCGCGCCGGATGTGGGAATGACGTTCATGCGCAGGCCGGGCGTGCCGGTTGGATCAACGCCGACAAAATACACATTTTCGCGTGCGAACGGACTTTGATGCGGCGCATCATGAGGATTCAGATCCAGATACGTGCTATCCGCCCAACTGAATCCTTTGACGCCGCGGCCGTAGAACAAGATGCTATCAGACTCGTGGAATACTCCGTCACCACCGTCCCGTACCAGAATGGAATTCTCGATCAGAACAGAATCCGTCGCTGTATCGGGCAGATTAGAGAGCGGTCGGCCGCCGTTGCCGTAGAGCTTGATGGCCGAAGATGGCTGACCGATGAAGTCCGCTCCGCGTGACTGCAGCCATGAACCCGTTACCACGTAGAGTCCGTTTTCTTCAACTCCCAGACGGTACAGCGGAAATGACGGCCAGGCATCCTGCCAATCATCGAGATTCGAGCGCCGCGTGCCCCGCTTCCACCAGCGAACAGCATCTTTGCCGTTCACCGCAATGTCGCGGATAATATCGGCGTCAGATCCGGGTTCCGCCTCGGCCATCGGGTTGCCGGTGAACGTGACGACAAGGTCAATCTGCTCAAGCACGGAAGAACGATCAAAGTCGCCCATTTGCAGACACACCTGAACTTTGGCAAGTTGATAACCGCGCCACTCGGCAACTGGAAGTAGTGTGGCCCACTCGGCGGGAGCAAGCTCGCGAACAGCCGGTGCGTGCGACGGTCTACCCCCCATTCCTTCGTATCGCGATTCAGATTTCACGTTCGCCGTGCGAAGCTGGGGCGTCGTGCCGGGAGGCACAGCGATCACAAACGTATGCACGGGGACGCTGTAATCCCCGGCCATTAGGACGTCGCCATCATGCCACCGGAGTAGCACACCCGACGTGTTAATGCTGTCACGCGATTCCGAAGTTGGCTCGCCGGGAGCGTAAGACCAGCGGAGTGCGCTCGTATTCGACTCAAAAACGGTGACCTCCGCAGGCAGAGTCGCAGCGAAGACCAACATCGAAAAGACACCGACTGTGGCCAAAGGCTTCATCCCATACCTCCAAGGACGCATATGACACATGCAAAAAAACCGAACGAGGCACAACGCCGCATTCGGTCCCGAAAAGCGAGTGTCAGGAAGCGTGAAGTGACCGTCAATCTGAGGAGAGTTCAAAATAGAAAACCTGCCAATATGAATCAACCGAACTCAAAACCCTCTATCGAACGGTCATTCGTCTCCTGTAAAGAATCCAAGGAAGTGTTTTAGATATACAAGTTTAACGAATTATGGAAAGAAAGTCAAGCAAAATCTGGATATCCAGAAACTGCCGCCCTTTTCACGTCTCTAATGTAATTATTTGTAAATAATGACGTTAGGCGTTCACTGGCGCCGGAATCGAGGCAAAGTGGCTTTGACAATACTCCGCGACCCAGTGCCCGTCGTGCCATTCGACCGCCCGTTGCGCGGCATACTCACCCTTTGTCCGAATCGACAAGACCAGCGAGCCAACGCAGAGCGGGCAGAATTGCTTGCCAGACGACTTTGACAATTCGCTGAGCGCCTCATCCTGTGACAACGATTTGCGATACGGCCGGTCGGAGCGCATGGCGTCATAAGCATCCGCGACGCCCAGTACTCGTCCGGCAAGCGAGATTTCTTCTCCCTTCAGGCCATTCGGGTAGCCTGTGCCGTCAAAACGCTCGTGGTGTTCGGCAATGATTCTTCGAACATGAGCCAGAAAAGGAAGGTGCTGCAGAATCTCGTCCGTCAACGAAGGATGCGTGGCAATAATGCCGAACTCGGCGTCAGTCAACGCGCCGGGTTTGGAGAGAATGGAGTCTGGGATGCCGATCTTGCCGATGTCATGCAGGATGCTCGCAAAGCGCAGGTCAACTTTGCTCTCCTGAGGGAGTCCCAAGGCATCGGCCATCAGCGTGCAGTAATAGTAAACGCGCTCGCTGTGACCGCGCGTGTACTTGTCCTTGGCTTCAATGGCCGCTGAGAGCGACGTTACGGTCTGCAAGTAGGCGAGGTGGATTCGCGAGTGCAGCGATTGAATTTCGGTCTGCTGCTGCACGACGGTGGTTTCACTTGCTTCAATCCGGCGCGCGGCCGCCAGCAGCGTATGTTCCCTCTGGCTCACCTCCTTGCGCAGTTGCTCGTTGCTGACCAGCATCTCCATCGTGATCAGGCGGCGCTCCTGCCGGGCCTTGTGATAGTCCAGGGCGCGCCGAATGATTTGCGTCAGCAGCATGAGATCCAGCGGCTTGGTCACAAACTTGTACACTTTGCCGCGATTGATCGCCTCAATGGCCACATTCACGTCCAGCAGGCCGGTCATCAGGATTGAGACGGTATCCAGCCCCTGACCGGTCACTTCGGCCAGAAAATCCACCCCGTTGCCGTCAGGAAGATTGTGATCGGAAAGAACAAGTCGAAAGGTATATCTGTCCAGCGCGGCCCGTGCCTGAGCCACGCAGTTTACAGAGTGCAACTTGTAGCCGGAATCGGCAAATGTGACCGTGAGTAAGTCAAGGATTTCCTGATCATCGTCCACAATCAGGAGATCATAATCACTTTCCAGCATGCTTTTCCTATGGGTTTTCGGCTGTACTGCGCCCGCCGTTACGAACAATGCGGGGTCGCGAATCGCCTTAAACTCGGCAAAAGCAAGGCCAGAAAGTGTTGAAATTTCAAGACGCCATTTGACCGATCGATTTGAGGAAAATGTCCTCGAGATCCGTCTGGCCAAACTCAGTCTGCAAGGATGCCCAAGTGCCTTCGGCATGCACCCGGCCTTCGTGCAGAATGATGAGCCGGTCGCAGAGCTTTTCGGCCTCGCGCATGATGTGCGTGGACAGGATGACGCACTTCCCGCGGGCACGCGAATCCTTGATGAACCGGACGATTTGTGCGGCGGCCAGAATGTCAAGACCCGAGGTCGGCTCATCAAAAATGAGGACGCTCGGGTCATGAATAATTGTCCGGGCGATGTTGACGCGCTGCTTCTGACCGCTCGAGAGCTTTTCACAACGGCGATTCAGAAATGAACCCATGTCGAGCACGGTCGCGACTTCATCCAATCGTGCAGCGATGCTGCGCTCGGACAGGTCGTGCAATCGACCTGAGTACTCGACCATTTCACGCGCCGTCAGTCGTCCGTAGACACCCGTGTCGGCCGAAAGGAAGCCGATGTTCTTGCGCACCTGATCGGGCTGTTCTACGACATTCGCGCCTGCCACCCAGGCATTTCCGGAGGTGGGGCGCAATACGGTCGAGAGCATGCGCAGAGCAGTCGTCTTGCCGGCGCCGTTTGTTCCCAAGATCCCGAAGACCTCGCCGGCATGAGCTGTGAAGTTGAGACTCCGGCAGGCATGGATGACGTTGCCGATGGAATCAACATAATCTTTGCTCAGGCCGCGCGCCGAGACGAGAGCGTCGCTCACTTCCAGCCTTCGCGTGAACCGCTGCCGGTGCGAGGACCCGTCCGGTTCCAATCGGGATTGTAGACCTCGCCGCGTTTGGTGCTGTGCACAAGATCAAGATCACCGAACCCTGATTCGTCCATGAAGACAAAGATGACGCCGCCTTCCAACCGGTCATATTGCCAAAGCTCGTGATCCGGCAATTGCGCCCCGGCGTAGTTCCGATCGACGAGGTCCGGTTCACCGTGCAGTATGAAAACGCGGCCTCGATCCGTTCGCCAGCCGGGACGGTACAGGTAATCCCAGCGGCGATTGGCCTCCGCAACGCGCGCGAAGTATCGATTCGCGGCTCCCGGGTCTCCCTTTTCGCGCTCCTTCCAATAGTCGAGCAGGAATTCCTCTTTGCCTTGTGGTGTCAATCGCTCCACGCGGTCAGATTGATCCTTGGTGAGCACGTATTTCATCAGCATCAGCGCACTGTCAGAATTCATGATCTCAAGAATATCGGGATCCGACTGCAGCAGCTTGGCTTGGAACTCTTGATTGAGTTCCAGCGCTCTCCCGGAAGCGAAATCGTCGGGGCGATAGGTCCAGAACTTCTTGCGTGCTTTGGCCGACTGGCCGGTGCGCAGGCCCTTCACTTCAAGTTCCAGTTCGTAGGTGCCCGTGCGCAAGGTCGAGATCGGGAATCCATCGGCGAGGACGACAGAATTGCCGGTCATCGGATACGATTTCTTGTTTTCCGGGCGGGCCTCAGCGCCATTTTCCGCATGATAAATGCGCCGGTAGACCGTATACGAATCGGCGACTGTGGAATCAAAGCTGAGGCCGTACGCCTCCGCATAGAAATAGAAGAGCGGCAAATCCGTTCCGTAGATTCGAGTCGGATTGGGCACGAGTTCCACGCCGTTCTTCACCAGCAGCGACGGCTGGTCGGTGAAACTCATGCGGCAGCCCAGTTCGATATCCGACATTCCCAGTTGTTCGTCCGAATAGGCATTAACGCGAATCGTGTCAGCCGCGTCGTCCAGCAGATCCTCGTTGTCCTGAAACAGCAGCGCCCGCAACGCATACGTTCCGGGCTTCATGATGAAACGAAAGACGTGGGCGAAGAACTGCCCTTTGTCAGGTATGTCGCCCGCCGCGACCTGATCCATTGCACGAAACGTGTCGGCAAGCACAATGGCGTCATCCTGCGAGACCTCCAGTCGCACCTGAAACGACGCGCACAAGCTGTCTCCGGTTTCCGCATACGTTAGATGCGACCGCTGTACCGACGCGTAAACTTCGACGTACGCCAGACTGTCATTGGCGCGAAATGTGGCGTGGTCTAAATCGACCGATGCACTGAATACGTACTGACTGCAAACCAGCAGCAGTACCGACACAATCGCGAAATACCTCGCGCTCATTGTTCCTCCCCTCGCGCGAAACCGCTTAGGCAACCGCCGAGAGCAGTCTCACGGATACGATCTTCGAGATGCCTTCCTCTTCCATGGTGACGCCGTAGAGATTGTCGGCGATTTCCATGGTGCGCCGGTTGTGCGTGACCAGAATGAACTGGGTGTGCTCGCTGTGCATGCGGATCACGCGGTTGAAACGGTCAATGTTCGCATCGTCGAGCGGCGCATCCACTTCGTCAAACACACAGAACGGCGAAGGCTTGACTTGATACAGAGCAAACAGCAGAGCAATGGCTGTCATCGTTTTTTCGCCGCCCGACATCAGCGACATGGATTTGAGCCGCTTGCCGGACGGGTTTGCCCACAAGGTGATGTCGGCCTCGAGCAAATCCGATCCGGTCAGGATCAAATCGGCTTCGCCGGCCACAAAGAACTCCTGAAAGAGTCGCTGGAAGTGCGCCCGGACGGCCTCGAATGTGTGAAGGAAGCGCGCCTGAGCCGTTTCGTTGATTCGCTCAATCGTCTCTTGCAGCGTTTGCTTCGCCTGCAGCAGGTCTTCGCGCTGCTTCAGCATGGCCTCGAGGCGCGCGTTTTCCTGTTCGTATTCTTCGATTGCGACCAGATTGATCGGCCCCAGCCGTTCAATCTTCTGTTTCAACTCCTGAAACGTATCGGGCGAGGCTTCGGTGGCCAGCTCGGCCTGATGCTGCTCGGCGAAATCGGGCGCCGCCACGTCGAGACTATACTGAGTCCGAGCGTTGTTCACGAGCGCATCGATTTCGCCTCTCAGCCGGGCGATTTCCAATTCGATTCGCCGCTCACCCTCCAATTCGCCGGCCTGCGCTTCGCGCTGCTCTTTGAGATGCGCCTCCTGTTCGGCAATCAGATTTCGCGCTTCATCCAGCCGAATCCCGATCTTATCAACAGCTTGAGCGAGTTCATCGCGGCGGCGGAAATGCTCGATCAGCGAGATCTCCAGCTCATTCAGCCGCTGCGTGAGAGTAGTAATG
>CAYJKM010000035.1:0-8774 GCA_964370805.1 uncultured Alphaproteobacteria bacterium | reverse complement strand
GGCCGCAGCTTCCGCGTTCTGCTCCGAAGCGGCCAGCGACTCGGCAATTTCGGTGAGCGTCTGTTCGATTCGGCTGACATCGGCGTCTGACAATTCAATGCGGTGACGAACCGCGTCGCGCGCCCTTTCCGCTTCGTGCTTGGTTTCGCGCTTCCGGTCCACATCGGACTTGGCAACGGCCAGTTCGGCCGACAAATCGCCGCCGGACGCCTCGGTGCGCGCGAGTTCGGTTTCCGCTTGGTCAACGGCAGTCTGGGCAGCGTCCAGTGCCGAACGGCTGCTGGAAATCCCCTGCTCAATCTCGTCCAACTGCACGCGAGCGCTTTCATCCCGCTGTTGCAGCGTCGAGATCAAGGTCTCGAACTTCACCTGCTGCTCGCGCAAGGCACTGCGTTTTGCCTGCACGTCGTCTACCGTATGCCGAATCGCGGCCATCGCCTGCTCAGCGGCAGAGAGCTCCACTCGCGTCTTGCGAATCGTTGTCTGAGTCGTCTCGCGTTCATTCTGTGCGTCGTTCAAACGCAGTTTGAGATCCGCAACTTGTTTGCCAAGGCCGATATCGACAGTCGTGCGGGTCTCCTCCGAACCCCCGCGCAGAATGCCTGACCCGGTAATCCATTGACCGTCGAGCGTGACGACAGTTGCTTGCTGCTCGCGAGCCCAATCCTGCAGCGTCAGCGCCGTCTCCCAGTCTTTGACGACGGCCACGCGGCTGAGCAGATCGCGCATGACTTCGTTGGCCGAACCATTCTTGACCAGATCGAGTGCCATGCCGATGGCTCCATGCGGCGCCGTCAGCGGGACGTGACCATTGCCCTTGAAATCCGCCACCGACACAAACATGGCCTGACCGGCGGACTCGCGGCGCAGAAGGTCAATCGCATCAAGTGCGGCATGGACGCTTTCCGTCAAATAGTAATAGGCTGCGGGCCCCAGCGCTGCCTGAAACGCGCGCCGGTACGTATCGTCAATGTCAACTGTGTCACCCAGCAGGTCCAGCAAGCCGCTGACGTTCTTCTCCTTGAGCGTGCGCAGCGCTTTCTCCGAACGGGGTCCCTTCTGCTCCAGCGTAGAAAGCAAGTCCAGGCGCGAATTCAGCGTTTCCGTGGCCGTCACCAGCTGCCGGGAGCGCTCTTCGAGCGTTTGGAGCTGATGATTCAAATCCTGAATCTTTGCAGCAGCGGCCGATTCTTCCTCACGCACGCGCGCCTCTTCGGACGCCAATCGTTCCCGCTGTTCCTCAAGCGACGTCAACTTCCGTTGAGTTGTCTCACGTTCCTGTTCCAACAGCTCGCGGTCACGCTGCAGCAGTTCGCGGCGGCTGATCAACCCGGCTTGCCGTACGATGACCTGCCCATGCTCCTTCTGCCGCTCGGAGTGCTCACGACGAAGCAAAGTCACTCGTTCATTGTGCGCTTGCGACCGGGTCTCGATCTCCCGCAGCCGCGCTTCGGTCTCCCTGAACTCAGATTCAATCGCCTCCAGCCGCTGCTCAGCCAGCGTCAGTTCCTCGCTGTGCATCGCGCGCACCTTCTGAACGTCACGCAAGCGTTCCTGCATAACTTCGCGTTTCTCGCTCAACATGATGCGTTCACGACGTGCTCGATCGATCAAGTCCTTGGCAGCCCGTTCTTGTGCTCTCAGCTTGGCATCCTCGGCCTCCATCGTAGAGATTTCAGCGACGACAGAAGCCAGATGCTTGCGAGCCTCGGCGGTTTCGCGCTCGATATCGATTTCAGTCGTGCGCAGTTCGGTCAGACGGGCTTCTTCGCGCCGCAGCGCCGCTTTGGATGCTTCTGTGGCCGCCGACGTCTCGCGGATAGCCGACTCGAGCGGCGACAGTTCTTCCTTGAGCTTCACGTAGCTGCGGTACACCAACGCGGTCTCAACACCCTTTAATTGCGCGGACAATTCCGCGTAACGCCTGGCCCGCAGCGCCTGCCGCTTCAACGAGGATACTTGCCGTTCCACTTCCGTCAAAATATCGTTCAAACGCAGCAGATCGTCTTCCGTCTGCTTGAGCTTCATCAGCGCCTGACGGCGGCGCAACTTGTACTTAGCTACCCCGGCCGCTTCCTCGAATAGCGCGCGGCGCCCTTCACCGTCCTCACGCAGTATCTCCTCCACCATCTTGAGTTCCAGGATGGTGTAAAGATTCGGGCCCATGCCGCTGTCGTGCAGCATATCCGAGATGTCTTTCAGGCGGCACTCGTTGCCGTTCAACAGATACTCGCTCGTGCCGTCGCGATACAGCCGGCGGGCAATCTCCACTTCAGCGTAGGGGACATTCAGTACGCCTTTGCTGTTGTCCATGACGAGTTTGGCTTCCGCCATGCCCGCGCCCTTGCGGCTCACCGTACCGTTGAAGATGACGTTGTCCATCCGCTCGCCGCGCAGCACCGACGACCGCTGCTCACCCAACACCCAACGAATCGCATCGACCACGTTGGACTTGCCGCAGCCATTCGGGCCGACCACGCATGTGATGCCCGGCGCAAAGGTCAGCGTCGTAGGCTTAGCGAAGGATTTGAATCCGGAAATCGAGAGGGAATTAAGCTGCATCAGGTTTCAATATTCGACGAGTTCGAGCTATTTCTCATTCAACATTTCCTGCAACAGGCCGCTGAGCAGCTTTGGGTTGGCACGCCCGCCTGTCACTTTCATCGCTTCTCCCATGAAGAAGCCCATCAGGTTCCTTTTGCCGGAACGATACCGCGCGACGTCGTCGGGATGCCCGGTCAGGATATCCGCCAACAGCCGGCGCAGCTCGTCTTCGTCACTCACTTGCGCCATACCTTCCGCGGCGATGATTTGCGGCGCACTGCGTCCGTCGCTCAACATCTTGCGAAAGATGTCTTTGGCTTGCGAATTAGAGATTGATCCGCTCTCCACGGCGAGGATCAATTCGGCCAGCCGGCGTGGACTCAGCGGAAACGACTCAATCGTCATGTCGCGTTCCAGCAGTGCGCGCTGCACTTCTCCCTGCACCCAATTGGCAGCCGCTCGCGCCGCGACACCGGCCTCCAGCAATTCCTCAAAGTAATCACTCAAGCCGCGATTGGAACCCAGTAATGAGATTGCTTCCTCATGCAGATTCAATCCTTCGCGATACCGGCGACGGCGCTCGCGCGGCAAGACTGGCATGGAGTGACGGATGTCTTCAATGAACTCCCTCGACGTTTGCAGCTCCACGAGGTCCGGCTCAGGAAAGTAGCGGTAGTCGTCTGAGCCTTCCTTGCGGCGCATGGGTCGAGGGACTTCCGTCGTTTCGTCCCAAAGCATCGTTTGGCGGTGAATGGTCTCGCCGGATTGATACGCCGCAATCTGCCGCTCCGCTTCCGCGCGAATCGCGCGCTCCACGTTGCGAATCGAATTCAGATTCTTGATTTCGCAGCGCTCATTCAATTCGGACTGTCCGGCGGGACGCACCGAAATATTGGCGTCGCAGCGCAGCGAGCCGCGTTCCATGTTGCCGTCGCAGACGCCGATGAACCGCAACAATTCCCTGACGGTACTCATGTAGGCGGCCGCTTCAGCAGGTGAACGCATATCCGGCTCGCTGACAATCTCAATCAACGGCACGCCGCAGCGGTTCATATCCACAACCGTCGTACCGTCCGGCTGGTGCATCGACTTCCCCGCGTCTTCTTCGATATGCGCGCGGGTGATGTCGATGCGCTTGGTCTCGCTGATCAGGTCAATATCAAGATAGCCGCGCGTGCTGAACGGCTCATCGTACTGCGAAATCTGGTAGCCTTTGGGAAGATCGGGATAGAAGTAATTCTTGCGGTCGAATTTCGCGCGCGGGTGAATTGTGCAGTTCAGGGCCAGCGCAAGCTTCGTCGCTTGCCGCACGACCGCTTCGTTCAGCACCGGCAGCGCCCCGGGCATGCCCAGACAGGTCGGACACGTTAAGGTGTTCGGCGGATCGCCATATCGATTCGGGCAGCGGCAAAACGCCTTGGTCTGCGTGATTAGCTGCGCGTGAATCTCAAGGCCGACGACAATCTCCCACGTCATACGGCCTGCGCTCCCCGCAAGGACTCGATCTCCGCCCCAGCCTGTAGAATCAGTTCTTCACTGAAAAACGGACCCTTGACTTGAACGCCGATGTGCTTGCCCGCCGAATCTCTTCCGATCGGGACACTTACCGCAGGTATGCCGGCCAGATTTGCAGGCGCCGTAAAGATGTCCGACAGATACATCGCCAGCGGATCGGATACTTTCTCGCCTTGCTTGAACGCCGTCGTCGGCGTAGTCGGCGCAAGCATCACGTCCACGTTTTGAAACGCGTTCTGAAAATCCCTCAGCAGCAGGCGCCGGACGCGCTGGGCCTTCTTGTAATAGGCATCATAGTACCCGGCCGAGAGCGCATACGTTCCCATCATGATGCGCCGCCGCACTTCCAGACCAAAGCCCGCGCCGCGCGTTTGCTCGTAAACGTCACCCAGCGACGCGGCTTCGGGATGTCGCCAGCCATAGCGAGCACCGTCAAAGCGGGCCAGATTTGAACTCGCTTCCGCGGGAGCTACAATATAATAGACCGGAATAGCGTACTTGGTGTGAGGCAGCGAGACGTCCACAAGCCGGTGACCACGTTTTTCGAGCCACTTCGCCGTTTCCTGTACGGCCCGCTCGATGTCCGGCGAGATCCCCGCCACAAAATACTCTTTCGGCAAACCGATGCGCAGCTTCTTAGGAAGCGCCGTCAATCCGCCATTGTGATGCGGCACCGCAATGTTGGCGCTGCTGGAGTCATGCTTGTCGACTCCCGCCATCACGCAGAGCATGTCAAAGATCCCGGAACACGATTTGGCAAAGGGTGCAATCTGATCGAGCGAGGAGCCGAACGCCACAAGACCGTAGCGCGAGACGCGACCGTACGTCGGCTTCAATCCGGCGATTCCACAAAACGCAGCCGGCTGGCGAACACTTCCTCCGGTTTCACTGCCTAAGGCGCCATGCACCCAGCCCGCCGCGACGGCCACGGCACTGCCGCCCGATGATCCGCCGGGAACCAGCTCAGGATTCTCGGGGTGACGTACCGCCCCAAAGAAGCTGCTCTCGCTTGACGAACCCATGGCAAACTCGTCCATGTTCGTCTTGCCCATGACAATCGCCCCGGCGCGTTCCAGACGCTCGACAGCCGTCGCTGTGAATACGCTGTGAAAATCGCGCAGCATTCCCGACGCGCACGTCAGCCGCTCGGGCTGGAGGGCAATATTGTCTTTGACGGCGATGAGCCATCCGCCCAGCAACAGATCTTCCCCGCGCAGCAGCGCATCGCGAACCTCAACGGCTCGTTTCCGCGCGCGCTCCTCGAACACCGTAATGAATGCATTGAGCGCCACTCCCGCATGAATCAGCCGAAGCGACTCCTCAACCGCATCAATGATCTGGTGGGGGTGGCTCCTGAGGTGTGCGGGGCTGGGCAGCGGGGTGGGCATTGACGACGGCTCGGGATGGTTCGGGCGAGTTGGTTTCAGGCAAATTGGGAGAGTGAATCGGCTTAGGAGGAGCCTCGACTATGGGCGAGTTGATCTCGCGCTGTACGGCCTGTGTGGCGCGGCGAAATTCGCCGATGCCTTTGCCGAGCGAGCGCGCCAGCTCCGGCAGCCGCTTGCCGCCGAACAGGAGCAGCACGACGATCAGAACGAGAACAATTTCCGAAGCGCCCAGATTCATGAAGCCCGTGCCGCGCGTTTCATTTGTGATTCCACAGCCGCATATTCGGGAGCACGCTGCCGGCTCATGACATGCTTTGCCACTGAAACCAACACCCCGGCCCCATCTGTCACCGTGATGAGCGGATCGCACGCGCGTTCCGGGTGCGGCATCATGCCAAGTACGTTGCCGCCTTCGTTGATGATTCCGGCAATGGCATTCATGCTGCCGTTGGGATTTCCGTCACTCGAATCATCCGGACCAGCCGGCACGTAGCGAAACACCACCCGCCCTTCCGCTTCCAGTCTCTTGAGCGTCTGCTCATCAGCCACGTAGCAGCCTTCTCCATGCGCAATCGGCATCGTCAGCAATTGCCTCTGCTCATATTCGGACGTGAACATGGTCCGGCTATTTTCAACTCTCAGCGTCACGGGCCGGGACAAGAAGCGAAGATGCACATTTCGAATCAACGCACCCGGCAACAGGCCGGCCTCGCAGAGAATCTGAAAACCGTTGCAAATCCCCAGTACGGGGCCGCCGCACTCGGCGAATCGCCGCACTTCGTCCATGATCGGCGAGATTTTGGCCAGCGCGCCCGCTCTCAGATAATCGCCGTAGGAAAACCCTCCCGGAACAATCACCGCATCACAAGGTCCAAGCGTGCTTTCCTTGTGAAACACGCTGCGCACCTGATAACCAAGCACGCGCTGCGACATGTCCAGACAATCGCGGTCGCAATTTGAGCCGGGAAAGGTGATGACGGCGAAGATCACGGCACTTCCACGCGATAGGATTCGATAATCGGATTTGCCAGCATCTCATCGCTGATCTTCGTTAGCAGTGCTTCGGCCTGCGGTGTGGACATGTCTTCGAGGTCAAACTCGATGTACTTGCCGATCCGCACGTCTTTGACGGCTGACTGGCCGCGATCCCGCAGCGTCTGACACACGGTCTGCCCCTGAGGATCCAGCACGCCGGGCTTATACGTCACGTACACCTTTGCTTTCAACGCCGCCCCCGATAATTCCATGCATGCTCGCGTTCAGCGTCTTCGTCGGAAACGTCGTCCAATTCGTCTTCTTCACGCCGACCCATCAATGCGTGAATGGCACCGACGACAAACGCGCTTACAATGACTACGGTCAGCGCGGGAAACGAATGCCGCGCCGGATGAACAATCACGTATCCGACCGCAGCAAGCAGGAACAGCATCTTCGCCAGATTATAGCCCGGCTCGCGCAGCGTGAATCGCGGCAAGCCCGGCAGCGGCAGACTGCTGACCATCAGCAGGCTGCTGACCAGCACGATCGCCGCCAGCACATTGGAATCCACAATTTCGCCCCACCGTGAAAAGCTCATCACCGTAAACGACGCGATCAGACAGGCGTGAAGCGGCGAGCTGAGTCCGACAAAGTCATGCGACTCGTTTTTCGCTGTCAAGTTGAATCGTGCCAGACGCAGGGCTGCAAACAACACTGGAATGAACGTGATCACCAGACCCAGCATGCCGAGATCGCTGAACGCCACCGAGTAGATCAGTATGGCCGGCGCCACGCCGAACGAAACGACATCGGACAAAGAATCGAATTGAATGCCAAAATCGGAGCCGCCGCCGAAGAAGCGGGCGGCCTTTCCGTCAAAAGCATCGAGTACGGCGGCCAGAATAATCAACCAAGCCGCGAGTACGGGATGACCGTCCAGCACCGAAACGATCGAAAAGAACCCACAAAACAGATTTGCGGACGTGACGATGTTTGCGGGCAACTTCCTAATCATGATTCCTCTTTCGTAAAAGCAGCAATTGCCGACTCGCCGGCAAGCACTCGCGCACCTTTTTCAACAGCGAGCCGTGCCGCAGGCGGCAGATAGACATCCATTCGCGAACCAAAATAGATCAGACCGAACCGATCACCGATCTGAAACGTATCTCCCGGCTTCAGTCGGCAAGAAATTTTGCGGGCAATTGCGCCCGATACTTGCCGCCAGGTCACCGGGCCGTACGGCGTTTCGGCTGAGACCTCCACGCGGGCGTTTTCTCCTGCCGCGCGCAATGACCCGGCGTGGAAATACGCGCCCGGCGTATTCACAATCTCGGTCACCTTCCCCGAAGTCGGCGCGCGGTTCACGTGCACGTCAAACACGGACAGGAAGATTGCGACGTGCTTGCGGCCGTCGGCCAGCGTCTCTGACACGATGACCTTGCCATCGGCAGGAGAGACTACCGCGAGCGGATCAGCAGGCGGCGTGCGCTCCGGATCCCGGAAGAACAGAAGCACGACAAAGGACAAAATTCCGACAACCACTCCCATCCACAGCAACGGCGCCACACGGCTGACCAAGCCGGCGATCAGGGCCACCGCCGCCACCGCACTGATCGGGCTGAAAAGCGCCCATCCTTCCGGAGCAAACTTCACGCCTTGCTCCCGCCACAGCAATCAAGTTTCAAATCGATCTCGTCAGCCGGTCAAACAGCTCTTTGTAGGCCTTCTCCACTCCACCCAGATCATGAACGAAGCGTTCCTTGTCCAGCTTGCGGTTGCGCTTCTTGTCCCAGATTTTGCACGTGTCCGGCGAAATCTCATCACCGATATAGATATTCTCGCCGACATTGCCGAATTCGAGTATAAACTCTACCAGCAGCAGGCCACGGCGCTCGAACATGGACTTCAAGATGGCGTTCGCCTTCGACGCCATCCGCCCGATAGCGCGAATATCTTCGGTTTGCGCGTAACCAAGCGCCAGCGCATGGCTCTCGTTAATCATCGGACGCCCCAATTGCGGACGCTTGAGAAAGTACTCGATGATCGGAAAATCCAGCGTTTCGCCTTCATCGACACCGAATCTCTGCGCAAGTGACGCCGATGCG
This sequence comes from uncultured Alphaproteobacteria bacterium, assembly GCA_964370805.1. Lineage (GTDB taxonomy): Bacteria > Electryoneota > RPQS01 > RPQS01 > RPQS01 > CAYJKM01. The sequence goes on along the minus strand of CAYJKM010000035.1, from coordinate 244 downwards.
ATATTATGCACGCACACTTCGATCGGGATCATCTTCAGCCGCCGAACCAGTACCTCCGTCACGCTGATCCGTTCGACGAAGTGCGTGGGAACGTGGTAGTTCTCCAAATACTGGAACAGAAATGAGGAAATGCCGGCGTCAATTTCGCCTTTGCCCGGCACCTTGATCTTCTTGCCGCCATTCTCGCTGATGAAGTCGTCTTTGAATTCCAGGATCGCGAGATTGTCACGCTCGGTCGAGTACA
>CAYJKM010000034.1:13482-18581 GCA_964370805.1 uncultured Alphaproteobacteria bacterium | reverse complement strand
ATTCTGATGACCGACGCCGACGTGGACGGCGCGCACATTCGCACGCTGCTGCTCACATTTATCTTCCGCCGGATGCGGGGCTTGATCGAGGCCGAACGCGTGTATATTGCCATGCCGCCCTTGTTCCGCGTGGCGAAAGCCAAGACGGTGAAGTATTGCTACGACGAGCACGAGCGCGATAAAGCGATTGCCGAATTCGGCGGCACCGCGAATATCTACGTGCAGCGCTACAAGGGCTTGGGCGAGATGAACCCCGAGCAGCTCTGGGAGACCACCATGGATCCCGCGCGCCGCTCGATCATGAAGGTCACGCTCGAGGACGCCGCCGCCGCCGACCGCATCTTTAACGTCCTGATGGGTGACGCCGTCGAACCCCGCCGCCAGTTCATCGAGTCCCACGCCAAGTACGTCACGAATTTGGATGTGTAACGTCGCATGGTTGTGCACCCCTGAGATCAAATGAGACCAACTCTTTCCCCCATCCTTTCCGAACTCAAGCAGCGGCTCTCCGAGCACTACGGTGACCGGCTGGAGCGGCTCGTCCTGTTCGGGTCGCAGGCGCGCGGCGATGCCGAACTAGGTTCAGACATTGACGTGCTCGTGGTGTTGAGGGATAAGACCAATCCCTATGAAGAAATAGACCGCACGATCGATATTGTGAGCGATCTGTCACTGGCTCACGATGTCGTATTGCAGTGTGTCTACGTTTCCGCAGACCGACTCGTACGCGAAATGAGTCCTCTCCTCATGAATGTGCGCCGGGAAGGTGTTGCCTTATGAACGAGCAGCAGTATGACATGCTGGTTCAAGCGAACGTGGATGTTCGCGTCGCTCGCAATCTTCATAACAAGTTGTCTGACTCGAGTTTCGAATTTTGAGTTTCGAATTTTCACCTGATACGACCGCCGTCATCTGCAACCCGACCTCCGGCACGCCGGTCATGCGAGAGCGCGGGCGCAAGCTGCTCGCCAAGCTGCAGAAGCGCGGCTTTCAGGTGCAGCTCTCGCTCTATGCCGGTCACGCCACGGACTTGGCCAGGCAGGCGAACGAGGGCGGCAAGCGCGCCGTGATTGCGGTCGGCGGCGACGGCACGCTCTGCGAAGTCATTGCCGCGCTGCCCGAGGACGTCGTGCTGGCCTATTTCCCTGCCGGGTCAGGAAACAACTTTGCTTTGAATTTCGATTTGCCCGAAGATCCCGACGCGTGGCTGAAGCTGCTCGATAGCGGACCGACGCGCGCCATGCATTTCGGGCTCTGTAACGAGCGTCCGTTTGCCAGCGTCGCCTCGGTGGGCTTTGATGCCCTGATGGTGCAGAAAATGCCGTTCGGTCTCAAGCGACGCCTCAGCAAAGGCGCCTACGTGCTCGAGTTCATTCCCACGTATCTGGCCTATAACCCGCCGCGCTTCCGCGTGACCGTGGATGGTCGCGATTGGAACGATGACGTGCTCGGCGTGATCGTCGGGCGCGGCCCGCATTACGGCGGCCCGCACCGGATCTTGCCCGAGTGCGATCCCGCTGACACACGGCTCTCCTACCTGATCATGGAAGGCCGCAACAAGTGGCTGATCGGCAAATTCGCCGTCGGCATGCTCCTCAAGAACTTGCCGCAGATGGATGGTGTGACCTGCGGTACGGCCTCGACGATCGTGGTCGAAACGCAGCCCGCCAGCTCCGTTCAACTTGACGGCGATCTCTACGGGAACAATCCCGTTACCTTTTCCGTGGAACTCCATCAGCGCAGGATCCTGGCGCCGTAACCACATCAACGAATGTTCTCCTACGAAATTAAAGTTCCGATTGCGGCGCCGCCCTCCGCAGTGTTTGCCGTGCTGACCGAACCCCAGCGGATTACCAAGTGGGACACGTGCCGCTGGACGCAGAACGACATGCGCGTTGCCGGCAAACTGCGCAAACGCGATGATCACGACGACCTGCACGAAGGCGAAATTGTCGCCTACGCGCCGCCCCACACCTTTGCTTACCTTTGGCCGGTGCCGAAAGACACCGACGAACCCGAAGAGGGTACGTTTCCCGTTCGCATGGAGTTTTGCATCGAAGCTGCCGGCGAGAAATCGCTGCTGACGCTCACCGCGCACGGCTTCCCCACCGAAGATCTGGCCGCCCGCGAACGCAACACCTGGGGCGGCTATTTTTTGGAAAAAGTGAAGAAAGCGGCAGAAGCAAACTAAGAAACGAAGATTCAAAGAGGCGAAGAAACGAAGAGTGACACCTGCATCTTCGTATCTTCGAGTCTTCGCTTCTTCGTGTCTTATTCATTATGTCCAAACCTGAAATTGTCATTCTTGGCGCCGGCCTGATGGGCCGCGTCGCCGCGTATTTCTTTGCACACCACCCGCAAACGCCGCTCCCCGTGCGCATCGCCGACCGCGACGAGAAGATGCTCGCCGAGGCCGCGGCGTGGCTGGCGAGCAAGAACGTTGAAGCCATGACCGCCGATGCGGCCAGCGACTTCGACCTTGGCCGCGCCATCGAGGGCACCAAAGTCTGTGTGTCGTGCGTGCCGTATTTTCTGAACCCGCGCGTGGCACGGGCCTGCCTGCGCAGTGCGGTCTCGATGATTGACCTCGGCGGCAACCCCGAAGTCACGGACGTGATTCTCGGTATGGATGCCGATGCCAAGCGCAAGAAGATCGTCTTCATTCCCGACACCGGGCTCGCGCCGGGCGTGGCCAGCATTTTCGCGTGGGAATTGGTGTCGCGTTTTAAGACGACCGAGGAAGTGCATATCCGGGTCGGCGGCTTGCCGCAAGAACCGGTCGGCCCGCTCAAGTACGCGCAGTTCTTCTCGATTCACGGGCTACTCAACGAATACCTCGAAGACGCGCGTGAAATTCGCGGCGGCAAAATCGTCAACGTCCGCTCCCTCGAAGAGAACGAGACCTTGCACTTCGGCGGCCTCGGCGAGTTCGAAGCGTTTATCACCTCCGGTGGAACCTCCACCTTGCCGTCCACGCTGCTCGGCAAAGTGCAGCGGCTCGATTACAAGACGATTCGCTATCCCGGCCACTGCGCGGCGCTCACGCTGCTGCGCGATCTTGGCCTCACCGATACGAAAAAGTATCGCTGCGGCGAAGCGCAGATCAGCCCGCGCGAGTTGCTCTCGAACGTGCTTGATGAGCGCCTGCCCAAGCAGATGCCGGATATTGTGCTCGTGCGCGTCACCGCGAAAGGCGATGGTGGGCGTGAGGAAAAAATCGAACTCGTCGTGCGGCAGGACAACGCCAAAGGCTTATCGGCAATGGGGCAGCTCACCGCGTTTCCTTCTGCTGCAATTGCGCTGGCAATTTTCAAAGGCACCGTCCCGCCGGGCGCGCATGCGCAGGAAACCGTCATTCCTTATGCGTGGATGAAAGAGCAGCTCGGGTTGTTTGGGATTGAGTGGTGACGTAATCCGGTAGGTCGATTGGTAGGGTCGACGTAAGTCGACACGCGGGCAACGGCCCGCGACGCTATCCTTTCAAAGGAGCACCTGATGAACTCGCGTCTTCTGGTCATGCTGATGGTTTCGCTCTTTGTCATTCTGGTTTCCTGCAATGACGATGATGACAACGGAACTCCGGCTCCCGTCCCCGGGCCGACGGTGAAGATCAACGGCACGGTTACGACCTCATCCGGCGATCCGGTTGATGGCGCAGACTTGCATGTGATCTATGAAACAAATCCCGCATCCTATCAGCAGGATAACGTCTCGGTTTCCATTCCCGAGACGTCTTGGATGGCGCTGCTGGTGCTCGATGTCAGTGGAGACACGGTGGTTGTGCTTGTGGACGGTATGATGAGCGCGGGAACCCATCGCATTTACATCAACCCCGAGGGCTTTGCGAACGGCGCCTACCGGCTGGTTTACGAAATCTGGACGGCCGATCGCGATTCGCTGTTGTACTTGACCTCGCGCTGGTGGCTGCGAAACCTCGCCGATGTAAACCTGCTGGCGGAATCTCTTCCCGCGGCAGTCACCGATGCGAACGGCCATTATGAGTTGCTCACTGCGGCGGGATTATCGCTGGACATTTGGGATGACCAGTATCAGGAATACACGGTCTATTTGAATCGCATGACGATTCTGGCCCTGCATCCGGATTATCCGCCCGTCTGGCAAACCATGAATGTGGACTCCGGTCAATGGCGAATTCTGGATTTGATTTCTCCGGATACTTTGTTGTTGCCGCCGGGCCTGATCATTCAGGTCGGCGATACCACCGTGATCATTCCCGATTCCGCGCAGCAATTTGCCGACACGAATTTCGTCCGCGACGCCTATCTGCTCCGCGAGTTTCAACTCGCCACCGACTCGCAGTATCAGGGAACTCCGTATGATCAGACGCTCGCGGAATGGAAACTGGAACCGTGGGATGTGCGCCGGCAATATGTGGATATATTCTATCCGAATGATATACTCGGGGCGATGGCGTCCGAGCATTACGCCTGGATCGGCAGCCGCCTCTTTCAGTTTGGCTACGGCTGGATTGATACGTATCCGCTGGACGTGAACATCTACGACGAAAACGCCGGGCACATCTGGAGCGATCCCAGCGATCCGTCCAACGACCCGGACGACCCCGCCACCGCAACGTTCGACGGCACCTCGCAGCTCGCCGACCGCTACCGGAATATGTGGATTCGCATTCCGGGGGAATAGATTTTCGGTAGGGTCGACGTCAGTCGACACGCGAGCATCGGCTCGCGCCATTGATTGTATCAGCACATTGAGCATCTGAGTTCAGATGCAAAGGAGGCTCTTCATGCGCAGCTTCATCGTGCTCTTTGGCATGTGTGGACTGATCTCTGCGGCGCTCGCCCAGTCGCCTGAAGTGGAATGGGTGCTGCAACTAGGTTTCGAAAATGACGAGATCATCTCTGATGTTGTCTCACTTTCGGATGGCGGTTTCGCTGCCATCGGGGTTGAGCAGTATTACCCTCCAGAGTTTAGCGATACGACTCATGGCTGGTGGCTACTTCGAATTAGCCCAGTCGGCGACACGCTGTGGACACGCTTCTACGAGATAGACAGCTACCCGACGGCGATTTTCAAAACTGCCGATGGTGGGTTTGCCGTGGCTGGGCAATACTTCGAAC
>CAYJKM010000034.1:11335-13472 GCA_964370805.1 uncultured Alphaproteobacteria bacterium | reverse complement strand
CTCTGGTACAGCATCGATGATGACTGGAACTACTTCGGGGGAATCGGAGAAGTGGTGATGTCCCCGTCCGGCACATACCTCATGGGTGGCAACTGCGAATTCTCCTGCTGGACTCCGGAAACCCAGTATCAGGCCAAAATTCTCGAAATGGATGCTGAAGGAAACATCCTCTGGAGAAGGTTGTATGGAGGGCCGCAGGACGATTACTTCACCTCCATTTGTGCTTTGTCGTTTGGCGGTATCGTCGGCATCGGATATTTGTACGGCGGTTGGTCATCGGTGCTGCATGTCGGCGCAAACGGTGATAGCGTAAACACATTTATGGTGCCCGAGCCTGTTGATCCGGCGTACGTGCGCGAAATCAATCAGGGAGACTATGTTTTTGGAGGACGGGTGTACGTGGATGGTCTATACAGAGTCGGCTTATTAAACATGCACGAAGATGGTAATCTCGTCTGGGAACGCCAGTACGGAACCGAGGTTCACCATTTGCCGTGGACTTTCGACACCACATCTGATGGGGGCTATGTTATTACGGGTCGCACCGGTGACTATCCGGGCGATAGCGTGTTTGTCTTGAGAACAACGGCATCTGGAGATAGCCTCTGGTACACCACGCTTGGAGATGTTGATTCCTTCTACGTACTTGCTGCCCATCAAACGCCCGATGGAGGATACATTTTTTGCGGAGGCAGTGGAGAATGGCCGCGGGACTTCAAGCTCGTCAAACTCACTCCCGAGCTTGGCGTTGCCGCGCCACCGTCATCGCCCGCCTCCTTCACGCTCTTGCAGAACTATCCGAATCCCTTCAATGCCGCAACGGAGATTCGCTACGAACTGACGAGCGCGTCGCACGTGACTCTGCGGGTATCGGATCTCTTAGGCCGCGAGGTAGCTGTGCTGGTGAATCAAAACATGTCCCCCGGCAGTTATGCGGTAAGCTTTGATGCGGCGGATTTGCCATCGGGGATTTATCTCTATTCTCTTGCGGCCGGTTTGCATCACGCCACGCGCAAGATGATCCTCTTGCGGTAGTCCCGATTTGATGTCTTGAAGTTTGACCCTTCTGAGGTTTTCATTTGCCCGAACCCGAGAAAAACATCGAACATTATCCCAAGGCGTACGACAACAAGGAATTCCTGCACGGCGCGAGCGCCCGCACGATCCGGATTCTCGCCGAGTATCTGGAACCGCAGCACCGCCTCCGCAATCACAAGGTGCGCGGCACAATCGTGTTCTTCGGCTCGGCACGCGCGCTGGCGCCCGATGAGCTGCAGGATCACATCCAGCTCGCGCAGCAGCCGCTGGAAGGCATGAACCCCGCCGAAGCCGAGCAGATCCATCACAGCATCGGGTTCATGAAACGGATGAGCCGTTACTATGAAGATGCCGTGCGGCTCTCGTCCATGCTCACCACGCATTTCATGAACGTGCCCGATCCGCGTTACCGTCATCTGGTGGCGTCGGGCGGTGGGCCGGGCATCATGGAAGCGGCCAATCGCGGCGCCATTCAAGCCGGGGGTAAAACCGTCGGGTTCGGCATCAGCCTGCCGCTGGAACAGGGCGCCAACCGTTTTCTCGATCCGCGGCTCTCGTTCGAGTTCCATTACTTCTTCATGCGCAAATACTGGTTTGTCTATCTGGCGCGCGCGCTGGTGATCTTCCCCGGCGGTTTCGGCACGATGGACGAACTGTTCGAAGTGCTCACCTTGATCCAAACGCATAAGCTCAGAAAAAAGCTGCCGATCGTTTTGTACGGCGGTGAATATTGGAACGACGTGATTGATTTCAAGGCCATGGTCAAGTGGATGGTGGTCTCTCCGCAAGACCTTGACCTGTTCAAAATCTGCGACACGCCCGAGGAGGCGTTCGAGTTCCTCACCGCCCGCGTTCTGAGCGGCGCGGACGTGGAACTTCAGGAGTCCCCCACGGAGTAGAAGAGAAAATCGAAAAACGAAAAGGCAAAAAGCGAAAAATGCCAAAGCTGAATGAATGTTTTGCTTTTCGCTTTCCCGCTTTTCGCTTTTATATGCTTGATAATCAATAGCTAACAAAGAGAAACGCTCACATGTCCCTTTCCCATCAGCTCGTCCTACTGGTCGGTGTGTCCGTATTGTTAGGTATTGGCGCGCGTACG
>CAYJKM010000034.1:0-11235 GCA_964370805.1 uncultured Alphaproteobacteria bacterium | reverse complement strand
TCAGCTCGTCCTACTGGTCGGTGTGTCCGTATTGTTAGGTATTGGCGCGCGTACGGTGCAGAAGCAGACCGTGCCGTTCTGGGGATTCCCAAAGCCGATGGAGTTACTGGCGCCGAAGGCGATTGCCGGCCCGGATGCCGTTTCGCCGGACAGCGCGTTTGCCCCGGCTGAGCAGCCGTACCGGGTGGATCTTTCCACGGCGGTCGGCCTCTACATGAAGCGCACCAAGAACAACATTCACTTCGTGGATGCTCGCGAGCCAAAGCTGTACGCGGAAGGACACATCGCCGGCGCCGTGAACATCCCCTTTGAGCGCTTGGCAGAGTACGGCGAAATCACGATTCCGAAGGCCGATCTGGTTGTGATCTACTGCGACGGCGGCGACTGCCACTTGTCTAACGACCTGGCCGAATACATGCTGCAGAACGGCTGGCAGCGGCTGGCTGTCTATGAGGGCGGCTGGGAGGAGTGGTCAAAGGAGACTGAATTCATCGCCACGGGCGAGACCGCGGAAGCCCCAAAGTAAGTTCCGACCTCGGTCGAGATCTCGACTTCGTCGGACAAATCCCGGCCAATACTAACTTTGTGAAAAACGGGCGTCCGCCGCCCGTTTTTTATGCACTTCTGAATCCATAACTTAGGAATTTGTGGTCACTTCGGCTTGACTTTGTGAAAGAAACAAAGTAGATTATTTGCGATGGAACACCCCCGTCGTCCGACCCTGTCGAGAACCAACGACCACGCACTTCTCTCCATCCTAGATTGGCTGTTCCGCCTGACGCTCGCGGGCGTCCTCCTGTATGCCGCCGTACCTAAACTCCTCGACCCGGCGGCTTTTGCCAAAGCCATTGATAACTATCGCGTGGCCTTTCCGATCATCGGCAAAGGCTACGTCTATTTGGTGGCCGGTTTCCTGCCTGCGCTGGAACTGGTCACCGCACTCGGCGTGCTGTGGAACCGCACCAAGCGCGCGGCAGCGCTGCTGTCGATCCTCATGATGGTGATGTTCACCATCCTGATCACGCAAGCGGTTGCGCGCGGCCTCAACATCGATTGCGGCTGCTTCGGCGCCGGCGCAACATCCAAACTGATGGCGCGCAGCGTCGGATTAAAGGCAATCCTCGAAGACGTGGTCTGGCTGGGCATGGCGGTTTACGTTTACATGCGGGCAAGCCGACAAACCGATAAGCGAGCTAATATGTAGCGCCACTAGCTGTGCGCGCAAGGATCACTTTAGGTCTCGGCCACAATGCATTGTGGCCCTACTCAATAAATCAAGCGCACCTCATCATGAAAGTCAATCTCCAAGCGATCGAAAAATTCGCGGCGGAAGTCAAGCAGCATCCGGCCGCAGGAGTCAAAGAGAAAGTCGTCAGCGGGGAATGCAACTTCGGCGACGGCCCGCATTACTCCGCCACCGTGGAGTTCGCGCAAGGCAAAACCACGATTACCTCGGATAACCCGCCGTTCATGGGCGGCAGCGGCATCGCGCCCGATCCGGTGAACTACTGCCTGTTCGGTACGGCGTCGTGTTTTGCCGGAACGATGATGACCATTATCGCCCAGCGCGGGCTGAAAGTCGACAAGCTCACGGTCAGTGCGCACAACCGTGTTAACTTTCAGCGCGCCCTGAGTCTCGGCCGACAGCCGCCGGTCGAGCAGGTCTGGCTGAAGCTGAATTATTCGGGCGCGGCGACGCAAAGTGAAATGCACGAGGCGCTCAACGAAGCGCTCGACACGTGCCCCGGCGCCTACTGCATCAGCCATCCGATTCCGCTCTCTGCGGAAATCAAGAAGAACTGAACATCGAAGATTGAAAAGAGCCAGATTCATATTCTTGCTCCTATGTTCGGTCGGGGCATTTGGGCGTCCCGTATTTCCACCGGAACGACCCGAGCCGCCGCCTTCGTTTCGCGTCCCGGATCGAGGGGAACGCGCGCTCGATGAAGGCTGGCAGTATGTGCAGACGCTGTACGATGCGGACAGCACGCGGCCGGACCTCTTCAACGCTTATCCCGTGCAGATGGCGTTTACGCATGATGGCCGCGGCCTCCTCGCCACGCTGCATACCGTTTTTCGTACGTCGAATGGCGGGCAAAGCTGGACGAATCTCGACCCCTTCCCGCCGCCCAATTCCTCGAACTACAGCAGCCTGCGCACGCCGGTGTACATCACCGGAATCGCTGCGCGCCCGGTCATGCGAACCTCGATTGCGTTCGATTCGTTGTTGCTTTCCACCGAAAACGTATCCACGAACATCGGCCGCGTGCGGCTGATCTCCGTGGCCGGTGGACTCTACGTTTTGCACCCGGATACGCTGCAGTTCTTCCGCTCTCCGTTCTGGACGACGGGAATCGCGGTTCCGGATTCGCAGAATGCGTATGCGTTTGCCGGCTTCGATCATTTGGTCTATCATTGCGACTCGCTGGATACTCCTGCGCAAACGCTGTGGGATTCGCTCTTTGTTCCAGAGAGCGATGCATGGATCGGCGGGCCGGTCGCGAGTAGCGGCAATCTCATTGTAGGCGTTGGCAATGAGCAGTGGGTAAGCCGCGATCGCGGCGCCACGTGGGCAACCGCGCCCGCGGCGGACGCGCAATCCGATTTTGGCGTCAGTTTCGCCGACGAACTGCACGGTCTCACCGGCGGCGGAATGCTCGATCCTGCTCCCGTCGGCTGGGTGCATCGCACGACGGATGGCGGCCTGAGCTGGTCCGGGCGCGTGTTGCAAACGACCGTGCCGATTCGCTGCGTCGAGATGATTACGCCGGAAATTGGCTTTGCCGCAGGCGGAGATTACAACATTGCCACTGGTGAAATCTGGAAGACCACCGACGGCGGACAAACGTGGAATCTGGACGCCTTGCTTGATGCGGAGATCACGACGATTGAGAGCGCGCGCGCGAGCGGCGCATACGTGGATGTGATGGCGGCGGGTGTGTTCCCGGACTTCAGCGGCGGGGTGTGGTTCAATCGCCTCTACCTTCCCAACCTGAGCGGCCCCGTCATTGTGGCGGAGCCGGACACGCTGGACTTTGGCAGCGTGGCGCCGGGCGATACCGCGCTCCTCACGACGACGGTGCAGAATCTCGGCGGCGATACCGCTATTTTCTCCGGCGCGACCAGCACCAATTCCCGCTTCGGCACACTGACGCCCCTGTCGGAAGTCACCCTGCCGCCACAGCAGTCATTCGTGCTGCACCTGATCTTTGTTCCAAGTTCGCAGGACGGAAGCGGTACCTACACGGCCACGTTTGCGCTGCTGAGTTCCGATGGCCGTACCGAACTTTCGCTCACCGGCCACGTGCCGGTGGCAGCGGATGATCCGCGCGATCTACCGCTTCCGCAAGCGGCCACGCTGAGCGTGTGGCCGAACCCCGGCAATGCCGTGTTTCAGATTCGCTATGAACTCACCCGCGCGAGCGACGCCACGATCAGCATCTATGATCTCTCGGGTCGCACGGTCGCAACGCTCGCGCGCGGAGTTCAGGAAGCCGGACAACATGTGGTAGTCTGGGATGCGGAGTCGTTTGCGAGCGGGATTTATTTTGTGCGTCTGACAGCGGTGAACCAACGGGTAATGCAGAAAGTGTTGCTGTTAAAGTAGTGACACCCCTTGTGGGTGTTCTGGTGACTCAATTTCTATTTCACATTTCTTTCAATGCACCGGCGCGGCCAACTCTTAATCGAGTCTTTCCACTCCCGCTGCCTCGAGGGCAATCCGCTCGGCGATCCGGCCGTGCGTGATATCCCCGTCTATCTGCCGGAAGGTCATAATCCGGAACGTGAGTGGCCGCTGATCCTGGTTCTGGCCGGATTCACTGGATCGAGTTACTCGCACCTGAACTGGCAGGCGTGGGGCGAAACGATGCCCGAGCGGATCGAGCGCTTGATTCAGGAGCGCCGCTTGCCGCCCTGCGTGGTGATCTTTCCCGACCCGTTCACGCGCTACGGCGGCTCGCAATATCTGAATAGCTCCGCGACAGGAGACTATGAAGATTATGTGACCGGCGAACTCGTGCCGTGGGCGCGCGAAAAATTTGGCGCGGGTCTCTCCGCCTCGCGCACGGCCATTGCGGGAAAATCCTCCGGCGGATACGGAGCGTTCGTCCTGAGCGCGCGGCATCCGCATCTCTTCGGCTGGATGATCATGCACTCCGGTGACTGCTACTTCGATTATTGTTATTTGCCCGAGTTTCCCGCCGCGCTGAACGAAATCCGCAAGTACGGCGGCCCGGAGCAGTTCCTCGAATCGCTCAAGGATCCGCGCCCGAAAGGCAAGAACTGGTTCAGCGCCATCGACAAGACGGCGATGGCGTCCTGCTACTCGCCGAATCCCGCCGCACCGCTGGGCTTTGATTATCCGTTTGATCTCGATACCGGCGAACTGCGGCAAGACGTGTGGGCGCGGTGGCTCGCGCATGATCCCGCGCGCATGGCCGAGCTGCCCGACGTGATCGCGAATCTGCGCAAGCTCAAAGGCATCTACATCGAATGCGGCACGCAGGACGAGTTCAACCTGCACTACGGTGCGCGCATTCTCACGCAGCGACTCCGGGCCGCCGGGATCGCGGTCGAGCACCGCGAATTCGACGGCGGCCACATGAACGTACATTACCGCTACGATGAAAGTCTGACGTGGTTGGGCGAACGAATCTGAACATAGCCGGAACAGCAAACCAATTCCGCGGAGGTCCTGCATGAAAGCAAAGTTCTATCTTTTGGCGGCACTGCTTGGCGCACTTGTGCTTTTCGTCTGGGGCGCAGTTGCACACATGGCGCTTCCCTTCTGGGAGGATGTCATGCATGAACTTCCGAACGAACAAGTGGTCGTGGATGCACTCAAGTCCAGTGGCGTGTCCAATGGCATCTACTATGGGATGCAGGGAATGTTGCTGGTCACCTTCTTCGGCCACGGCATGTCTGATGATACCGATATGGGAACCTACATGGTGACGGAGTTTATCAGTAACGTTCTGGTCGCTCTGGTGTTGGCGTGGCTGCTCATGCGAGCCAATGTTCAGGGGACGCTCAACCGCGGGGTCTATGCGGGCATGATCGGCCTCCTCGGCTGGCTGTCTATTAACGTCTCAAGCTGGATCTGGTATCACTATCCATTTGCTTATATTTCGCTGGAAGCGGTGGACAATGTGATCGGCGCGTTCCTCGCCGGACTTGTGATCGCTTGGCTGATGAAAAAGACAAAGGTTGCAGCGGCGTGACAGTTAATAGAACTGTGTCCGATTGGTTGACGGAGAAGAATAGATAACTGATTACCACTCGGAGGTCCCCCTGCTTGCGGGGGGACTACAAGGGGGTGAATGATCGACAAGAAACCTCCATGGCACACAATTCCCGGCGACAACTTCAGGCGCGCCCGCGAACTTCGAGACGGAATGACCGTAGCCGAGCGTGTACTTTGGAAACGGCTCCGATACGAAAATCTTGGCCCCAAGTTTCGCCGCCAACACCCAATCGGTCAGTTCATTGTGGACTTCTATTCGAGAGAGTGCAATCTCGTGATCGAGCTGGATGGTGGCGTTCACCAGGAAACTGAAATTCACGAACGTGACGAGGCGCGAGAAGAATATCTGAAATCACTCGGCTTGTGCGTCAAACGATACAAGAATACGGATGTCTTGGATCATTTGAATGACGTTGTTGCTGATATTCGTGCATCTATGACCCCCCTGTTGTCCCCCCGCAAGCAGGGGGACCCCCGAGTGTGATCAAACAAACAAGTCGAAAAGAGCGTTGCCATGCTACCGGAGAAGAAACGAATCCCATGAGCGAAGCTCTTGACCTGCGCTACCCGATCGGGCGCCCGCACCTGAAATTAGCGCTCTCGGAGGGCGAGCGTGCTGAGGCGCTGCGCGTAATCGAAGAGACTCCGGCCCGTTTGCGCGAGGCTGTCCGGGGATTAAACGACAAACAGCTTGATACGCGCTATCGGGACGGCGGCTGGTCGGTGCGGCAGGTCGTGCATCACGTGCCGGACAGCCATCTGAACGCGTACATCCGCATGAAGCTGGCGCTCACCGAAGATGCGCCAACCATCAAGCCCTATGACGAAGCGCGGTGGGCGGAGCTGCCGGATTCGCGCGGCCCGCTTGAATCGTCGCTCGCGCTGCTGGAAAGCGTGCACGAGCGCTGGCTGCGGCTGATGCGCGCCTTGTCACCCGCGGATTTCGCCCGCCCCTTTCATCATCCCGAGCATCCGGATGCGCCGCTTACGATTGACTGGATCCTCTCGCTCTACGGCTGGCACGGCCCGCACCACATCGTGCACATCACCAAGCTCCGCGAACGGATGGGGTGGTGATGTCTGACTCGAATTTTGAATTTTGAGTTTCGAATTTTCCTATGAATCTTTATCACATCTGGGCCAATCTTCGTCCCGGGGTTAAAGACCTCGAATTTGTCGAGGCCGTGCACGGCTATCTCGGCTATATTCAGAAGCTGGGGCATATCGCCGGCTACCGGATCACGCGCCGCAAGTTCGGGTTTTCGCCGCCCGGCCTGATGGATTTTCAGATCATTGTCGAAACCACCAACCTGCAGCAGCTCGACGACGCGTTCATGCTCGTCGCCACCCGCGACGGCGAGATCGAGCGGCTGCATCACAAGGTCTATGGCTGCGTGAGCGATTTCGCGTCGGCGCTCTACCGCGACTTTCCTGACGAGGTGCGCGTTAAGTAGCTTATTCGGCAGCTCCGTCTGCCGTAATCAATAACCTCAAACTTCCAACAAACCATGAAGACAATCCTCACCACCCTTTCCCTGCTTCTGCTGGCCGCGGGACTTGCGTTCGCGCAGGGTCAGCCGTCCGAACAGGATATGGCCAAGCTGATGGCCGACTATGAAAAGCTGATGACACCCGGCGCCGAACATCAACTGCTCGGCAAATTTGTCGGCGAGTGGAACATCGAATCCAAATGGTACCCGGGCAAAGGTGCCCCGGCCATGGAAAGCAAAGCCACCAGCAGCACCAAGTGGATCCTCAATGGCCGCTTTCTGCAGTCGGATTTCCGCGGCGACATGATGGGCAAGCCGTTTCAGGGTCTCGGCATTGAAGGGTTTGATACCTTCAAAAAGAAGTACACGATGATCTGGCTGGATGAAACCGCCACGGCCATCTACACGGCTGAAGGCACCGCGTCTCCCGACGGCAAAACCATCACCTACATGGGCAAGCACGACGATCCGATGACCGGTGCGAAAGACATCGACGTTAAGTACGTCGGCACGATGATTGATGATAACAAGCACATCTTCCAGATCATCGAAAAGCCCGGCACGCCGGATGAGTACACGGCGATGGAAATGACCTATACGAGGAAGTGATGTCAGATATGCAGATTAAACCGGGTTGGCAACCCGTTGAGGATGTAAATTGGGATGCTTATATCGAAGCGATCTCGAAGGCCAAGAATAAACAGCAAATCATCGCCCATCTGCGCAACTTGATCGAGCATAAGGGCTACGCGAACATGATCCGCGCGGCAGAAGTCGCCTTCAACCGCCTGCTTGAAACCAATCCCGGCGATAAAGGCTCAATCGGCGTGCATGCCTACGTCGACGGCAAGGAGATTTACACCAACTTCCGCTTCACCGCCGCCGGCGGCAAAAGCGGCAAAGACGAGTTCAACTATTAACGAATGGACAACCCCCTTCCCAGGCACTTCCCCCAAATCTTAGATTTGGGGGACAGGGGGTCCTGCCTGTCAAATTGTAGAGGACGATGCATCAAGCCGTGCGGGATTTTCTCGAGGACGTGAAACAAAAACGTCCCGAGTACTTCAAGAAGAAGAAAGTGCTCGAAGTGGGCAGCCAGGACCTCAATGGCACGGCGCGCGACTACTTCCGCAAGTGCGACTACACCGGCGTGGACTGGCAGCCCGGCAAGGGCGTGGACCTCGTCGCGCTCGCCCACGAGCTGACCTTTCCCGACGGCACGTTCGACGTGATCGTCTCGACGGAGTGTCTTGAACACGACATGCACGCGCGGCAAACCGTGGGCAACATGATTCGCATGCTCAAGCCGGGCGGCTTGTGCATTATCACGGCCGCCTCCGATAACCGCGAGCCGCACGAGCTCTACTGCGGCGTGGACAGCTACTACGGCAATATTCCGGTGTCCTTCTTCAACGAGTTTCACGCGCAATTCAAGGAATGGGAAGTCCGCTTGACCCGCAACGGCGAAGATATTCAGTTCTACGGCTTCAAGGCGTAACGCCGATGGGGATCAATCAATTGGTCAAGTGGCCGTTCGAGAAACTCACGCATTGGATTGGCCGGGTATCGAAACGCTATTATTTTGAAGATTACATTCGCGTCTATCCGGATCAAATCGCGTTCAATCGGTTCGGCAAATCCCGCCAGATTACCAAGACCGACCGCAACAACTACCTCAACCATCGCAAGTACTATCGGTTTGTCGGACAGTTCGTGCGCGGCAAAGCGGTCACGGACGTCGGCTGCGGCAGCGGTTACGGCTGCGAGTTGCTGGTGGAAAGCGGCGCCGCACGCGTCGTGGGTTGCGACATCTCCAAACACGCGCTGGAATTTGCCCGCCAGCGCTATGGAAAGATCGCGGAGTTTGTCGAACAGGGCATCACCGACCTGCAGCTGTTTCCCGATGCGAGCTTCGATGTGACGATTTCCAGCGAAGTGTTGGAGCACATCAAGGAATATCAGCTCGAAGATCAGGCCGTCAAGGAGTTGAAGCGCGTTACAAAGCCGGGCGGGATCGTGATCGTCGGCACGCCCAACAGCGAGCTATTGGGCAGCCATGGCTTTTCCTATGCCGAAATGCACGCGTTGTTCGCCGCGCACTTTGAGCATTTTGTGATCTTCGAAAATGCCCTCGTGCCGTTCGGCCCGCCAAAGCAGGAGTGGCTGCGGCGCGTCGCGGACGGCCAGACCGGCGTCATCGTCAGCGAGCAGATCAATTTAGACGAGACCGTTTTGCCGGACGACGCTGTGCCGGAACTGAAAACCGGGCTGGCGCCGGGCCGTTATCGCTTTCAACATTTCGATATTGATACGACGTTGCTTCACAACACCCATTCGTGGGTCGTCATCGCCATCAAATCATGACCAACCTGTCTAAACACTTCCTTACTCAATCCGCGTACTACCTTCGCGATCATTATCTGCCGCGCATCAAGGAAGCGGTGGAGCTGCTCGATGATCTCGAAATCTGGCTGCGCGAGAGCGATGCCTCCAACAGCATCGGCAACCTGCTGCTGCACATGTCGGGCAATGTCCGGCAGCACATTGTGGCGGGCGTCGGACAGCGGCATGAAGACCGCCGCGACCGCCCGGCCGAATTCTCCGCCGTCGGCGGCATGACCAAGGCTGAGCTGCTTGAGCGGCTCGAAGTCACGGTCCGCGAAGCTGCGGACGTGCTGGAGACGTTTGATCCGACGTTACTAACAGAGAAACGGAAAATACAAAACAAGGATGTCATCCTTTTCGACGATATTTACCACGTCGTCGAGCACTTTGGCTATCACACCGGGCAGATTATCTACATCGTCAAGGCGATGAAGAACCACCGCTTCCCGTGGTACAATTATCTGGAAAAAACCCCGTAATCTTTTGGCCGCCGAGCGGGGTCGATATCTTGACTTGTTCGACAGCTTCGCTTGCCGCGACCCCGCCGAAAGAAGCACATCATGCGCAACTACCTTCTGAAACTCTTCGCCCACGAGCATTGGGGCAACGCACAATTGATCGACAAACTGAAGACGTTGCCCGTCGTTCCGCCGCGCACGCTGCAGCTCCTCGGGCACATCCTCACCGCGCATGAATTCTGGACCAGGCGCGTCACGGGGCAGGAGCTCACGCAGTTCGACTTTTGGCCGGAGCGCTCTTTGGCCGAGTGTGCCCGGCTGAACGACGAGTATGCGCAGAACTGGAGCGAGTACATTCGTTCGCTGCCCGAGCTGCTGGAAGAGCAGATCGTCTCCTTCAAGGCTCTGGACGGCACGCCGCGCGCCTTTCGCGCCGTGGACTGCCTGACGCAATTACATAGTCACTCCGTCCACCATCGCGCGCAGATCATGCTCGACATGAAAACCGCGGGCCTCGAACCGGTGACCACGGATTATCTGGTGTATTGCCGCAAATTCGATTCATAGTCAACCCTAACCATACCTCCATGGCCAAGAAAAAAGACGACACCCTAAACCTCCCAATGCCCGGAAACGGCAATGGCGGCGAACGCATTGTCCCGGTCAATGTCGAAGAGGAGATGAAGACCTCGTACATCAACTACTCGATGTCGGTCATCGTCTCCCGCGCCTTGCCGGACGTGCGTGACGGACTCAAGCCCGTGCATCGCCGCATCCTCTACGGCATGATGGAGCTCGGCCTCGGCGCCGGGCGGCCCTACAAAAAATGCGCGCGCATCGTCGGCGACGTGATGGGTAAGTACCATCCCCACGGCGACGCCGCCATCTACGATACGCTCGTGCGTATGGTGCAGGACTTCTCCCTGCGCTATCCACTCGTGGACGGGCAAGGCAACTTCGGCTCTGTGGACGGCGACAGCGCCGCGGCCATGCGATACACCGAAGCGCGCATGAACCGCATGGCGGAAGAGATCATTGCCGATCTCGATAAAGAGACCGTGGATTTCGTCCCCAACTACGACGACACGATGAAGATCCCGTCGGTGATGCCGTCGCGGATCCCGAACCTGCTCGTCAACGGCTCGGACGGCATCGCCGTCGGCATGGCCACGCGCATTCCGCCGCATAACTTGCGCGAAGTCTGCGACGCGTGCATCGCCATGATCGATAACCCCAGCGTGACGGTGGTGGACATCATGCGCCACATCACCGCGCCGGACTTCCCCACGGGCGGAATCATCTTCGGCCGGCAAGGCATTCGCGACGCCTACATGACCGGCCGCGGCCGTATCACGGTGCGCGCCAAGGCGAATGTCGAAGAGCCGTCCAAGCCCGCGGGACGCACCAAGATCGTGGTCACGGAAATCCCCTATCAGGTCAACAAAACGCGCCTGATCGAGTCCATTGTCGGGCAGGTCAACGATAAGAAGATCGAAGGCATCGCCGACATCCGCGACGAGTCCGACCGCGACGGCATGCGGCTCGTGCTCGAACTGAAGCGGGAAGCCGTGCCCGACGTGGTGCTCTCGCAGCTCTTCAAGCACACGCCGATGCAGGAGACCTTCGGCGTTATCATGCTCGCGCTGGTCAAGGGTGT
>CAYJKM010000033.1:0-19463 GCA_964370805.1 uncultured Alphaproteobacteria bacterium | reverse complement strand
GATCAAGCGTGCGCATGACGCGGGAGCACTGGCGATTGTGGTGGCCGATCCGATGGCAATGGGTGTGCTGGAAGCGCCGGGCAAGCTGGGCGCAGACATTGTCGTGGGAGAAGGGCAGGCGCTGGGCAACACGATGTCCTATGGCGGCCCGTACCTCGGCTTGTTTGCCTGCAAGCTGAATCTGGTGCGGCGCGCTCCCGGCCGCATCACGGGAATCACAAAAGACGTGGATGGCCGGCGCGGCTTTGTGCTCACGCTGCAGACTCGCGAACAGCATATTCGGCGCGACAAAGCGACGTCGAATATTTGCACCAACGAGGGACTGATGGCGACGCGGGCGACGATTTACATGTCGCTCTTGGGACCGCAGGGATTCCAGCAGATCGGCGACGCCTGTTTGAGACGCTGCGCGTATCTGAGAGCAGGTTTGTCGAAAATCAATGGCGTCAAGCTGCCCTTCGGCGGAACACATTTCAAGGAATTCGTGCTCCAAGTTCCGGGAGGTGTTTCGGCGTTTCTTGAATTCATGGCCAAACGCAATATCTTGGCTGGCGTTCCACTGCATCGCTTTGGGATGGGATTGGATGACGGACTGCTGGTCGCTGTCACGGAGACCCGCACGAAGGACGAAATGGACAACTATGTGTCCGGGGTGCAGGAATTCGTGAAAGGAGGTGCGCGATGAGTCGCGACCGCCAGTTACAGACCATGCAGAGCGAAACTCCGCTCATCTTTGAATTGGGTCGAAAGGGACGGACAGGCTACCAGATTCCTTCCGCATCCGACGAGTTCGCCGCCGTGCCGTTGCCCGACAGTGTGGCTCGGAAGTCTCCGCTGCGACTGCCCGAGGTTTCCGAGAACCACGTCGCAAGGCACTATGTCAATCTCTCGGTTCGCAACCATCACATTGACCGCGATTTCTATCCGTTGGGCTCGTGTACGATGAAGTACAATCCCAAAGTCAATGAAGAAATGGCCGCGCATCCGGGTTTCGCCGCGATTCATCCCTTTCAACCGGCCGTGACGGTGCAAGGGGCCATGCAAGTGATGTGGGAGCTGTCAAGAGCCTTGCTGGAGGTCTCCGGCATGGACTATGTTACGCTGCAGCCGACAGCCGGCGCTCAGGGCGAGCTGACGGCACTGCTCATGTTTCGCGCGTATCACACGAAGAACGGAAATCCGCGCAAGAAAGTCATTATCCCGGACAGCGCCCATGGAACCAATCCGGCTTCGATTGTGATTGCCGGATACGAAGTCGTGGAGTTGCCATCGGGACCGGATGGACTTGTGGACTTCGAAGCGTTGAGGAAGACAGTCAACGAGGACACGGCGGCGCTGATGATCACCAATCCCAACACCGTGGGATTGTTCGAAAGTCAAATTGCGGAAATCATAGATCTGGTTCACAGTGTTGGCGGTCTGGTGTACATGGATGGCGCGAATCTGAATGCGCTGCTGGGCATCTCCCGGCCGGGAGACATGGGCTTTGATGCTTGCCATATCAATCTGCACAAGACGTTTTCGACTCCGCACGGCGGCGGTGGCCCGGGCAGCGGTCCGGTGGCTATCAAGGCTCATTTAGAGCCGTTCCTGCCCAAACCGGTGCTGACGATGAGCGGAAAGGACTTTGCCTGGAATTGGGAGCGGCCGAATTCCATCGGTCATATGCACACGTTCTACGGCAACTTCGGGATGCACGTTCGCGCGCTTGCCTATATTATGAGCTGCGGAAGTGACGGCCTGAAGAGCATTAGCGAAAACGCGATCATCAACGCCAACTATCTCCGCGCCAAACTGAGTGGGAGCTATGAAGTGCCGTACAACAGTCCGTGCATGCACGAAGTGGTGTTGTCCGGTGATTTGCAGAAAGCCAAGGGCGCCAAGACGCTGGATATCGCCAAGCGATTACTTGACTACGGCTTTCATCCGCCGACGGTGTATTTTCCGCTGATCGTGCACGAAGCCCTGATGATCGAGCCGACGGAATCGGAATCGCGCGAAACGCTGGATGAGTTCATCAGCGTCTTGCTCAAGATCGACAAGGAGATCGGCGAGGATCCGAAGACCTTAAAAGGCGCGCCGTACACGACGCCCGTGCGACGGCTGGATGAAGCGTTGGCGGCTCGCAATCTCGATATTCGTTACTACAAGGATTGACAGTCAAAATGTCGGTCGGAACGGCAAGCATGACGGTGACTGACGTTGAAGCATCGTGGCTGGCCGGGCTCGGACTGTCAACGTTTGTGGCGCTCCATCTGGAGACCACAGGTCTGGATCCGGAGGAGGATCGCATCATTGAAATCGGGGCGGTGCGCTTTGTTAGTGGCAGAGCCACCGCCTCGTTTCAACGCTTTCTGAGATGTGACCGGCCGCTTGACGAGGCCGTTCGCGAGCTGACGGGCATCACGGATCGGGATTTGGCCGACGCGCCGAGTTTTGCAAACGTGGCGGATGAGCTGCTGAAGTTTGTGGGAGAAGATCCGCTGGTCGGCCACACGACGGACTTTCAACTTGCTTTCCTGCGAACGGCAGGGCAAGAAGTGTTTGGGCCGATGACGTACAATCCGTTCGCGTATGCGCGCGCGCCCGTCGTGGATGTGGCCCTAGTGGCGCGCGTATTCTGGCCGGAATGGACCGGATA
The DNA here is from genome assembly GCA_964370805.1 of uncultured Alphaproteobacteria bacterium. Taxonomy (GTDB): domain Bacteria; phylum Electryoneota; class RPQS01; order RPQS01; family RPQS01; genus CAYJKM01. The sequence continues at coordinate 16,822 of CAYJKM010000033.1, read as the reverse complement.
CTCGCTGCCACAGGTTGCCGATCGGCTTGATCTGCGGATGGATGGCTTGCGGCGGGCGGAAGCCGATGCGAGGCGGATTGGAGAATTGCTCTTTGAAATGGTGAGGCGATTGCCGGAGCGAGTCTGGCATGAGTTGGCCAAAGACTTGTATCGCCTGATCGGCTCGACCACTCATCGCAGCCGCTTTTTTTTCGCAGCGCTACCGGAACTCAGCAAGAACATTCCGAAACCGCGGCCGCTTCGCCAGGATGACGGAGTAGCTGCAGACAGCAACGCGATTGCGGAAGAAGTCGCCGACTTGCTGGGGCCGAAGGGAGCGTTCGAGAGTAAGCTCAGCTTTTTCGACGCGCGGCCGGTGCAGCTCCAAATGGCGGAGGCGGTGGAGCAGGCGTTTCTCAATGATGAAATCTTGCTGGTCGAAGCGCCGACGGGTGTGGGCAAGTCGCTGGCCTATCTGGTGCCGGCGTTGAAATGGGCGCTGGAGGAGAGCGAGGACGAGCGGCAAGTGATCGTGTCGTCCTACACAAAGATGCTGCAAGAGCAGCTGCATCGGAAGGACATCGGGGAAATTCGTGCTGCGCTTGGCAAGCGTTTCCGTTCGGCGGTGCTCAAGGGGCGGAATAACTACCTCTGCAAGCGTCGGCTGCGAGCGCTGCTGCGTGAAGCCCATGAACGACTCAGTGAATTCGACCGGATACAGCTCATGCAGGTGCTGCGGTGGGCTGACCTGACAACGACCGGCGACGTATCCGAACTGGGCGCGTTCAACGTGAAAGCGCAATCGTTCTTGTGGTCGCAGATTGCTTCCGATGCGCTGGCGTGCGCCGGGCCGGCGTGCAGCGCCGCGAAAGGCGATTTTCACAAGGCTGCGCAGGAGCGAGCCTCCCAAGCACAGATTGTGTTCATCAATCACGCGCTGCTGTTTGCGGATTTTGCACGACTGACGATTGGCGGGGAAGAGCGGCGGCGGTTTGTGCTTGACGAAGCGCATCAGGTGGAAAAAGCGGCCGTGTCGGCGATGAGCGTCGAACTGAGCCCGCTCGTCTTTCGCAACGCGCTCGCCAACGTGTTGGATGAACGCACGCCGCGTGGTTTGCTGTCGGGAGTAAGCAAATCACATGGCCACTTCCTCTCGGATAAGAGCCAGGAACTGGTTTCCGACACACTGGAGCGGGGGCGCGCGCTTTACCAGTCGGCCCGGCAGCATTTTGCCCAGTTGAGTGAGCGAGTCGTCGGCAGTGACAGCGGTAGGACTCCCAAGGTGCGGTTTCGGAACGGTGACGGCTGGCATCGCGAGGCGACGCACATCCTGAGTCCGCTCTACCTGCAATGGACGGAGTTTGGCAGCAAGCTGAACCGGGTCGTTGAAGACGTTGCCGAGTTGCGCGGTGAACAGCGGCTCTCAAGCGAATCTCTCACCGAACTGCGAAGCGCCGCTGACGGTGTTCTGAAGGTCTCAGAGAATTTCGAGCGACTGCTGAACGATGATGATGACAACTGGGTGAAATGGATTGAAGCCGGACGCTCGGATTTTGGCGGCTGGTGTTCTCTGTACATGGCTCCGGTTTATGTCGGTGCCCTGATGCAGAAGAGCGTGTGGCCGGGGATCGGCGGGGCCGTGCTGACATCGGCCACGCTTTCCGTCGCCGGGGATTTCGGCATGGCACGGTTCACACTTGGGCTCGATCAGGACGGCGACCGCCCGGTGCGCGAACTGACTCTGAAGTCGCCGTATGCGCTCGATGAGCAGATGCGCATGCTGGTGCCGACCTTCTTGCCCGATCCGCGCGGGAGTGACAGCGGGTTCGTGCAGGCGCTGGGCGAGACCTGCGCTGAGATTATCGAGCAGCAGCCGCGCGCCACGGTCATTCTCTGCACGTCCAATGAAATGGTCGAACGATTGACGCAGATTATTGCGCCGGCGGCCCGCCGAACGGGACGGCCGCTGTTCAGCCAGTGGCGAAACAGCTCAACCATTGAATTGTTGGCTGAGTATCGCAAGCATCGCAATAGTATTCTGATCGGCGCGGCAACATTCTGGGAGGGCATGGATCTGGTCGGCGACGCGCTCGAGATTCTGGTGGTGAGCAAACTTCCTTTTGACGTGCCCACGGACCCGTGGGTGTCGGCGCGCTGTGATGCCTTGCAGCGCCAGGGGAAGGATGCGTTCATGGACTACTCGCTGCCCGCGGCCACCTTGCGGCTAAAGCAAGGCATCGGGCGGCTGATTCGTCATCCGCTTGACCGGGGAGTGGCGATCATCGCCGATCCGCGCCTGATCTCTTCTCGTTACGGGGAAACGGTGCGCGAATCTTTGCCCGGCACACTGCGTCCCGTGCGTTCGCGCGAATTGCTGCTCAGCAATATTGAAGCGTTTTTCGGAGCCACCGCCGGTGATTAGAGGATTAGATCACATTTCCATCGCTGTGCGCGACCTGGATGCGGCCATTCCGCTCTGGGAGCGAGCCATCGGAGCCACGGTTGTGCACCGGGAACTTGTCCCTGAGCAGAAGGTTGAAGTGGTGATGTTGAGCATCGGGTCGTTGCAGATCGAGTTGGTGGCGCCCACGGACGAGACCTCGCCTGTCGCTCGCTTCTTGAGTTCACGCGGCGAGGGCCTGCATCATATCGCATTGCAGTGCGATGCGACGCAGAGCGAGCTGAATCGTCTGAAGGCGGCCGGCGCCGAACTGATCGACGCAACGGCTCGTTCCGGCGCCGGGCAGAGTCACGTCGGCTTTGTGCATCCGCGCGCGTTGGGCGGCGTACTTTTGGAGTTTGTGGATCATTGTGATAAGTCAGGTGAGTAATGGCCGGCTATGAGTCTGGAAGGCAAACTTCAGCATTTGACGAGGTCGCCGGGCGTCTATCTGTTCAAGGACGAGCGCGGCGAGATTATCTACATCGGCAAGGCGGTTTCGCTTCGCAATCGTGTCCGGCAATACTTCCAGCAGGGTGACGACGGTCGCTATCAGTTTCACGCGCTGGTCAAGAAGATCATTGATGTTGAGGTAATCAGCACGGATTCGGAGCTGGAAGCCCTGATCCTTGAGAACACGCTGATTCGCCAGCACAAGCCGCGTTACAATATTGATCTCAAGGACGACAAGTCCTTTCCGTTTCTGCGGGTCACAAGGGAGCCGTACCCTCGCATCTTCCTGACGCGGCGCCCGGTGGCCGATGGCTCGAAGTACTTCGGGCCATACAGTGATTTGTATCACCTGAAGGGTCTGATCCGGCTGCTGCGCGGGATGCTCAAGATTCGCTCCTGCAATCTCCCCTTGACGGATGAGGCAATTGCGGCCGGGAAATTCCGCTCCTGTCTCGAATTTCACATTGGCCGCTGCAATGCACCGTGCATCGGCCACGAGTCGCGCGACATCTACGCCCGCCGCGTGCAGGATTTTGTGGATGTGGTCAGCGGTCGCGGAGCGCCCGTCATCGAGCGCTTGGAGCAAGAAATGGATCAGCTTGCCGAACAAATGAAGTTCGAGCAGGCGGCGCAGCTTCGCGATTGGCTGTCAGCGCTGGATAATCTCACTCAGCGGCAGAAAGTCATTTCAGCCGCGCCGATCAATCGCGATATCTTTGGCGTTGCTTTGGAAGATGACGCCGGATGCGTGGTCATATTTCAGATTCGCAACGGACGCATGGTGGAGCGGCTTGATTACCGGCTGAATCATCTGCGCGGCTCGGAACCGGCGGAAATCCTGCAGAACGCGATGGAACGATACTATGCCAATCCGGTCACCCTGCCGGATGACGTATACCTTCCCTTCGATATACCCGAGCCGGAACTGCTGGAGAACTGGCTAAAAGTCCAAGCCGGGCACCGCGTTGAATTCCGTGTCCCGGAGCGCGGGGAAAAGGCACAGCTTGTCGAAATGGCGCAGCGCAACGCCGAAATGCTCCTGCAGGAAAGTAAGGCGCTGCGCGAGAATGAGGAACGCGAGCCGGCTTCGCTGCGCGAGCTGCAGCGAATTCTGCGTCTCGAAAAGCTGCCGCGGGAAATCGTCGCGTTTGACATTTCGACGCTCATGGGCGCATCCAAAGTGGCATCCATGGTGGTTTTTCGGAATGGACGAGCGGCGCGGTCGCAATACCGGAAATTCAAGATCAAGACGGTCACAGGTCTCGACGATTACGCCAGCATGCGCGAAGTCGTGGAACGACGCTTCTCGAGACTCAAGCGAGAGCAGCAGCCGTTTCCGGATCTCGTACTGATTGACGGCGGCAAAGGACAGTTGGCGGCTGCGCTCGAAGCACTGGCAGAAGTCAAGATTGAGCATCAGCCCATTCTCGGTTTGGCGAAGCGGCTGGAAGAAGTGTTCGTGCCGGGGGATCCGCTGCCGCTGAGCATTCCGAAGACGTCTTCGGCGCTCAAGCTGCTTCAACAGATTCGTGATGAAGCGCATCGCTTTGCGATAACCTATCACCGTCAGTTGCGGCGGAACAGCTCCTTGCAGTCGGTGCTTGAAGACATTGAGGGAGTCGGCCCCGCGCGCCGCAAGGCCCTGCTGAAGCATTTCGGAACCGTGCCGAAACTTGAAACGGCAACCCTTGAGCAAATCCAGGCGGTCGCCGGAATGACGCGCCCGGTGGCCTCACGAATTTTTGAGTACTTTCAACAACGTCGAACCAGTAATGGCGCCTGACCCACAACCGAAACCCTATCCGGCCGTGACCCTCGAGATCGCGCTCGAGCACGGCCTCACTGAAGACGAATTCGCTTCGATTCAGGGCCTTCTGGGCCGCATGCCAACCTATGTTGAATTGGGTTTGTACTCGGTTATGTGGTCGGAGCACTGTTCCTACAAGAACTCGATTCTGGAACTCAAGCGGCTGCCGCGACGGGGGAAACGCGTCGTTGTGGAAGCAGGCGAGGAGAATGCGGGCGTACTTGACATCGGAGACGGGTTGGCCGTGTGCTTCAAGATCGAGAGCCATAATCATCCGAGCGCGATCGAGCCGTATCAGGGTGCGGCGACCGGCGTCGGTGGGATTCTGCGCGACGTGTTCACCATGGGCGCGCGACCGATTGCGGCACTCAATTCGCTGCGCTTCGGCCCGCTTGAGCATGCACGGAATCGCGCCTTACTGCGCGGCGTGGTAAAAGGAATCGCCGACTATGGCAACTGCTTCGGCGTGCCGACGGTCGGCGGGGAAATCTACTTCGATCCGTCTTACTCTGAAAATCCGCTGATCAATGCCATGGCCGTGGGAATTGTCGAGCACGAGCAAATGGCGCGCGCCGTGGCATCGGGAGTCGGCAATCCGGTTTTTGTGGTAGGCTCGGCTACCGGGCGCGATGGCATTCACGGAGCAACGTTTGCCTCGGAAGACTTGTCAGAAGCATCCGCAGAACGCCGGCCATCGGTTCAGATCGGTGACCCGTTCAAAGAGAAGCTGCTGCTCGAAGCAACGCTGGATCTGATCAAGTCCGGTGCGCTGATTGGGATTCAGGACATGGGCGCGGCAGGGATTGCCTGCTCATGCAGTGAGACGGCCGCACGCGGCAAAAGCGGCATCGAGATCAACGTCGATCTGGTCACGCGCCGCGAGGACGGCATGAACGCCTATGAAATCTGTCTGTCTGAATCTCAAGAGCGTATGCTGGTGATCGTCGAGAAGGGTAGTGAAGAGGCCGCCAGGCGCATATTCTCGAAGTGGGATCTTCATGCCGACGAGATTGGTCAGGTCACGAACACCGGCCGGTTTGTTGTGCGCGAAAACGGTAAGATCGTGGCAGACGTTCCGGCAGAGAGTCTCGTGTTGGGTGGTGGCGCACCTCAGTACCGTCGCCCTTCGGAGTACCCGGATTACCTTGACGCATTGATTTCCTTCGATCCGACGCATCTGCCGGAACCGGACAGCTACGAGCAGGCGCTGCTCGATTTGCTGGCGTCACCGAATATCGCCAGCAAGCGCTGGGTGTTTGAGCAGTACGACCATACGATTGGCACGAACACGCGAGTCGGCGGTGGTCGTTCGGATGCGGCAGTCGTCCGGGTTCCGGGCACGAATCGCGCGCTGGCAATCTCCGTTGACTGCAATTCGCGTTACGTCGCGATTGATCCGAAACGCGGCGCCGCGCTGGCGGTGCTCGAAGGCGCGCGAAATGTGGCGTGCGCCGGAGCAAAGCCGATCGGGATCACAAATTGCCTGAATTTCGGCAATCCGATGAATCCGGAAACCTATCACTTCTTCCGGGAAGCAGTCAGCGGTATTGCGGAAGCGTGTGATGAGCTCGAAATCCCGGTCACAGGCGGGAATGTCTCGTTCTATAACGAAAGCAGCGGCAAGCCGGTCTTTCCGACACCCGTGATTGGCATGGTGGGACTGATTGAAGACGTGCGTCGCGCGATGACAATAGGCTTCAAGAACACAGGTGATTTCATTGTTTTGCTGGGCAGTATTGGGCATGATTTGGGCGCGAGCGAGTTTCTTGACGTCGTGCACAGCGTGCAGGCGGGTGCGCCGCCGCGGGTGGACTACTACGCCGAGAAAACACTCATCGGATTATTGATTGAGTCAGCGGAACTCGGACTGCTTCACTCAGCGCATGATATCTCGGAAGGCGGCCTGGCTGTGACGCTGGCCGAAAAGTGCATGGCGGGGAATATTGGCTGTGTGCTCACGTTCCCGTGGCAGGGCGGCGTAACGAACTACCTGTTTGCCGAGAGTTCGGCCTGTGCTGTCGTTTCAGTTGCTCATGACCAATGGTCAGCATTTCGACATCTCATCGAAAAGTACGGCGTACCGCACCAGATGCTGGGTCGCGTGGGCGGCGGCCAGCTTGTGATCAATGACTGGATTGCGCTGCCAGTCCGGGATTTGGCTCACATCTATGAAGCGGCGATCCCTGCCTTGATGGGCGAGCGCGTCGAACCCGGCTCGATTCGAGCCGCCTCAGGCGTCGTTTCGTAGCTCTCAAACAAAGTTTCTCCCGCCGCGATTCACACAAGTCTTGAAAATACATAAATTATGAATTATCAAGTGGCTGGCAGACGAGTTGCGTTTTCTTTGTATCTATCATATATTTAAAGAATAACAAATTCTACCCGGCGATCCGCTGGAATGAGCCTTCGCCCCCGTAGCTCAGATGGATAGAGCACCAGCCTCCGGAGCTGGGAGCCCGCGTTCGAGTCGCGGCGGGGGTACCAACCCAAAGGAAACAGTATGGCAGACAATTTGAATGATCCGCAGGTCACCCCGCCGCCGGTCGATGTGACTGAAGACGAAAAGTTGATGGCCATTCTGGCGTACGTGCCTGTGTTATGTTTGATTCCCTTCACGCGGCCGGATCGCAGCGATTTCGTCTCGGGACACGTGCGGCTGGGCGTTACACTCTTCGTGATCGAGATCTTCGCGCTGATTCTGCGTTACCTGCGCGTGGTCTGGGATCTCGTCATTCTGCTCTGCATCATCGGCGCGCTGGCGGGGATCTTCCACGTCGTGCGCGGGCGGCAGTTTTTCATACCTTATCTTTCCAATTTGTTGTCGCGAAAGTCTTGATGTGCTTTTGCCTCACCCACGTCGTCCGAATTTCATGAGAAAGGACCCCTGAGTGCGCATTGCCGAGAAAGTGCTGAAATTCCGTGCCGCCCGCGACGTCATGGCGGCCGGAGTCTATCCATATTTCCGGCCGATTGAGTCGGATCAGGACACCCATGTGCAGATGAATGGCAAAGATGTCCTGATGCTTGGCTCCAACAACTACTTGGGGTTGACGAACGATCCCCGGGTGAAAGAGGCGGCCATCGACGCGCTGCGGCGCTACGGATCGGGATGTGCGGGCTCGCGATTCCTTAACGGAACGCTGCGGATTCATATCGAATGCGAAGAACGGCTGGCCGAGTTCATCGGCAAAGAATCGGTGTTAGTGTTCTCGACCGGGTTTCAGGCGAACTTGGGTGCGATAGCGACGCTCGTGGATCGCAATGGCTTTGCCGTGACGGATTCGTTTGATCATGCGTCGATCATTGACGGGGCGCGACTCTCGTTTGGCAAGATGGTCAAGTTTCGGCACAATGACGTCGCCGACTTGGATCGCGTGCTGGAACGGCTTGGGCATAAGCCGAAGTTGGTCGTGACGGAAGGTGTGTTTTCGATGGAAGGCGATATTGTCAAGCTGCCTGAGATCTGCGCAGTCTGCGAGAAGCACGGCGCGGATCTGTTGCTCGATGATGCTCACGGAGTCGGCGTTTTGGGGCCGGGTGGGCAAGGGACGGCCGAACACTTTGGCCTGACCAAGGACATCGAAGTGATCGTGGGGACGTTTTCGAAATCCTTGGCATCGGTGGGCGGATTCGTAGCGGCGTCGGAACCTGTGATCCACTTTCTGAAACACCATAGCCGCGCTCTGATCTTCTCGGCGAGTCCGCCGCCGGCATCGGTCGCCTCAGTCATTGCCGCGATCAAGATCATTCAACAAGAGCCGGAACGCCGCGAGTTGCTGTGGAGAAATACGAATTTCCTCCGCAAGGGCTTGCAGGAGCTCGGACTGGATACGGGGATGAGCGAGACTCCGATCATTCCGGTTGTGGTGGGAGACGGCATGACCGCCTTTCAAATCTGCCACATGATGCAGGAAGAAGGCGTGTTCATTAATCCGGTCGTGCCGCCGGCCGTTCAGCCGGGGCAGAGTCTCATTCGCTTCTCCGTGATGTCCACGCACACGATCGAGCAGCTTACGTACGCACTCGAAATCATTGCCAGAATCTCCAAGCATTTTCATCTTGAATCAGCCGCTGAACATCACGCCGGTGCGCACGAAGCGGGAACGCCGGGACTTTCTTCGATTTCCGTGGACGGTGCAGGGCTCTGATCCGGCCTGGGTTCCGCCGCTGCTAATCGATCAGGCTGCCCGCTTCAAACGCAATAATCCCTTTTACGAACACGGCGAGGTGGAGTCGTGGCTGGCGCGCTCCTCATCCGGAGACATGCTCGGCCGAATTTGTGCGATTGTCAATCGCGCGCATAACGAGTTTCACAACGACAAAGTCGGTTTTTTCGGGTTCTTTGAAACGATCAATGACATAGACGTTGCCCGGGCGTTGCTGGACACGGCGGGCAACTGGCTTTGCGAGCGCGGGCTGGACACGATTCGTGGGCCGCTGAACTTCACGACCAACGATGAATGCGGCATGTTGATTGACGGCTTCGACACTCCGCCGGTCATTATGATGACGCATAATCCGCCTTATTACAACAATCTGGTCGAAGCCTGTGGGTTTGTCAAGGCGCGCGATCTGTATGCCTACCAGATGAGCCAAGGGCAGCTTACCGAACGCATCATTTCACTGGTCCCGAAACTGGAAGCACGGCTCAAGATTCGCATTCGCCCGTTCAACAAGAATGACTTTTGGGGAGAGGTCAAGCGGGTCGAAGACATCTATGATGGTGCCTGGGAGCACAACTGGGGCTTTGTGCCGATGACGCCAAAAGAACTGAAACTGATGGCGCAGACGCTGAAACTTGGTTACGACCCGCGCCTGATTCAGTTTGCCGAGACCGAAGACGGCAAGACGGTGGGCTTCAGCCTGGCGCTGCCTGATCTCCATGTGATCCTCAAGAAGATGAACGGCCGGCTTCTTCCTACCGGTATTTTCAAATTGCTTGCCGGACGGAAAAAAATCAATCGCGCGCGGGTCCTGATGATGGGCGTTTTGCCGGAGTACCGTAAACGCGGCATTGACAGTCTGCTCTACTTTCATGCCTACACGCGCGGCACGAAAGCCGGCTATAACTGGGGCGAATTCTCGTGGATTCTGGAAGACAACAAACTGATGAACGAAGCGGCGCTGAATATGGGCGCGCAGCGCTATAAGACGTGGCGGATTTGGGAAAAGCCGCTTCAAATCAAAGTCTAAATTTCCGTCAACGAAACGCACATGTTTGCTGAAGTGATTTCAGCCGCAATTCTGGGCGTGGACGCCTATCTGGTCAAGGTGGAGAGTCACCTTGAAAACCGAGTCGATCCGCCGCCATTTGTCGTTGTGGGATTGCCGGACAGCGCCGTAAAGGAGTCGCGCGAGCGAGTTACGGCGGCCATCAAGAACTCCGGTCTGGTCTATCCGCACAAGAAGATTATTGTCAATCTGGCTCCGGCAGACATTCGCAAGGAGGGCAGCGCGTTCGACTTGCCAATGGCTGTGGGAATTCTGGTCGCCTCCGGCCAGATTCTCCCTGACAAATTGGTGGGAACTGCCGTCCTCGGGGAACTGGCACTGGATGGGAAGATCCGTCTGATTCGCGGCGCGCTGTCCATAGCGCGGTCGCTGCAGAAGGCCGGGATCACGCGGCTCATCGTTCCGAGTGAGAATGGACACGAGGCCGGGCTGATCCCTGGCATCGACGTCTTTCCAGTTGCCGAACTCCGCGATGTCGTGGATTTCTTGAATGGCGATAAAGAGATCAGTCCGACTGCCATCGATCGCGAGTCACTGTTCAACGAGGCTCGCGAATACGTGGGAGATTTTGCTGAGGTCAGAGGACAGGCTTCCGTCAAACGCGCGCTCGAAATCGCCGCGGCCGGTGGCCATAATGTGCTGATGATCGGGCCGCCGGGATCGGGCAAGACGATGCTGGCGCGGCGACTGCCGTCGATCCTGCCAGACTTTACGCTGGACGAAGCGCTCGAAACCACGCGCGTGCATTCGGTGGCCGGGATGCTTAAGTCCGGCCAGGCGATCGTCGCGAACCGGCCCTTTCGTTCGCCGCATCACACCGTCTCAGATGCAGGTCTGATCGGCGGCGGCATGATTCCCCGACCGGGCGAAGTTTCGCTTGCGCACAATGGCGTATTGTTCCTCGACGAACTGCCGGAGTTTCACAAGAATGTGCTGGAAGTGCTGCGGCAGCCGTTGGAAGACGGGATCGTCACGCTGTCGCGAGCCGCAATCAGTTTGACCTATCCGGCCAACTTCATGCTGGTTGCGTCGATGAATCCGTGCCCGTGCGGATACCAGACCGATCCAACGCATGAATGCAAGTGCACTCCGGAACAGGTGCATCGTTATTTATCGCGAGTCTCCGGCCCGCTGCTGGATCGTATCGACATTCATGTGGAAGTCCCGCGAGTTCCGTGGAAAGACCTGTCCGGCGGGGAGACCGGTGTTGACTCGGACCAGATTCGCGCTCGCGTCAGCCGGGCTCGCCGGAAACAGCATGAACGCTTCTCCGAGAGCCGATCCGATCTTTATTCAAATTCTCAGATGACCAACCGCGAGATTGAGAGCTTCGCTCCGCTGGATTCAGCCTCCATGAATGTCTTGCATCAGGCGATCGAGCGGATGGGACTTTCGGCCCGCGCGTATCATCGCATTCGCAAAATCGCCCGGACGATTGCCGATATTGAGAGCGTCGAAGATATCCAGTTGCCGCACGTCGTCGAAGCCGTGCAATACCGTTCGCTTGACCGCGTCCATGAATTCGTAGCCTGAGTTTCGCCCATACCTGTTCAAACGTTGACTGATACCGTCATATCGCGAATTTCCAGCCGCGCCGGCGAGCTTTCGGATCAGCCCGCATTGATCGGGCCTGATCGGACTCTTACGTATGGCGAGATGATCGCTGCGGTCGGGCACGTGCAGTCAGCTTTGGCAGCTCGAGGCATCCACCAGGGTGATTTAGTCGCGCTGGTCATGCCGAATAGCGGTGAATTTGTTCTGGCTCATCTGGCGTTGCTGTTCAATGGCGCGATCACCGTGCCGCTGAATCCGCGCAATTCGATCGAGGAATTGGAACGAATGCTCGGCGAGCTGAGACCGGCGGCCGTTCTCACCGATCGCATTCGGGAAGGGTGGATCCGTTTCACGGAGCTGCTCAGCGGAAGCGATGAGATTTTGCTACCGGCCGACGTTGAAGCAGACGATCTTGCGGCCGTTGTGCTCACGTCCGGAGTCTCCGGAGCCCCTCGGGCTGTCGATCTGACGCATGCCAATTTCGCGCATCAGGCCCGGCAATTGGGGCGCCGGCTGCGTTTCACGGCAAAGGATCGCGTTTATGCCGCGACCGGGTTCTCGGGCATCAATGGGCTCACCCTGGGCATTCATGCCCCGCTGACTCATGGCGCCGCCATCGCGTTTGGTTCTGACATTCCGGCGGAAACGACCGTGCTAATTGGCACGCCGGCGTTCCATGCACGCTTGCTGCAGGCAGACGAAGCGGCCTTGTCGAACATGGGCGGCGTTCGGCTTACTGTCAACGGCGATGGCCGCGTGCCTGAGCATGTACATAAGGAATTCGTCGAAAAGTTCAAGCAGGAAATTGTCTCGGGTTATGGAATGACGGAGACCTGCGGGCTGATCACGCTGAACGCTTTTCCGCACGATGAGAATCGTTCCACGTCGGGAGAACCGATGGGGGAGTCAGAACTTGCGATTTTGAACGAGAGCAGTCAGCGAATCGGCGCCGGGAAGGAAGGACGCATCGCGGTTCGCGGCCCATCTGTGATGCGCGGTTATCATGGCGCTCCGGCACGGAATCAGTTGGATTGGCTTGAGACGGATGACTTCGGCCTGCTTGACTATCAGGGGTATTTAACCGTCACGGCTCATACGACGTCCCATATCCGCAAGGGTGGATTCCCGGTCAATACGTGGGAGATCGAGCAGCTGTTGCGAACTCATACCGCGATTGGGGATGCCGCAGTGGTGGGGATTTCCGACTCTGCGCTGGGCGAGGACTTGAAAGCATACGTGGTGCTTCGCAACGGTTCGAACCTGTCCGCGAGTGATGTGATCCAGTTCGTGAAAGAGCGCGTTCCTGCCTATATGTGCCCCAGGATTGTAAGATTCGTCAGGGAACTTCCCCTCACTCCGGGGGGTAAGATCAAGCGAGCCGTGTTGCGCGATGATAAGTCGTGATGTCACCTTCCTGCTCGTATGGGATTAATCTATGCTGCTGAATTAGGAGGAATGGAGTGATACTGGTTGATGTGATCGGAATCTCCGTGTGCCCGCCATATCAAGGGTACGTGGTGATCTTGAAGGAACGTGACGGGGAACGTTGGCTCCCGATCTTCATCGGTGCGGCAGAAGCGCAGAGCATCTCGTTTCTGCTGCAGAAGTTGGAGTACGCCCGTCCGATGACGTATGATTTGTTTGCTCAGATTCTTGCTGAAGGCGGAGTGACAGTGCTCTCGTCCACGGTGAGTGACCTTAAGGACAATACGTTTTTTGCCGTTGTGGAATTGCGCGTAGCGAATGGCGAAATCCGCCGCGTGGATGCGCGGCCCTCGGACGCGATCGCGTTGGCGCTGAAGACTCAGGCTGTCATTCAAGTTTCGGAGAAAGTCATGGAAGGAGCCGCCGTCTCTAACGAGCCCGTCAACCGTTCTACGTTGGAACAAATCGCTTACCTTCATCAAAAATTGAAGGAATGCGTCGAAACGGAAGCGTATGAAGAAGCCGCCAAGATCCGCGATCATATTCGTTCGCTGGAAACCAAGCTTGGCAAGCCTTCTGAGGAAGAAGGCGACAACCCGGAGCAACGGGCCGAATAGCCGCGATCGCAGGTCTTAGCTATGGAAGCCGGGTCTCCCTGGGGACCCGGTTCTTTACAATTCAGGCCGGCGTGACGGCGTCCCCCTACCATACTAATTCAACAGTTTGTTTATTATATGTTTGAAAGCCGCGATTCTCCATCATTCCAGACGTCGCCCAACCTGCTATTCAGCTTGATCTTTTGCCAAGTTATTGTTATATTTTCTGTTTGAGGGTGACTGGCGTGAAAATCCACCTCCCCTCATATCCGCGAGGGGTTCATGATATCCGTGAGTCGCTGGGTGCGACCGAACTCGATCTGGATCCGACGGTCTTCACCATGCCGATCGAAACGCATGTCACGTTGGACCGACACGACCCTTATCTCGAGTTTGATCTCGAAGTTCGAACGCAGGTCATCTCACAATGTGATCGCTGTGTGGCGGATTACACTTGGGAACTGACCGCGACGAGCCCGATGCTCTATGTGTTGGGACGGCTGCCGTCCGGGGAGGCGGTTGACGACCCAGAGATCGGATACTTGCCGGTCAATGCGACCGACATAGATCTGACCGGAGATTTTCGAGACATGATCTTGCTCGCTCTTCCCGGCAAGCATCTGTGCCGCGAAGACTGCCGGGGACTTTGTCCGGTGTGCGGCGCTGACCTGAACACTCAGGAATGTGCTCACGCGGTTCATCAGGATTGAAACTTCTTAACATAACACAATTACAAGCATGGCTGTTCCGAAGAGACGAACCGGAAAATCCCGCCGCGACCGTCGGCGCGCACATCATAGCCTGACCGGTACCAACCTCGCCAAGTGCGGGAATTGTGGAGCAATGCTGGCTCCGCACCGCGCTTGCCCGAGCTGCGGGTACTACAAAGGCCGCCTGGTTGTTCAGGTAAAGACCGCCTAACTTTTCTTCGTTTGAATCGCTGTCTGCGATGATCGTTGCCTTGGATGCCATGGGCGGTGACCATGCTCCGCAGGTCCCCGTTCAAGGTGCACTGGAAGCCATAGACGAATTTGGCTCCGAGCTGAAAGTCATTCTTGTCGGCCCGGAGTCTGTGTTGCGACGCGAGCTGGCGGCTCATGGCCGCGAGGGTGAACCACGCGTCGAAATCGTGCACGCCGTTGACGTGATCACGATGTATGACAAACCGGCCAAGGCAATCAAAGAGAAGCCGGACAGTACGCTTTTGCGTGCGATTCAGCTGCACAAGGATGGACGCGCGCAGGCTGTCGTCTCGGCCGGGCATACCGGGGCGCAGATGGCTGCGAGCTACCTCTTGTTGGGCCTGATCGAGGGGGTGCGGCGACCGACCATCGGCGGGTTGGTTCCGCTCGGCAACGGCAAATTCTCGATCTTGGCCGATGTCGGCGCGAACACCGATTGCAAGCCGATCAATCTGCTGCAGTTTGGAATCATGGGCGCGGTCTTCATTGAGATTTTCGCGGGAGTGACCAATCCACGTGTGGCATTGCTTTCGATCGGTGAAGAGAAGTCGAAGGGCAATGACGCCGTGGTGGCCGCTCATTACCTGCTTGAGCAGAGCGGCTTGAACTTCATCGGCAATGTTGAAGGTGGCGACATCTTCAAAGGCAAAGCCGACGTGATCGTCTGCGACGGCTTTGTCGGCAATGTGGTGCTGAAGTTCGCCGAATCGCTGGGACCGATGATCGTTGGTCGGCTGCGCGGTCCCAACGGCGCATCGTCTGAGGTAAACGAGCAGATGCGCAAGCTCCAGAAGGAGTTTGACGCGGCGGAAATCGGCGGAGTGCCGCTGTTGGGGATCAACGGAATCTCGATCATCTGTCACGGCAACTCCAACGCAAAAGCGATTAAGAACGCGATTCGCGAAGCGATGGCGCTCGCGAAAGGCAATCTGCCGCAAGCCCTGAGTGACGGGGTCGAAAAATACCATGCCAGCGTATTTGCCCGCGGGATGGCGCGCTTGAAGAGCATGCATGAGAAGCGCGATGAACTGGAAGTCGAGGACGAAGAAGAGGATTAGAAAAGTTGGCACGCAAGCCGCTTGTCCGCATAACCGGAACCGGGCACGCCGTACCGGAGACGATCTTAACGAATCAGGACCTGGAGCGCATTGTCGATACCAGTGACGAGTGGATCACGACTCGCACCGGAATCAAAGAGCGCCATATCGTAAAGCGCGGCGAAAAACTGTCGGATTACTGCATTCGCGCGGCTAACATGGCGCTGGCGGATGCGGGTGTTCGCGCCGAAGAACTCGATTTCATTATCATTGCCACGATCTCGGGTGATATGCGGTTCCCCGCCACGGCGATTTACGTTCAGGGCGCGTTAGGCGCCGTGAATGCAACGTGCTGGGATATCAGCGCAACGTGTTCAGGATTCCTGTTCGCAATTCAGAATGGCGAGACGCAAATCGCACTCGGGCGAGCGAAGAAGGGGTTGGTGATTGGCGCGGAATTCCTGACTCCGCAAACGGATTGGACGGATCGCGGAACTTGCGTCTTGTTCGGCGACGGTGCCGGCGCCGTTGTGCTGGAAGCGGCCACGGATGACCGGGGGATTCTGTCCACGTACATCGGCACGAGTGGTGATCAGACGCATTTGCTCTATTGCTACGGAGCCGGATCGGCGGGCAGCCTGAATAGCAGCAACGGCAAGACCGAAGATGTGATTCGTATGAATGGCAACGAAGTCTTCAGACATGCCGTCCGCACGTTGGGCAAGGCGGCGCACGAGGCGCTGCGCCGGGCTGATTTGAAACCCGAGCAGGTGGATTGGCTGGTTCCGCATCAGGCGAATATCCGCATCATTGAAGCGACGGCCGAACGGCTCCATCTGCCGATGAGCCGTGTTTACGTGAATATTGATCGCTACGGCAACACCTCATCTGCATCCGTACCGATCGCGCTCAACGAAGCGCGCCGGAGCGGAATCATCAAGGACGGCCAAATCGTGCTGATGGTTGCGTTTGGCGGAGGATTCACCTGGGGTGGGGCGGCCGTCCGGTTCTGATCTCAATTCCAACTTAGCTAACTGCATTTGCCGAAGCATATCTTCCTTTTTCCGGGTCAAGGTTCGCAAGTTGTCGGGATGGGCAAGGATCTTGCCGAACATTTCCCGGTGGCGCGTCGTCGGTTTGATGAAGCGGCGGATGTATTGGGATTCGATCTTGCAGCGGTCTGCTTTGAGGGGCCCGAAGCTGCTCTTCGGCAGACCCGCGCGACCCAGCCGGCCCTGTATGTGCATTCGTGCATCGTCGCGGAGCTGTTAGCGGAGCGGGGAATCGTCGCTGCGGCCGCTGCCGGTCATAGCGTGGGCGAGTATGCGGCTCTGACG
>CAYJKM010000032.1:8121-19800 GCA_964370805.1 uncultured Alphaproteobacteria bacterium | reverse complement strand
GCCCTACCCCGCTTACCGTTTCACGGGACCGGATCTCTGTAATGATGAGCGCGTTTCCGTGCGCATCGAAGACGGGTATTGGCACCAGACTGACGCCGCCGTGGTGTTCGAGCGCCGCGATGACATGACCGGCGACGCGCGTTACATCTATCATGGCAATGACGGCACGCAAATGCCGTGGAACGACACCGCGCAGTTGAATTTTCTGCTGCCCGAAGTCCGCGAAGCCGTGATTCGGCAGATTCTCTCCGTTGCCAGACGGTTTTCGCTCATCCGCTTCGACGCGGCGATGACGCTCGCCAAACTGCACTACCAGCGATTGTGGTTTCCCGAACCGGGGTCAGGCGGGACCATCCCCTCGCGCGCGTGGTTTGGCATGACAAAAGAAGAGTTTGACCGCGCTATGCCGACCGAGTTCTGGCGCGAGGTCGTGGATCGCGTCAATGCGGAGGCGCCGGACACGCTGCTGCTGGCCGAGGCGTTCTGGCTCACCGAAGGCCTGTTTGTGCGCACGCTCGGCATGCACCGCGTTTACAACAGCGCGTTCATGAACATGCTCAAAGATGAAAAGAATGCCGAGTTTCGCCGGCTGTTGAAGAATGTGCTCGCCTACGACGCGCGGATCCTCGAACGCTACGTCAACTTTATGAACAACCCCGACGAGGAAACGGCAGTCGAGCAGTTCGGCAAAGGCGATAAGTATTTTGGGGTGGCCGTGATGATGTGCACCCTGCCGGGACTGCCGATGTTCGGTCACGGACAGATTGAAGGCTTTACCGAAAAGTACGGTCATGAGTACCGCCGCGCATATTATCAGGAAACCCCGGACGCCGACCTTGTGGAACGCCACGAGCGCGAGCTTTTCCCGATCCTAAGAAGGCGACGGCTGTTCAGCCAGACGCAGACGTTTGCGCTGCACGATTTCGTCGCTCCCGAAGGGCACGTCGAAGAGAACGTGTTTGCGTACACAAACCGCACGGGCAACACGCACACGCTGGTGATCTATCACAACCGTTATGCGGAGACGCGCGGCTGGGTGCGCGACGCGCATGACGGGCGCACGCTGACGCACGCTCTGCATCTGCATCCGCGACCGGGCATTTTCTGCGTCTGGAAGGACCTCGTCACCGGATTGGAATATCTGCAGGAAAGCGGTCGCCTCGCGCAGAGCGGATTCTATCTCGAATTGCGCGCTTACGAATATCACGTGTTCAGTGAATTCCATGAGGTGGAAGACATTGAAGGCCGTTACCGAAAGGTTGCCGACCGCCTGCAGGGACGCGGCACGGCATCTGTTGAGCGGGAAGTGCAGCGGATTCTGCTCCAACCGCTAACGGCGGCGTTTGCGGAATTCGTCACGCCGGAGCATCTCCGTCAACTCCGGTTCGGCAAATTCGGCCCTGATGACTGGAAGCGACTCAAAGCAAGCGGCGCGTCGCCATACGAGGGGCCGGCCAGACGTTTTGCCGAACTTGCCGTTCCATTCCTCGAACAGGCACGCTATTTCGGAAACGGAGACGTGCCGGTTGCAGATGTGCTAGAGCGCATCACGCGATATGGCACGGGGTTTCGCGAATATGAGGCTGCGGCCTCCCGTCATACGGGCGAGTCCTCGCCGGACATCGATAGTTCCGCCGAGCGAGTGTTGACTGCTTGGGCGGCAGTTTCGCAAATCGGCCATATCTGCTCATTGCCTGATGCGCCGCGGCGCGCGGCGCATTGGTTTGATGAATGGTTTCTGAGTGAAACACTTGTGGACACGTTTGTGCTGCTCGGCGCAGACCGCCGGACCGCCGAGCGCGACGCCCTGCTGGTGCGCATTCTCACGGCGTACCAGGATGTCGTTAGCACGCTCACACATCCGCGCCGTTATGACGGTCTGCGCGCCATGTTCAATGACCCGCTCGTTCGCCGGTTTCTGCACGTAAACCTGCACAATGACATCGAGTGGTTCAACGCCGAAGCCATGGATGATCTGCTGCTCGGGTTCATGTCGATCGCTCATGCCCTGAGCTACATCGACCGCGACGCACACGGCAAGTTGCAGCTTGATGGCCTTCATCTCATGGTGGATGCCTACCAGACCGTTTCGGAACTGGCCGCTCTTTCAGAGTATCAGATGGAGCGATTCCTGGAATTGCTTTCGTATTTTGCGGCAAAACCAAGCATGGCCGTCGCAACGTAACCGCGCCGTGCCGGCGCGCAAATGTGAAAAAACAACCGGGCGGCCATGAGCCGCCCGGTTGTTTCTTCAGTATAGCTCAAGCCTACGCTCCAGATTCTTCCCGGACGACCCAGCGATGCAGCTTGGCGTAGAGATCCGTGGCATTGATTGGCTTGGAAACATAGTCATTCATTCCTGCCGCCAGACATTTCTCGCGGTCGCCGCGCATGGCGTGGGCCGTCATGGCGATGATCGGCACGGTCGGCTGGTATTTCCCCTGTCGGATGCGCCGCGTGCATTCGTAGCCGTCCATTTCCGGCATCTGCACATCCATCAGCACGATGTCATAGCGTTCGCAAGCCAGCAGATCGAGCGCATGCTCACCGCTGGCGGCCATGTCTGACGCCACACCATGACGCTGAAGCAGCTTCATCAGCAACAGTTGATTCACCGGATGATCCTCGACGACCAGCACTCGCGGCGGCGACGCAAACGCACGCTGCTCTGACACCTTATCTTGCTCGTCCCGGGCCGGCAACGGCATGATGGCTGCCGTCAGCATTTCGTGCAGCCGGGTCTGCTTTAGCGGCTGCATCAGAAACTCGGTGCAGCCAAGTTTGCGCAGAGTGGCCAGTTCGCTTTGGACTCCGCGTGACGCCGCAACGATCACTTGCAGTCCTTCCAGCTCCGGATTGCGTATGATCTGACGCACCAGCGGGATCGCCGTGCCGTCCGCCAGTGGCGATGATATGATGACGACCTTGTACGGCGTGCGGCGCTGCGCTGCATCCAGCAGCAGGCTCCTGGCGGGATCTCCGCCGGTCGCAATCGTGACCTCGCAGTTCCACCCTTCCAGCATTTCGCGCAGATGGAGGCGTCGGGTCTCTTGACTGTCCACAAGCAACACACGCAGCCCGGAAATCCGTTCATGGTCGCTCTGAGAAGTCTCTCCACGTGACAGCCTGAACTTGGCCGTGAAGTGAAACTCGCTGCCCTTTCCAAGGTCGCTTTCCACGGTGATGCTGCCGCCCATGGCTTCGACAAGCTGCTTGCTGATCGATAGCCCAAGTCCGGTCCCGCCATAACGGCGCGTGAGACGTTCATCCGCTTGCGTGAAGCGATCGAAAATCACGCTCTGCTTGTCGGGCGAGATTCCAATCCCGGTATCGCTGACCGTAAAGCCGACGACGGCGTCCGCTTCCGACTGTTGCTCCAGCGACACCCGAATCGAGATGCTGCCGTGCTCCGTAAACTTTAGGGCGTTCCCCATCAAATTGGTTAGGACCTGCCGCAAGCGAATCGGATCGCCGATCAACTGGCGCGGCAATTCGGGTGAAACCGTGCAGAGCAGCTCCAGCCCTTTTTCATATGCCTGCGGATGAAACAGATCCAGCGTGCTTTCGACGGCCTCCCACAAATCAAAGCGGGTCTCGTCAAGTTCTAACCGTCCCGACTCGACCTTGGATAGATCCAGAATCCCGTTGAGAATTCTCATCAATGACTCCGCAGAGGCATGCACCGTGTGCACGTACTCCGCCTGCGACGGCGTGAGACTTTCCTCCAACAGGAGCTGCGAGAATCCGATGATGCCGTTCATCGGCGTCCGCAATTCATGCGACATGTTCGCCAGAAAGGCGCTTTTCGTCCGGCTGGCGAGCATGGCGTCGGCAGCGAGTTGACGTGACTGGGCAGCGTTATGGGCCAGTTGTTCGTTGATGCGGGCCAGCTCATCGCGTGAAGTCTGCAGTTCCACCTGCGCGTGCTTGACTTCGGTGATGTCACGGAAAACGCCCTGGGCGCCCAAATACTCGCTGGCTTCGCTCAAGCGTGGTGACGCCGTTACCAGCACGAGTCGGTGCTCGCCATCGGGACGGATAATCTCCAGCTCGTAGGTCGAGACTTCGCCCAATCTGCGACGTTCCGTGTTTTCCAGCACGCGTTGGCGCGAATCCGGCGGGAGAAAGTCCAATAGCTGCCTGCCGATCATCCCGCCCGGCGTCAACCCGAAGATCTGATCGGCCATAGGATTCGAGAGTACCACGCGCTCATTTACGTCCGCGACCAGCTGGCCTTCGCCCATGGTCTCGATCAGCGAACGGAAGCGAAGTTCGCTCTCGCGCAGCGCCTGCTCGGCCGTCTTGCGGTCATGGATGTCCCGGCCGACCGCCTGAATCTCGGTTATGTTGCCGGCCTCGTCTTGTATGGCACAGTCCTCCCACTCCACCCAGCGCTCGCCGTCCACGGTCAGCGTACGTTGTTCCACAATCACGCGGTGCGGCGGGTTTGCGAGCGCCTTCACGGCTTCAATCGCGGCCGGCAAGTCATCCGGATGTACCAGCGGCCGGTACGCTTCGTTGCCGATCACGTCTTCGCGCCGCAATCCGTATTTTCGGCAGTAGGCATCATTGACAAATGTGAAACGGCCCTGTGAATCTACGCGGATGATGAGATCGTTTTGTGATTCCACGAGACCGCGATAGCGCTGTTCGCTGGTCCGAAGCTCCTGCTCCACGCGCTTCCGCTCGGTGATGTCATAAAAACCGACGATGACCGCCGATTGACCCTCAAACGTGATCGGCCGCATGTTCAGCAGGACCCAAATCGGTTCGCCGTGGCGCTTGATTCGCAATTCAAATTCGTTGACCATTCCGTTGCGAGCAACGGCTTCCATCAGGCCTTTGCGTTCATTGGGGTCAACGTAGAAATCGAGCACCGTGCGACCCAGCAAGTCCGCGGCCGATTCTCCGAACATGGCGGCCCCGGCCGCGTTGACGTATAGGAATTCGCCGCCGGCGCGCGTGTTTACGGAGATGGCGATCGGCATGGCCTCGGCAATCCGGCGGAAGCGATGTTCGCTCTCACGCAGCGCCTCTTCCACGCGTTTTCGTGCGGAAATGTCTTCGAACACGGCCACGAAATATCCCTTGACCGGACTGGTGACAGATACCTGTAGCCACATGTTGAGCGGCTCGAACCACACTTCGATTTCCGCCGCTTCTCCGGTCTGTGCGACGCGCCCGTAGGTCGCAAGCAGTTCCGGATGCGCAGTGCGAATATTCGGGAAGATCTCGGTCACGCGCCTGCCGATCACGTTCTTGATTCCGGTGATCCGCTCAAAAGCAGGGTTGATATTCAGGTACGTCCAATCTACCGGCTGACCCTGCTCATCGAACAGCATTTCGCAGTACGCGAAGCCTTCCGCCATTCGTTCAAACAGCATCCGGTAACGTTTCTCACTCTCGCGCAACGCCTGCTCGGTCTGCTTGCGCTGCGTAATATTCTCGAACACCGATACGAAATGTCCTTTTACTGGGCACGTGACGGATGCTCGAAACCACACCTGCAGCGGCTCGAACCACAGCTCGATTTCCGCCGATTCGCCCGTTCGCGCCACTTTCCCGTGCAGTTCAAGGAGCTCCGGGTTAGTCGTCTTGATGTCCGGGTACACCTCTGTCGCCCGTCTGCCAATGACGTTTTGACGTCCGGTGATTGCTTCGAACGCTCGGTTGGTGTTCAGGAAGACCCAGTCCACCGGCTGACCTTGATCATCAAAGATCATCTCGCAGAGACAGAACGCTTCGTTCATCCGCTCGAACAGTAACCGGTAACGCTCTTCGCTTTCACGCAAAGCTCGTTCACTTTGCCTCTGCTCCGTGAGATCATGCTGTACTCCAAACATGGTAATTGGCTCGCCGGACGAATCGCGCAGGAGTTCGCCCTGCGAGCGCATCGTGAGCACGTCACCACGCTTGCTGATCACGCGGAATGTCTCGTCAAAGATGCCGGTCTGCAGAGCCGTCTCATCAGCGGCCTGTACGCGTTCCCGATCATCCGGATGGATGTGCTGCAGAAACAACCCGTAATTCGGTTCGACTTCCCCGGGCTGATAGCCGAAGAGCTCCAGGCATTCGTCTGACCAATGTACGCCGTTCGTACGAATGTCCCACCGCCACGTGCCGATGCGCGCCAACCGGTGTCCACGTACCAGGTTCGCCTCGCTCTCGCGCAGGCGTTCTTCCATTCGCCGGCGCTCTGTGATGTCCATCGCCGCGCCGATGGTGAATTCCGGCTCTCCGTGAACACCACGCTGAAATACGGAATAGCGCATCATGACATAGCGATAATCCCCGTCATGATGCTGCAGTCGCACCTCCGCATTCCGGACGTCGCCGTCCTTCAGGGTTGCGCATTCGTCAAATATTTGCAGCACGTACGACAGTTCATCCGGGTGAACGATGGACGTCAGAAATCGATCTCCCAGCCGCTCAATGTCATCCGGACTGTAACCGAGCAGCTTGCCGATATGCGCGCTGACGTAGGTAATGCGGCGGTGCTTGAGGTCCGTGAGATAATGATAGACGGGCGATGCATTGATGATCGCCTGGATGAAACGTTTCTGAAAGGCCAGCCGCGCGACCACCGACTTGTGCCACAGGCACAGCCAGGTAACCACGGCAACTAAGAGCAATGCGATGCCCCGATTCACAGCACTGACCCAAACCACTTGTGGTGGCTCGGCGAGCAGCGGTTCGGCGACCAGCAAAACAGTCACAACACACGCTAGCACGACGGTGTAAGCCCGACGAGCCACAAAGAAGCCCGAAGCCATCGCCGCAACGTAGAGAATGCTGATGCCCACGCTGCTGGTCACCGCGACGTCCAGGGCATAGATCCCGGCTAAATAGACGGCGGCCAGCGCGGCGATCGCAACCTGCTTCGCGCACGATCCACGCTCCCGGATTTCAAGCGCCTGGCGATTGCCGTCATCTGCAATAGTGTGAAGGTCGTCGTTAAGCATCTCGCCGCGTCCTGACTTCTTCTGTGAATGAGATAACCTGACTTAGCGTTTCCAATTACAATGTTTGTGTGAAGCGCAAAAAAAATGCCCTCACAGAGGGCATCAGGCGATCGCTTGCGAATGTCGCAGAACTCCTACGTCCGCGCGGATTCCTGCGACCGCGGCGGCGGCGAACCGATGGTCCCGGCACTAGAACCGTTGTCTTCGGGCCGAACCGGTGGGTCGTCCGTCAAATACTTAAAGCGTTTCTCGAACTCCTCACGGCTCATTTTGCCGATGAGCGCAAGCCGTGACGTGGATTTTACTTCCGCAAAATCGGACGCCTCCAGCCGCACCATGTACTTCCGCGCCACCTTATAACTGTCCGAATCAATGTCCACCTCCCGCACGCGCAGCTTGCCCGTCTTCGGATCGGCCAAATCGGCAAACGGGATGGGAATGATCTTGCCCCGATTGATCGACACAATTGCGCCGCTCCCGCCTTCCAGCAGGTAGCGGACGGCTGCATAGCCGAGGTCCTGCGTATATTCGCGGTCGAACGGAATCGGCGGCGCGCAGCGCAACTCGTAACCGACGTCCTTGGCCACGATGGTCACGGGAATCTCGCGTTCCTTCAACCGGCGGCTGACTTCGTTCTTCAACATCCGCCCCAGATCGAATTCGGAATAGCGGATGTTGCCGTGTGCATCATAATCCAAATCGGCCACACGCATCAGCTCCGTCTTGTCCACCCGCTCGATGATGCCCTCGGAAATCACGGCCACGCCATGCGTGCGTCCCATCGCTATCCGCTTAATGATTGACGCTTCGAGCATGTCGCAGACCGTCATGAAGCTTACTTTCCGGTCGCGGAATTCTTCGCCGATAATGGTGAGCGTCGCGCCGGCCGCTTTGCCGATGCCCAACGCGAGAAATCCAGCCTTGCGCCCCATCGTTACGCAGAAGTACCAGCGGTTCGTCGTCTGCGCGTCTTCCATCAGCGAACGGACGATCTCCGATCCAACATGGCGCGCGGTTTCGAATCCAAACGTCGGCAAGTCACCGGCCAGCGGGAGATCGTTGTCAATCGTCTTGGGAACGTGCGCGACTTGAATCTGCTCTTTCACCAGCTCGGCAATCTTAGTCGCTGAAAATGCCGTGTCGTCGCCGCCGATCGTAACGAGGTAGTCCACTTCGAGCTGCGTGAGCGCGCGCAAACAGGCCTCAAGCTTGGCGGGATTCCCGGTCGGATTTTCGCGACTCGTGCGCAACAAGCTCCCGCCCAGCGCGTGCACGCGGCTGATCGTGTCGATCGAAAGCTCGATCGTATGCGTAGCGTCGCCGCGCATCAGCCATTTGAAGCCGTCATAGATCCCGATGACGTCCACTCCGTTGTTGTTGGCTTCAATGGTCACGGCACGGATCACGCCATTAATCCCCGGTGCCGGTCCGCCCCCCACCAGAATCGCCAGCGTCTTCCGCCGGACTGTATCTTCAGTTCTTTTCATATTTTACCAAGAGTGTTCCTCGTGAAACGCGGCAAATAGCGTACCTCTGTAACCCGGCAACTAATGTAGCGCACCCAGGGGTCAGAAGCAAGCGGGCGAATAGCTTATGTTCTCGGATCCACAATTTGCCCCATGAACAATATTGTATTCGTAGCGGTGTCGCGGATGAGAAAAAAGAACGGATGGTCGCAAATGAACTTAATCCTGTGGCGCGAGAGGTTTACAGAAAGTGCAATCATGGTCGCGGCGGCAGCCTCTGTTCCGCGCTCATCAATTCGAAGAAACGTACCGTGAAGCACTTCACCAATCCACACATTCGCCTGTGAAGCACAGGAATTGGAGAAATCGGCCGCACCCGGTTCAAATGCCATCGGCATACCCATCGCACTTAAACTGCTTTTCAGGGCAATCGATGTTCTGGTTTCGACTTTCGGCATTCTCACATCTACAGATACCAAAAATGAGTCTGTGCGTCCTCCATTTGTGGGCTGCATTGCCGCCAACCATGACAATAAGTTATCGTAGGAAAGTGAAGCTTTCAAAGCCAATAGACCACCCGCGTCTTTAGGCAGAAAGATCACCATCGCGGCGGAATTCTGGCGGTAGGGAAGTTCAAGAGCCTGAAACTCATCTGTTTCTAAGTACCGGAGTGGCGCTCGGAATTCTTGGGACATCATGACAGGCTCGATTCTCGTACCATCGAGCAATGTGAACAATCCCGGCTTTGATGGTCTCTCTCCGAAGGGATAAGCCCAGCGTCCCAAAAAGTACACGGCATTGGTCAATACAAAAGCAATTTCTGTTTCCAAATCGCCCGCATTCACCAATTGTGTGATCCTGTGTTCCGTGTTCTTATCCACCCACGAGTTGATGGCCTGCGCTCCCTCGGAGGGATTCGATGGCAGGGGTGTGACTTCTGCCGAATAATATTCGCGCAGCAATGCTTGGAATTGCGTTTTGGCAGTGCATTGCGCGTTCCACAGCGCATTGGCAATGTTGAGTTTCGCCATCGTGTCCGTGTTGCAGGTAATTTGCAGACTATTGGCTAACTGCTTCTGGGCGTCATGCACTTCATCTTTCATCGCCTCGATCTCCAGCACTTTCGCCATCTGTTCCGCCGTCTCTTTACTTGCCCCTGCGAACGCCATGCTCAACGCTGTATGCAAGCAAAGAGGAGAGAAGACAAGATTGGAATCGGGACTGGCCAAGTGGTGAAAGAGGGCGACCGCAAAACGATTATTCGCCGTGGATACATCCGCGATCGGACTTGCCAAAATGGAAACGTTGAGCAGGCCAAGCAGAAGTGATGCGATCAGCAGGCGGAACATAGATAGCTCCAAATGTGCATAAGATGATGAATGGAGAACATTTCAATATGTTCAAAGCCAAGCCCAAACGCAAGACTAGTATAAGGCACTTGACAAATCGTGAAAAACTTCTTATATTATGACGGAGTAAATGATCTACTATTACGTTATTGTAATATAGTCAATACTTAACCCAATAATATTAGTAGTTTATCGAAACATAGGTCAAGAAAGAACTGAATGAGCGAACTCATCAATAACTCCCGGAAGCGGATGGACCTGCTCAAACATCTGATTCTGGAACTCCACAAGGGTTGCGCGCCCGAACAGGTGCGCAACCAGCTTTCGCGCATGCTGGTCACTGTGCCCTACGGTGAAGTGATGCAGGTCGAGCAGGAGTTGATCAATGAAGGCTTGCCGCACGAAGACGTACTGCGCCTCTGCGATCAGCACACGGCGGCGCTGAAGGGGCAGATTGACGTCAGCGCGGCGAAGACCGCCCCGGCGGGACATCCGGTGCACGTCTGGTGCGAAGAAAATGACGCACTCGAGCGCGTGTTGTCCGAACTGCAAACGCTGTTCGCGGCCGCCACAGCAACCAATGATGCCCAGCCGCTGTTGCTGGACATTCGCCAGCGCTTCAATCAACTGATGGACGTGGACAAGCACTACCGCCGCAAAGAGTACTTGCTCTTCCCGTTCATGGAGAAGCACGAGATCACCGGGCCGCCGAAAGTCATGTGGGGCAAGCATGACCAAACGCGCGCGCTGCTCAAGACGGCTCAGGAAACGCTGGCGGCTGCCGCCGGCGGAATCGACTCCGATGAATTACTGGGCATCACCGAATTCATCCTCAAACCCGCCGCCGCGTCTGTAGAAGAGATGATCTTCAAGGAAGAGCAGATTCTCTTCCCGATGTGCCTCGACACCCTCACCGACGACGAGTGGCTGCAGATCAGCGAGCAAAGCCCGGAAATCGGTTTCTGCCTGATCGATCCACAAACGCAATGGCTGCCCGAAGGCATGGCTGTTTCTAACGCACACAAGACCGTGCAGGACGGCCGGATCTCCATGGACACCGGGAGCTTCAGTCTTGGCGAATTGGAGGCTTTGTTCCGAACGCTGCCGGTGGATCTGACCTTTGTTGATGCAGATGACCGCGTGAAGTACTTTTCGCATGGCGAACAGCGCATCTTTGATCGCAACCGCGCCATCCTTGGTCGGGAAGTGCAGTTCTGTCATCCGCCGCACAGCGTGCACATTGTGAACAAGATCCTGGACGATTTCCGCTCCGGCCGGCAAAGCAAGGCGGAGTTCTGGATCAACCTGCGCGGCAAGTTCGTGCACATCTGTTATTACGCCGTGCGCGGAGCTGCCGGTGAATATCTGGGCACGCTCGAGGTCACGCAAGACCTCACCCGCCTGCGTGCATTGGAAGGTGAACAGCGCTTATTGTCATACCACTCCGAGGAGAACACTGCTCATGCCTGATACCACAACGCATCAGACGATTACTCCCGATACGAAGATCGGCGAACTGCTCTCGATTCACCCTCAATTGGAAAATGCTCTTTGCGAACTTGTGCCAACGTTTGGCAAGCTGAAACCGGGGTACTTCCGTGACACGATCGCGCGCACGACATCGCTGGAGCAAGCCGCGTCCGCCTCGCGCGTGCGGCTTCCGGATCTCATTCGAAAGCTAAGCAAACTCGCCGGCCTGCCGGATGAAGCGGCGGCGTCCAACACGCCCGGCAAACCGCTCTGGGTAAGTGAAGGATCGATTGTCAAGGAACTCGATGCCCGCCCATTGCTGGCGCAGGGCGTTCATCCGAAGCAGCTCGTCGTTTCGGAAGTCAGTGCACTCGAGTCCGGACAGATCTTTGTACTGCTGACTCCATTTGTGCCTGGGCCGTTGATCGAGAT
>CAYJKM010000032.1:0-8111 GCA_964370805.1 uncultured Alphaproteobacteria bacterium | reverse complement strand
GCGTTCAATGGGCTTTCAAACCTGGACGAAGCAAAGCGAGCCGGGCAAGTTTGAAACCTACTTCGGCAAAGACTGACAGCGCCAAGACCCCCTCTGAATCCCCCCGCTCCGGCAGGGGGATTTCTCTTGGCGGGGAACGACGGCCCTCGTAACTGAGTGCAAGATAAAAGGGCAGCGGATGGCTTCAGCCCGTAGCTGTCACGTAATAAATGCCTGTCCCTTCACTTAGGGAGGACTTCCGATGACTCATATCACCGAAACCAATACGTCCTTGCGAATCGCCAGGATGTTCAGTGCGATGCGGGAGAGTGTGTTCCGTGCCTGGACGGATCCTGCTCAGTTGAAAATGTGGTGGCACATCGATGGCAACTACGCGCCGTCTGTCGCCGAAGTGGATCTCCGCGTCGGCGGACGCTTCCGGCTCGGCATGATTTCTCCCGGCGACGGCCAGGAACGCGTCTGCACCGGAGTGTTTAAGGCGATTGATGCTTCGCAGAATCTCGCCTATACATGGCAGTGGGAAGATGAGTCCCCGCCACATGAGACGCATGTCGAGATTGACTTCTTCGATCACGGCAAGAATACGGAAGTGATGGTCACACACAGCGGATTTCGCAGCAAGGACGAGTGCGACGAACATGCGCATCTCTTGAATGGCTGTCTCTCGCAGCTCGCCGCGCTATTGCATGAAATCGAAACTCCGCCGATCGAACTTTGCATCACGATTCAGGCTCCCGAAGAAAAGGTCTTTCAGGCGCTCACAGTTGCCCATGAGCTCGAACGTTGGTTTCCGACCAAAGCCGAAAACGATCCCGTGCCGGGAGGAAGATTCACGTTTGAATGGGACTTTCCGGATGCCCCGGCCAGTAATCACATGCGCTGCGGAGAATATACCGAGGTGATTCCCTACAAAACCGTCAGTCACACCTGGGATGCCCGGCCCAAACGTGATCTCACGATTGGACATGGCGAGTTGAAAGATACCAAGCCGACGGTCGTCGAGTTTCGCCTGACGCCACATTCGGAAGATCCCAATGTTACACGTCTGATGCTTATTCACTCCGGCTGGGAGTCGGGACGCGAGTGGGACGAATTGAAGGAGAGTCATCTGCGCGGTTGGACGTTCTTTCTGGGCAATTTGAAGTCGTACTTGGAAACAGGTCACGACGATCGCACCAGAGAAATGGGGATGCGCATAACAGAGCTGGCCTGACCTGACGCCATTTGCGCATTTTATCACATTAAAATTACAGCAGTTACGGTAGAAAACTGGGATCATAGACGCATGAGAACTTCGTCGTAAGCTCTTGACTTTCCGCGATTCTACGGTTAAATTGTGTCTGCGACCCGCCGGGCAACGTGGGCAACTGTACATCACGGAGGCAGTATGCGCGCACTTATTTCTTCTCTGGGGACGGGCCTTGCCGTCCTGTTTTTGTTTTCGGGCGTCTGGGGACAACCGAACGTTCAGTTTGCGGTTGACCGTTGGAATGACATGCCGCTTGGACAGACGAATTTCGGTACGTTCGGAATGGCGGAAGATCCTTGCTATCCGGATTCCGGCATGGTCTCATTAGAATTGCCGGGCGGATCGGGACAGAACTATCTCTACAATGGAGCTTTGTGGATCGGAGCGATTATTGACGAGATCGGATTTCAAACCGTCCGCGTCAGCGTGGGAACCGACGGCTGGTTCAATCCCTCCATCAACGAGTTGTATCCGGGTCCGGATGAGAGTATTGTCGAACGATCACGTCTCGACACAGTAGGTTGTTTCGGCCAGCCGATCTTTGACTCCGAAGCGGTTGCCGACCACGTGTACATCGCCACGTTTGAAGACACGCTCACGGATGATTTCTACATCGTTGACGATCCAGTGGACGGCGCACATCGCCCACTAGGACTGAAGATTACACGCACGACTTATACGGTGCTCGACGAAGCGTGCAGCCACATCTATTGGATTAAGTATCACGTCCAGAATATCGGTGAGAACTATCTCAAGAACCTGTACATCGGCCATTATGTGGATGGCATGGTCAGACATAATAGCGAGCTAAGCTATCTCTCCGATGACTTGTGCGGGTTTGACCCGGTGTCACAGGCGGCTTACTGGTGCGACAACGACGGCCGAGCCTTCGGAGACTCGAGTGGTAACGACTTCGTCGTTCCCAACGTCGTCGGCCTCTACTATTTCCCAACTTCCGAATACAACGAAGTCGATTCCATTTTGGGCATTGACGCGCCGGTCTCGTTCAACTGGTGGATTTCACATGGCGAAGTCAATCTGGATTATGGTCCGGCATGGGAAGCCTACTGCGAGCGCGACAGTCTCGGTATGGGCTGGACCAGTCTTTACGGGACGCCCGTAGGAGATGAGCACAAGTACGACTTGATGCGGAACCGTGAGATAGATTACCCATACGTGTATGAGGTCAACAGCTGGCCACCGCCTGACGGCGAGCAAGAGTGGTGTACTTCAGATCCCACTCCCGGGCCAACAAATGCGTGGGTGAGAATGCTCTATTCGATTGGCCCGACGGGAATATTCGAGTACACCGATGCATACGGCAATAATATCTATCGCTTGTATCCGGGTGAAAGTTTTGATTGCTGGGTTGCGATGGTCGGGGGAATGAATCTGCATGATCCTGACTTTCCGCAGCACGATCCATGGATTGAGCCGGCCTACTTCGATTTTTCGGATTTTCGCGAGCGCGTAGATGCCGCACACTCCGGCCAATGCTTCGATTGGGCACAGACAACTGGAACCCCACGCCCTGTCGTCGGTGACTTTACGCTCGAGCCGGTGTATCCGAATCCCTTTAACTCCACGGCGCGAGTGCGCTTTTCATTGCGCACTCCAGCGCGAGTGGAGATCGCCATCTATGACGTGCTCGGACGCTTGGCCGGTGTGCTCGGCTCCCGCAGTTACGACAGCGGTAGTCACGAGCTGACGTGGGATGCAAGCGGGCTGGCTTCAGGAATATACTTTGTACAGGCTAAGACGGAAAACCGAGTCCTTGGGATGCAGAAAGCAGTGTTGTTGAAATGAAATTCTGGTTTGTCACCGCAGCCATACTCTTAATCGGTTCAACCGCTGCGCCAGAGCTCGGTCTGTTTGAACTCGATGATTGGTTTGATCCGGGCGGCTGCACCACCGCCGTGATTCACGGCAGCCGCACCGTGAACGGTCGCCCGCTCTTGTGGAAGAACCGCGATGTATCGTTTCCGAATCAGGAAATCGTGTACTTCGACGACGGGGTTTATCCCTATGTGACGATCACCACGGCGGCAGATTCGTCTCAGGCCTGGGGCGGCGTGAACAGCGCCGGATTTGCCGTTGAGGACGCCAACAATTGGAATACGGATGATCCGCTTGGGCCGCCGGAAGACGATGGCACGATTATCAAACTCGCTCTGCAAACGTGCCGCACCGTGGATGACTTCCAAGCCATTCTCGATTCGACTCAAGTTGCCGGACATCGCACCCCTGCCATCTTTGGAGTCATCGACACCTCCGGCGGAGCGGCGATGTTTGAGACTTTTGCGAACAGTTACGTGCGCTACGACGCGGATGATCCGGACGATGCGCCGCTTGGCGTGCTCGTGCGCTCGAACTGGTCCTACGCCGGCAGCTCGCAGGGGCGCATTGGCGTCTATCGCCATGATCGCGCCTTAGCCCTGATCGAAGACGCGGTGGATGGAGACTCGCTGACCGCGGCATTCCTGTTCCGGCATGTGATGCGCGACCTGCGCATCAACACCACGTTTAATCCCTATCCCCTGCCCTTTGAAGGCACGCAAGGCGGCTTGCCACAGGGATACATCAGCACCTATGGAGCGATCTGCCGCAGACTTTCGGTCTCGGCCTGCGTGATCGAAGGCGTTCTGCCAAACGAGAACCCGCTGCTCTCGACTTTGTGGGCATTCCCGATGTCTGTGCAATACGGCGTGCCGCTGCCGTTCTGGGTCGCGTCACGTACGACACCCGCCTTGACGAACGGTGACGTCACCGCGCCGCTTTGCGACGAGGGTTGGCGAATTCGCACGATGGCACAGCACTTCGATGGGTTTATTGACACGCTCGATACCTACATACTCAATGACGGCTATGGCGGCGGCGTGCATGCGATGACGTTTCCGCTCGAAGACCACATCGTGGCGCGCACAGATTCCGCGCTGGCCGTTTGGCGCGCCGCCGGTGCGCCCGACTCCGCAGGAATGACAACTCTCACCGCACAACTTGCCTCGCATGCTTATGACGTGATTTCGGTTTGGCCGCAACCGGGAGACTTGACGCTGCCGCCGGTGCCGGTGGATGATCTCACGCTGCGGTGGATCCCCGCGATTGGCTTGCGTTTGCGGTGGTCAGCCGTGACGGAAAACGAAGTCGGTCTGCCGATTACGGCGACCGGCTACTCGATTTGGCGCATGGACGACGTCGGCGACACCCCGGACAGCATCGGCTACACGACGCAGACACAGTACATCGTGCCGTCGGGCATTGACGCCAATCGGGCGCTGTTTGAAGTCAGAGCGGAATTAATTGTGGAATAGGCGAAGCGAAACAGTCTGAATAATCAAGAACCCTCCGAGCGGAGGGTTCTTGCATTTTCGGGCGCGGGAGGAGGGGAACGTAAGAAGTAAGAAAATCCGAAATCCAAAATTCGAGTCAAAGCAGATCAGATAATTTTGACTTTGCGGGCTTGCGAACGGAGCTCGTCGCGGAACTTGGGATGCGCGATGCTGATCAGATTCAGCGCGCGCTCGCGCAGCGTCTTGCCGTGCAGATACGCGACGCCGAATTCCGTGGCGACGTAGTGCACGTCAGCGCGGCTGGTGACGACGCCCGCACCGCGATCAAGTTCAAAGCAGATCTTGGAGACTTTGTCATCTTTGGCCGTCGCCGGCAGCGCAATGATCGCCTTGCCGCCCTTGGAACGCTTGGCGCCGCGAATGAAGTCCACCTGACCGCCAAAGCCGCTGTAGATGCGATGTCCGATCGAATCGGAATTCACCTGGCCGGTGATGTCCACGGAGATCGCGGAGTTGATCGAGATCATCTTGTCGTTCTGCGCGATGATGAACGGATCATTCGTGTAGTCGACCGGATGAAACTCAACCATCGGATTGGAATGCACAAAATCAAACAGCGTCTTCGTGCCGAGCACGAAAGCGGCGATCAGCTTGTCCGGATGGAAATTCTTGGCCCGGCAGTTGATGATCCCTTCCTGCACGAGTTCGACGGCGCCGTCGGAGAACATCTCGGTGTGCATGCCGAGGTCTTTTTTGTTGCGCAGAAAATTCAGTACCGCGTCGGGAATGCCGCCGATGCCGAGCTGCAGGCACGCGCCGTTCGGGATGAGCTCGGCGACGTGCTCGCCGATGCGCGCATTGAGATCGTTCATGCGCACGCGCGGCAATTCGCGCAGCGGGCAATCGAATTCGATCGTGCGGTGAAACCGCGAGATGTGAATGAAATTCTCGCCGTGCACGCGCGGCATTTGCGGATTAATCTGCGCAATCACGTACTTGGCGGCCCGCGCAGCGGGCAGCGTGGCGGCGCAATCCACACCGAGGCTGCAATAGCCGTGGCGGTCCGGCGGCGACACCATCATCAGCACCACGTCAAGCGGCTTCTGGCCGTTCGTAAAGAGCGCGGGGATTTCATGCAGAAAGATCGGCGTGTAATCGGCGCGGCCGTCGTTGACGGCTTCACGCGCATTCGCTCCGGTGAAAAGCGAGTTGTGACGAAAGTGGCCGGCCATTTCGGGCGCGGCATACGGCGCCATGCCAAACGTCATCAGGTGGATGACTTCAACGTCCCAGAGTTCGTTGGCGCGCGCGACCAGCGCTTCCTCAAGCAGGACAGGTGCAGCACAGCCGGAACCGATCAGAACCGTATCACCGGAACGGATGCTGCTCAGGGCATCCACGGCCTGTTCGAAAACATCAGACGGGTAACCTGAACCGGGAGCGGTGCCGTTTGACCCAGCCGCACCGTCCACAGGGAGAGGCATATTGGGGAGGACAGGCGCCGAAGTCTCTGGTTTCAGCGCGGTTTTCTCAGCCATTCTTTATTCCTTAAGTGCTTTTAAAACAAGGGTAGTACGCAATTCTCGGTACTCGTGAAAAAATACACAATTTCCGTGACAAAATCCAGTCCCAAGATACTCATTCTGGATATGCTGGTAAAGAACAGTAGACTCGACCGAGAGCGGTATTCAGTAGACAAATCTGAACAAAGCAGCACACGGATGTACTGATACACCCAGTTACGGACTGAGGGCTGCGACTTTGCTGCGATACAGAGTAAAGTCGTGCGTCCAGCGCCGCGGAACCTGCTCGATCGGGAAATCGAGTATGGTGTCACCCTGCACAGACGCCCTCCAGACAGGCTCGTACAACTCAGCCAACTCGGGAGTTCGCATGAGGCGCGGATTATCCATGTAATTCGTGACGAACGCCCATTCGGGCCGCTCTGCAAGCAACATCGCCTTCAAATCACTCTTGTAAACATCCAGCGCCAGTGGATAAACCAATCCTGCTTCGTCAAGGATACGCGCGCCGGTGTAATATCCGAACGCACCGAAGTCCATGCCGTACGCCGTCTGACCGCGAATGTCACGCTGGGCCGCCCACGCGCGCAGCTTGGAGTGAATGTTGGCTTCGATCCGGTCCGGCCCCCTGATGATGGCCAGCCCCGTCCACGACACAACGACGATCGCAAGCAGCGCGAGCGGTTGGAGCAATGCTCTAACTCGGTTGAAGAGGAATGGGTAGCGCTCGATGATGATTTGCATGGCAAAACCCGCGACGAGCGCTTTGAAAAACCACACCGGCACGCAATACCAACTCCACAGATGCGCGCCGGTGATGAGCCACACGACAAACAGTGCGCCGGCCCACAAGCCATACAGCCGCACGAACGCCGATCTGCGCCACGCGGTTGCCAATCCGGCGAGAGTAAGAACCGTAAGCAGTATCTGAACCGGATCGCGGAGCGGAACGATGACCAGCTTGATGATGCCGTCGTACGTACGCGCCAGCGCCATCTTTGCGCGGACGGACTGGGGAATCAGGTCACCGTAATACAAGGTCTGCCACGCGACACCAATCGCGATGATGCATAACCCCAGGAGTACCGCGCGCCACGGAAACGAACGAGTGCGATGCCAGGCGAACAAGAGTAGACACGCCGCAAAGAGCAATCCCTCAGGTCGGACAAACACACTTGCGGCGGAAAGGCAAGCCGCGAGCGTCATCCGGTTTTGCAGGGCAAGCTGCGCGGCGGCCACCGTGAGCAGCAAAAACAACGAGGATTCCATTCCGCCCGTGGCGGTCTTGGCAATAAACGGATCGAGTGCGAAGAAGAACGCAAACCACATTGCCACAGCCGTGAGCTGCGCGCGTGACAACCAGCGGATTACCAGATACGCCGTGACCAAATCAAAGATGAGCGCAAGCCAGCGTGACGCGAGCTCGAGCGGAATTCCCGATTCCTTGAACGCCGTCAAGAGCAGACCCCACAGCGGCGTGCTGATCCCCTGCACGCGCTCCCCGATATTGTACACGAAACCCGCTCCCCCGGAGAGATTGGCCGCGAATCGGAACGTAATGAACGCGTCGTCGTAGAGATAGAACGAGTAGATCGAGACCGCCCGAGTGAACGCGACGGCGAACAGAAGAATGAGCAGGCGGCGGCGGGAGATTGGACTCATTTTGCCCTGAAATGTACAATATCTTTGGCTCTAAAACAAGAGGCGGGCCATGCGTGAGCATGACCCGCCTCCATTATCGATTTGATGCTGTATCAGCGGAGCAGCATCATCTTCTTGGTAGCCGTGAAATCGCCGGAACGAATGCGATACACGTACATGCCTGTCCCGACGGATTCGCCGGCGGCATTCCTGCCGTCCCAATTCACGTGATACAGACCGGCCGAACGAAAGTCATCCACGAGCGTGGCTACTTCCTGGCCGAGTACGTTGAAGACCTTCAGTTCCACCCGGCCGGCCCGGGCGAGATCAAAGTGACTCTCAGTGCTCGGATTGAATGGATTCTTATAGTTCTGATGCAATGCGTATGCGTTTGGCACGGCTTCAGGC
>CAYJKM010000031.1:0-19891 GCA_964370805.1 uncultured Alphaproteobacteria bacterium | reverse complement strand
GCCTTGTGTGGTCCCGCAGTCTATGTACGGCAAACTGGTGATCACCGTGGCGCTGTTGCAGTTGTCACCGCCTTGATCGAGCGGATCACGCTCGTCACGCGGCAGTTGTTCAGCGAGCCTCATGATCTGGCTGTAAATCGGCAGAACAGCCTGCTCGCCACCACAAGCAGCAGAGACGATGCGTGCTTGCTCCTGCAGTTCACGAATCTGCGCCCGGATTCCATCCGGCGTTGACGGATCCGGCCGCGCCCCTTGGAGCGCAAACGTGCTTTCGGCCAGCGCTAAGGTTGCAAGAGTGAGAACTACCCTCAAATAACTCATACACAACTCCCCGGTAAGAGCCTGAGAAAACTGGACAACTGACCCCAGAAGTAGCCAATACTATACCAACATATCCAGAACAAAGTAGCGCAAGATCACCCGAAAAGCAAGGGATATAACAATTTTGTAACAATTTGTCAGATTCAGCCTGAACCCTGAACACGCAGAATCTCATATCCTTATAAGAATAGCGTAGCCGCAGAGCGGTGAAGGGGAGGACAATTTGCGCTGAGGCAGCGCCATTTATGAAGCAAGACGGCATCGTGCCGCCCTGCTTCAGATCGAGAATTGAACCGTGATTCGTGAATTAATTCGCCAATAGTTTCATGTCATTTCATCAGCACCACTTTCCGGGTTTGCAGGCTGTGGTGATCGGTGGCTTTGACGAAATACACGCCGCTGGCCAGCCACGGCGGAGCCTGATAATGCAGCGTACCGCCGCAGCAAACAAAAGGAGCGGGCCAAGCGGCCCGCCCCATACATTGCATTATCGCATGAACGCGGTGACGTTAGCGCAGCAGCAGCAGTTTCCTTGTCAACATCGTGGACGGAGTCTGCAGCCGCGCAAAGTAGATTCCCGACGGCAACTTGTTTGCATCGAAACTCACGTGATGCACGCCCGGGGTCAACAAGCCCTGCTGCAGCGTTCGCACTTCCCGTCCCATGACATCATAGATAAACAGCGTCGCCTGCTCTTCGCGCGGCAGCGCGAATTCCAGCATCGTGGCCGGATTGAACGGGTTCGGATACGCCGTGAGTTCGTACGTCGTGGGCAGCGTGGCCGGCTCGTCCGCATCCAGAATCGTCGCAATTACGTCAATGTGCACGGCGCTGTCCGGACAAGAATTCATGTGCACCGTCATTGCGCCGACAAAGTCGAACACGCCGTCATCGGTCGTGTCGGCAAGCACCGAGACCACGATGTCCAGGGAGTCGCCCGGATTCACTTGCGCAATGGCCGGATCCGCCGTGAGCCACGCCGTCGGCGGCACATACGTCTCCAGCGTCACGCTGACGTCGAGAATGCCCAGCCCGCGATTGTACACCCGGAACGAATCGTGTCCTTCGACATGATTGTATGCGACCACGTTCACGGACGTGCGCGAGACTTCTCCGACCGGCACGCCGATCGTGATGTCCAGCGCCGTGATCGAATCCTCAAACACCGGAATATTCAGCACGGTGTCGCGCGCCACGCATTGTCCGGACGTAATGATGTCATACGATGCGCCCGGCGGAAGCGTCAGCACGTAGTGACCGACCGCGTCCGTCTTGATGCGATGCGCCTGTCCGACCGCGCCCACCCAGACGTTGGGCAGCGGTTCGTTGGTGACAATGTCGCGGACGATGCCGCCCACTCCCGCGAACCCCGGCAGGCGCACCGCCCAGTAGTCGATGCTTCCATGCCCGAACGACAAGGTACTGCCGGCGCCGACGTAACCGCCATCGGACGTGACCGCCACGTCGTAGAGATAGTCACCGTTGGTGCCGCCGTTCGTGCGCGTCCACAGCGTGTCGCCGTCGTTGTCGATTTTCACGAAATAGAATTCGTTGCTCGCCGTGGTCGTCGTCTTCGTGCCGCCGATGATGAAGCCGCCATCCGTCGCCTGTTCGAAGGCATAACAGCGTTCGAAGTTGGGTCCGCCGTACGTGCGCAGCCATTGTTGTTGGCCGGCGGCGCTGACCTTGACCACGACAATGTCATTGTTGCTGCCGTCCGTATACTGCCGCCAGCCGCCCAGGGCGCAGCCGCCGTCCGCCGTGTAAACAATGCCCGTCGCTTCTTCCGCGTCGCTGGTTCCGAAGTATCGCGTCCAGACGGTATCGCCGTTGGAGTTGGTGCGGATCGCATACATGTCGTGACGGCTGCCGCCCGGCGGAACTCCCCGCCCACACGCCAGATATCCGCCTTCGTCCGTTTGCTTGACGCTGAACGCTTCCTCTAAACTGCCGCCGCCGTACGTGCGAGACCACAATAGGGTTCCATCTCCGGAGATTTTCATCAGAGCGACATCAAGCGAATTGTGAGCCGTCACCCAGGTCGAGCCGCCGACCACGATGCTGCCGTCAGTGGTTGTGGTCACGGCATGCGCAAAGTCGTCTGCGGTGGAGCCGTAAACGCGCGTCCAGAGCGTGTCGCCGTCGGCCGCGGTGTAAATGACGTACATGTCCATGCCGCCCGCGCCGTAGGATTGAGTCCAGCCGACTATCGCGGCTCCGCCGAGTTCATTTTCACAAACTTCAGCGCCGTGATCGTAACCGGCCCCGCCGTACGCGCGCGTCCAGAGCGTGTCGCCGACGGCGTCGGTGCGAACCAGCCACACGTCAAATTGCTGGCTGAACGAACGCGACCGGCCGACGATAAACAGGCCGCCGTCCGACGTCGTGGTGACTCCGTACGCGTCATCGAGGTTCGTACCGCCGTAGGCATGCGTCCACATTGTGTCCGGCGGCTGAGCAAACGACGCCACCGTCACCAACAGAAGTGTAAACAGTGCGAAGAAGCAGGTCTTCATGATAGGCCAACGTTAGAGGTTTCGTAACAAAGCAAAAAGCGAAAAGACAGAAAAGCGCTATCGATCTTCGGGGACCGTCCCGACTTCGTCGAGCACCACCGGCAGCAGGTCCGGACTCATCACCTCATAGCCTTCGGACTTGGCCACGTATGCCGCCACGGTAATATCGCCGGTCACGTTCACCACCGTGCGCGACATGTCCAGCAGGCGATCTACGCCGAGGATCACGCCGATGCCCTCGCCGGGCACGCCGACGGATTGCAGCACCAGCACAATCACCGGCAGCGAACCGCCGGGGATTCCCGCCGTGCCGATCCCCGCCAGCACCGACGCCAGAATCACCGTGAACTGCTGCGTGATCGTCAGATCCACCCCGAAGAACTGCGCGAGAAAGAGTACGGTAATGCCCTCGAACAGCGCCGTGCCGTTTTGATTCGCCGTCGAACCGAGCGTGAGCACGAAGCGGCTGATATGCGGCGGAATGTGCAGCTTAAGCTCGCTGGCCTTAAGCGCGGTCGGCAGCGTCACGTTGCTGGAACTCGTCGAAAACGCGGTCAGCATCACGTCTTCGATCCGGCCAAAGAACTTCCGCGGACTGACGCGCACCAGATACTTAAGAATCAGCGAATACACGCCCAGCATGTGCAGCAGCAGGCCGCTGATCACGACCAGAATGTATTTGCCCAGAATCAGCACGACGTCCACGCCGAGCCGCGCCACGACGCTGAACACCAGCGCCGCCACGCCATACGGCGCGAGCTTCATGGCGATGGCGATGATTTTCATCACCACGTCGTACAGGCCTTGCAGCCATTGCTCGAAAACCGCGGTTCGTTCTGAGCGTGCCAGCGTCAGCGCGATTCCGACAAAGAGCGAAAAGAACATCAGCGCGAGAATTCCGCCGCCGCGGTAATTCTCGTCAAATGCGCCTGCGGCGTCAGCGAGCGGGTTCCGGGGAATAATGTCGAGCAGCGTTTGTACGATGCTCTTCGCTTCTGCCGCTTTCGCTACCGTGGCCTGCGTAGACGAGACGGAAATTGTGCTCATCAACGCTTGCCGTTCCGTGTCCGTTAAGCCTTCGCCGGGACGAAAGGTGTTGACGAGGGTAATCCCGATCAGCACGCTGATCGACGAAATGACCAGCGTAAACACCAATGTCTTCACCCCGATCCGCCCCAGTTGCCGGATATCGCCCAGCTCCGCCACGCCCAAGGCGAGTGCCGAGAAGATCAGCGGAATCACGGCCATGAAGATGATCCGCAAAAACACCTGCCCGAACGGGGCGATGATGTTGCGAATCAGCCAGTCGAGTTCGGGGTAATCGCTGAAAAAGCCGTTGGCAATTAACCCGCCCGCCACGCCGACGAGCAAGCCGATGAAGATTTTTGTATGTAGCGGGCGAGGCAAGAAGAAAAACTGAAAAGCGAAAATTAGAAATTGCGTTTAGAGACGGGCTAAGATCTGGCGACATCCGCCTGCTTCAAATGGATCACCTGTGATCCAGCCGCCATGCAAGCAAATGCAATAATCCGGTCACC
Source organism: uncultured Alphaproteobacteria bacterium (assembly GCA_964370805.1). Taxonomy (GTDB): domain Bacteria; phylum Electryoneota; class RPQS01; order RPQS01; family RPQS01; genus CAYJKM01. Next base: position 15,516 of record CAYJKM010000031.1, on the reverse strand, counting down.
GGAAGCAGGAGAATGTAGAGCACGATTGTCCATTCGCTTAGGCTCTGTGGCGAACGGTCTGGCCATCCCCCCAGGAACAGTAATAGGCCAAACCCAACCACAAGCGCAATCCCACCTGCAGCTGGCCATTTCCAGGCTGATAGCGCCCCAGCCATCAGAAGTGCAACTGGAAAGAGCAGCATCTTGATTTCAGAAGGCACTGGAGTCTCGCTGCCGTGCCCGATCAATATCCGATAGACAAAGACGCCGCCTCCGGCGAAAATCAGGGTCCCCGCAATTCTGGCAATCTCACGGGTGATGTTCAATGTGCGTTTCATGGCTCCAAATCAGTGAGTTGAGCCAACAGACCTTAGCCTATAAGTCGTATTCCAGCCGCTTGAAGATCAACTCGGCCCGAAACGTGTATTCAAGGTAGAACTCGTCGGGATCGTCGCTTTCCACCGGGAAATACCAGTACGATTGGATCTGTCCGGCCTCGGGAAAGCGGAAGAATCCATCGGCATCCTGACGCGCTTCGAGTTCTTCCAGCATCCATGCGCCGAAATCGAGATCGCGCGCCATGCCCAGCGTCGCGGCCAATTCCAGTTCGTAGAGCAAACGCGGCGGCTGCGCCAGATACTGCCACTTGTCATCAACCCGCAGCAAATACGGCATGAGCAGGTTTGGAATTCGCTCCGGCGGCGACTGAGCTTCAACATGGTCGATCAATCGCTTGACCAGACTCTCAATGCGCGGAAACTCGTCTTCATCCCATGGATAGCGGCAAACGGCCGCATAGCCGTCGGCTGTGGGATGCGCTTTCCGCGCCGCGCCGGTTCCGGTCAAGCAGAGTTCCCACTCGGCCAGCACGTGTTCCAGAAATGTCCGGGCCAGCGGATCGTCTTCCCGCTGCGTGCGGCAGAGCAGATGCAGGGTCTTGTCGCGCACCACGCGCCGGGCGAGTCGCTTGCCCTCATCATCCAGCCCGGCCTGCTCGAACTCCCAGATCAGATCATCCTTGAGCAGCGTCGGCTGAAGGATTCGTTCGCGCAGATCGTCAATGACACGGTGCGATTCAAGGCCGTATTCGCACAGCCGGTGGGCGGCCACTTCTGTTGTGCGAAAGTCGCCCCACAGTCCGTTCTCTTGTTGCGCGGCAATCAGGCGATGCACGTTGGGCAGCTTCGCCACGTCTGCCTGCATGTTGGCCGTCTCAATGTAGGACTCGTCGTGACCGACAACGTCACGCAGGATCCGGTAACGGAGTATCGGCCCGCACGCCTCGTACAGCGCGCGCAGGGAAGGAGGAAGATCAGACATTTACAACGGACAAGCTGGCAAGCTGAGCATCCAACAGGCAGTTCTTAGCTGTCGGCATGTCGTTTTGTCAGCCTGTCGGTCTGTTGAGAAAACGCCCGTTCCAGCACATGCGCAAGCTGCTCGCCAGAAATCGGTTTTGCCAGATACGCAAACGGCTCTTGTGGCAGCGTCTCGCGCAGCGAGGTCTCCGAAGGATAGCCGGTCAAAATGATCACCGGCACGCCGGCTTTCAACTCGTGGATCTCCTGCAGCAGATCCACGCCATCGCCGCGCGGCAGCACGAGATCCGTCAGCACCAGATCGATGTTGTGCGTCGTGAAAGCCTGCAGCGCTTCCACGCCGTCAGCGCACAGCACCGTCTCATAGCCGAGCAGTTCGATCAGCAGGCCGAGCTGCGCGCGCGTGTCGCGATCATCCTCAACAATCAGAATGAGTTTTTTCTTGGACAATGAACCCCCTTGATCCATCAACCCCTATCCCCCAAAGCTCAGATTTGGGGGATAGGGGTTACAAAGTACGAATTACAGCTTCACCGCCGAGCGCGGTACGATCCGCACCGACGTCATGACCGCGTTCTTGGCCGGCGCCATGCCATTGGGGGCGGTAACCGGAATCGCGGCGATCTTATCCTCGACGTCAAGGCCTTTGATCACTTTGCCGAACACTGTATACTTCCCGTCGAGCGAAGTGGATGTGCTGTCCATGATGAAGAACTGCGAGCCGGCCGAATTCGGATCGTTCGACCGTGCCATCGACAGAATGCCCTTCGTGTGCTTGAGGTCGTTGAACTCGGCATTCACGTTCCAGCCCGGGCCGCCGCTGCCCGTACCGGTCGGATCGCCGCCTTGAATCATGAAGCCCTTGATAATGCGATGAAACTTCACGCCGTCGTAAAATTTGTTATCCGCCAGCCACTTAAAATTGCGGACGTGATTGGGCGCCTTGTCCGGATAAAATTCGGCCACCATTTCACCGGCCGGTTGGCCGTCAATCGAAACGGTAATGATCGCGACGCTGTCGCCGGTCACGGGATAGTCCGCGGGCCACTTCTGAAGTTTGCCCGGCTCAGCGGCGGGCTGCTGGTTTTGGGTCATGGTTTGTTGAGATGTCGTCTGGTTGTTTTCCGTTTGAGCGGTCTTGGTTTCACTGCGCTTGCAGGCCGCAAATACGATCAGGATCGCGACGGAAAGAGTGGCAAGGGTACGCATGTCGATTCACCTTTGATATGTGGATTGGAGTCGAATTTCAGGAAAGGTCCGGTCGCGCCCTGCCGGGTGACGTGCAGCGCGCAGTCATGGCCATTGAGTGCCGCGGCCGCCGAGTCCCGTGCCAGCGCCGGATCGTTGTTCTCATCGGAAAGATGCGCGAGCACCACCGTTCTTAGTTCACGATCCCGGCAGTCATTCAAAGCCTCCGCGCATTGCCGGTTGGAGAGGTGCCCGAGGCTGGAGCGAATCCGCTGCTTGAGCAATTCGGGGTAAGAGCCGTTTCGCAGCATGACCTCATCGTGATTGCTCTCCAGCACGGCAATCGTCGAGTTCAACAGCGCGTCGGCCAAATCAGGCGTGACCTCGCCCAAGTCTGTCGCCACCGTCATCCGGTGCTGGTTGAGCGTGAGATGGTACCCGACCGGCTCGCACGCATCATGTGGAACCGGAATCCCGCGCACCACCACATCGCCGATTTCAAACGGTTCATGGTTGACGACGTGCACCGCCGTGCGCGCCGGAAGCACGTGGTCAAGGCAGGCCAGCGTGCCCTCCGATGCAAAGAGCGTGGCGCGGGTGTGATTCAGCACGCGCTCGAGGCCGCGCGTGTGATCACCGTGCTCATGCGTGATCAGAATTGCCGTGAGGTCTTTGATGTTCACGCCCACGGATTGCAGCAGCGGCGTCAGCGTACGCACGCCCAGCCCGCAATCAATCAGGATCTTGGTTGACCCTGAGTTCAACAGCAGCGCATTGCCGTGCGATCCGGAGGCGAGAATGGATAAAGAAAAATTCAAATGATGAGGTCTTCGGTAGGGTCGACTTTCAGTCGACACGGCTCGCAGAGCCGCGTTATGAATGTCTCAAAACCAATGTTTTCGCCAGCATATCATGCAGCCCCTGCTTTTTGGCGCTGAACCCGGCCATCAGAAATCCGATCCCGAGCAGCACGCCCGAGATGTACTTGCCGAAATGCCGCCCTGTCGCGCGCGCAAAGTTGATGCGGCAACCATCCTCGTCTGTGACATAAAGTCCGACAATCAATTTGCCGAGCGTTGCCTGCGTGCGCGAACTCTCCGACAGGGCAAAATAGAGCCACGTAATCAGCGCGCCGAGCACAAAGCCGCGCACGTCCGACACATCATCCACGTCCCACCAGAACATCGACGGCGTGTCCGTCGCCGAGCCGATAATCCACGTCATGATCGCGAGCGGAATCGTGTCAATCAACACCGCTCCCACGCGCCGCCAGAAACCCGCATAGGCCAAGTGCGTGCGCGCCGGCTGCGGTTGAATCACCACGGCGGGATCGTGCCGGGCCATGGTCAGTTCGGTGCTGCACCGCCAGCAGAGCCGGGCAGTGTCAATGTTGTTGGCGCCACACTTGGGGCAATGCATCGGAAACGATTAGAGTTCGAAGGTTCGGAGCAAGCGTTCAGGAACGGATGAAGTGCGGAAGTTCAAACGGAATTTCAATCGAAATTTCCACCAGCCCGGCCAGCTTCCCGTCTTCCCTCCACGGAAACTGATAGATCAATTTCTTGATCCCGTTCTTCTCGATCGTATAGGTGTTGGAGCTGCCGTCCCGCAGCATCTCCCGGATCTTGATGTTGGCTGTCTCGGGATGACAGGCGTAGATGCTGGTGCCGATCAGCTTTCGTCCGCCATCTTTCAGGAATACCGTGTGCGACTTCTCATTCATGGCCAGGATGGTGCCCTCGGCGTCGCACACCGTAATTGCCGCCGGGCACTCTTCCACCCAGCTTATATCTTTCATGCTTCTAAACCTCAGCAGACGAGCCTATCACAGCCTTCCGAACGGCGATCACCCGGGATCCGGTCAAGTAATCGTGCAAAGCGCGCTGATCCTTGCGAAGCAAGAGAATACACTGAACGATTGCATAGGCGGCAGTGAAGATTGCCAGGCCTTGCAGATCGTTGCGGTACACCTCTCGTCCGCGCATAAGATGCCAGCCGATCATGAGCGAGGCGGCAAGGAATGGCAGCAGCTTGATGATTTGACGGCGGGTGGCCTGGCCGAACGTAAGCCGCAATTCACGCTGATCTACCACGCGCATCAGCAGCAACCGCTTCAGCGGAGTGGCGCCCTTTCGACCGCTTTCAAAGCCCGTAAAATACAGCCATCCGACAAGCACGAACGACGGTAGCATCCACATGAATCCGCTGAACATTGGCGAGATTGTGCTCGCCAGCAATGTCAGCACCGCCGCCGCGGCCAGCACAAGACACCAATCCCCCGTCGCGGCAAGGATGCGAAGCATTGGACTTACGGACGTTGGCGGAGACAAGACGGCCTCCCAAAATGCGTTATGACCTACTGCCCCGCTTTTCCAGCGCAATACCTTTCGCGCACAGCGGGCACTCGTCCGGAGCATAGGTTTCGAGATTCAGTTTCACCACGGCAAACGGCTCGTGCTTGAGATTGCACTCCCCGCGTTGGATCAACACGCCGATGCCGATCACGACCCCGCCCTCGCGATGCACGGCGTCAATGACCTCGCACACGGATTTGCCCGTCGTGATCACGTCTTCACAGACCAGCACGCGCTCACCCGGTTTAATGGCGAAGCCGCGCCGCCATTCCATTTGCCCCTCGATGCGTTCCGGAAACGCGAGCGGCACACCGAGTAGTTTGGCCACTTCATGCGCCACCAGCACGCCGCCCGTGAGCGGCCCGACGACTAATTCAATGCTCGCATCACGGAAATGATCGGCAATCACTCCCGCCAGCCGCGCGGTGTATTCGGGATGCTCCAGCAGCCGGAACTTCTCCACATAGACGCCGCTGTGCAAACCGCTCGAGAGCAGAAAGTGCCCTTCCAGAAACGCGCCGCAGGAGCGCAGTAGATCAAGATACTCGGACATACTTTGGTATTGTCATCCTGAAGCCCGTCTTCGGGCTGAAGGATCTCTCAGAAAACAACTTGGGTCTGTCGGCTCGACGGCCTGTCAGCTTGTCAGCTTGTCGCGTAAGCTCTCCACTTCCTCTCTGGCCGCTTCCGCAAAGTCCTTCCCCGCCGACTTATACAGCACGCTGCGCGAAAAATTAAACAGCCCGCTGCCGTTCGCTTGCTTAAGTAAGCTTTGAATGGTCGCCATATCGCCGCCCTGCGCACCGCTTCCGGGCAAGAGCAGCGGCAGCTCTGCCGCGCATTCCAGCACCGCGTTCAAGGCCTCCGGCTTGGTCGTTCCCACCACCAGACCTATGTTGCCGTTCACATTCCAGCTCACGGCGCGCTTCGCCACATATTGAAGCAGCGTATTAAACCCCGGAGCCGGAATATTCTGAATCTCTTCCGCTCCCGCGTTCGACGTTGCGCAGAGCACGAACACGCCGCGCGCCGGATCGCGATAGAATGGCTCCAACGCCTTTCCGCCCAAATACGGCTGCGCCGTAATGGCATCCGCTTTCAACACGTCAAAGAGCGCGCGCGCATACGCTTCATTAGTATGCTCGATGTCACCGCGCTTCGCATCCACAATCCACAGCACGTCAGGTCCCGCGCGGTCGCGCAGCTTTTCGAGCAGTGCCCAACCCTCATGACCGTAGGCTTCAAAGTAGGCCGTGTTCGGTTTAAAAGCCGCGACCAAATCCCGCGTAGTTTCAATGATCGACGTCAAAAACTGGTAAGCGGCCGTCACGCCTGTGCCGAGATGTGGCGGAATCTTGGAGGGATCAGGATCTAACCCAACGCAAACAGGCGCCTCAGCTCGCGCGATCGCGGCCTGAAACCGCTCCCGAAACGGCGGCAATGTTCTCATGAAGTACCACGAAATACAGGGATTTAAGTAAGATAAGAATTTTCGGGAGAAAATACAACCATAACCGAGTTTACGTCAATCACGGTGCCCAACAACTCCTTGAGCCTTGTGATCCTTGAAAATCGGGGGGAGTTTGGGTATATTCTGACAGCCAAGGCCGAGCTCTTATACCCTGAGACTCGAAAAGAGAGGCCAAGTCTCAATAGCAGCTTCTCAGTCTCCCTCTCTCCATTTAGGTGGGGAAAGCGTTGGGGATAGGGGTCGCAAAGCGGATTTTTGACTTCCCGACCCACTATGATACAACAATTCCTGCTCGAACTTCTGCAGCTGCTCGGGGAGATGTCCCCTTATCTGATCCTCGGCTTCGTGCTCGCCGGATTGCTGCACGCGTTCGTCTCAAAACAGGCCGTCGTGCGGCACTTGGGCAAAGAGTCGGTGGGGTCAGCTCTCAAAGGAACGCTGATCGGTGTGCCGATGCCGCTCTGCTCTTGCGGCGTGATTCCAACAGGGATCGGCTTGCTCAAGCGTGGCGCGAGTCGCGCGGCCACGGTTTCATTCCTGATCTCCACTCCGCAAACCGGCCTGGATTCCATCGCCGTGACGTACGGATTCTTCGGATGGACGTTTGCCATCTTTCGTCCTGTTGCGGCGTTCTTGAGCGGCATCATCGGCGGAATCGCCGCGCTGTTTCTCAAGCAAGAGCAGGGAACGGACTCGCACTGGCTCAAATACCATGTGAAAGGCGAAGACGCGCTTGAGCAAAACGAGACGGGTTTGCGCGGCTTTGGCCGCAAGCTCGCTTCGGGAATGCGCTTTGCCTTTGTGGATCTGCTCGGTGATATTGCCTTGTGGCTCATCATCGGTTTAGCCGTGGCCGCGGTCATCTCCATGGCTGTCCCCGATGATTTTTTCAGCGATAAACTCGCCCGCGGCCTGCCGCAGATGCTGATCATGATGGCCTTCGGTATTCCGCTCTATGTCTGCTCGACGGCCAGCGTGCCTATCGCCGCCGTGCTGATGACGAAAGGCATCTCTGCAGGCGCTGCATTTGTTTTTCTGGTGACCGGCCCGGCCACGAATGCCGCCACGATGCTGATCATCGGCCGCGTCATGGGTTGGCGCGTGCTCGCGGTCTACCTCGGCTCAATCATCCTGCTTGCGCTCGGTTTCGGCATCGGTCTCGACTGGTTCACCGGAGCGACCGGAATTGAAATCGCCCCGACGATCGAGCACGAGCACGGCTTGAATCCCATCGTCACGTGGGGCTCGGCAGGACTGCTTACCTTCTTCATCATGCTCCACTTCATGAACCGGCTGGAGCGCAAATTCATCCGCAGAAAGAATGACATTACCACAGGACCCGCCATGGATCTCAAAATCGACGGGATGAACTGCTCGCACTGCCAGCAAACCGTTACACAATCGATCATGAACGTCCCCGGCGTGACCGGCGCGGATGTCTCGCTGGAAACCGGTCAGGCGCGCATCGAAGGCACCAACGTCGATCCCGCCGCTGTGACCAAGGCCATCGAGGCGGTCGGGTACCGCGTTATCAACGAAAATACGTCTCCAACCCAATAGCGTCCGGCTTGAAAGGCTTGACAAACGTATGAATTTTGCATACATTTGTATGCATTATGAGTACAGAAATGACAAAAATGACCCTTGCAAATGCTCTTTTCAACCGCAGTCAACAGGCGATTCTCAGGCTGCTATTTTCCGATGAAGAAAAGAGTTATCACTTGCGAGGGATTGTTCAGGCAACGAACTTAGCGGTTGGGACAATCCAGCGTGAAGTAAGGCGTTTAGCAGAGGCAGGTATTTTGATCCGCGAGGAAGACCGCAATCAGGTCACATTTCGGGTCAATGTCCACCATCCGGTTTACCCGGAATTGCGCGGTCTGATAATCAAGACCTTTGGGGTAGCGGATGTGATTCGAGCGGCCATTGAGCCGCTCGCTTCTCAGATTGATGTAGCCTTCATCCACGGCTCATTTGCAGCGGGCACTGAAAACCATCGCAGCGACGTGGACGTGATTGTGGTGGGAGAGGTAGATTTTGGAGACGTAGTTGCGGCGTTGGGCAGCGTCGGTGACACGCTTTATCGCGAAGTCAATCCTGTTGTCTATCGGCGCAATGAATTTCTTCACCGGCTGCACGAAAAGCATCATTTCTTGAACACCGTAATGGGAAAGACGCGAATAGACTTAATCGGAGATAGCAGTGGGCTTGCAGCAGTGGCTTGAGAATGGCTGGCTCAAGTCACAGGAGACATCGGCTCAGGAGATTGCGGATTTACTGGCGGTAGTTGAGCGCGATCTGTCGGAAAGCAAGCAACGAACCGGCCCGGACTGGAAGTTGGCTATCGCCTATAATGCTGCGTTACAGAGTGCGATTACCGCGCTGGCCGCTATTGGATACCGCATTGAACGTGAGCGACATCACGAACGCGCCATTGCATCTCTGGAATACACTTTGGGACTTGATCGAGCAACGATTGATGTGCTCCAGAAGATGCGAGCGAAGCGTAACATTGCGGATTACCAGCGAGTGGGAATGGTGTCCACGCATGAAGCAGAAAAGATGCTGGATTTGGCCGGATGCTACACAGTAAACTTGTCACTTGGTTGCTCACAGATCATCCTGATCTGACAAATGAATAGTCGCCGGTCACGGCGTCACATCAACGAACCTTCTCCGATACGAGGTGGAACCATGAAAACCATGTTTGGGATTCTTGCCGGTTTCTTCCTTCTGTCCGTAACTGAAAGCTCTGCCCAACCGGACACTCTCTGGACGCGCTGTTTCGGCGGCGTCGGTGATGAGATCGCCGCATCACTCCTTGCGGCAGAGAGCGGTGGCTTGGTCGCTGTGGGATCCTCCAATACCGAAACCGGAAGGTGGCAGGTCTATGTGATTCGTGCGGATGATCAAGGCGACGCGATCTGGTCACATCAAATCGGGTATGTCAATTCCGGGAATCGCTGGGGCATTGGCGTCTTGGAGCACCACATCTCTTCATGGCACTTTACGGTCATCTCTCAGGATTACAGCGGCTCCTTGACCAGTTTTACTCGCTTATTCTATTCAGAGGGCGGCTTCAGCGACTATCTCGATCCGCCAACGGGCAGTTACCGTCCGACGGCAATTGCGAAGACGTCTGATTACCGGATAATTGTAGGTCGAATCCACATTGGCGGGCAGGAGTTCAATACCAATGGCTTCACCTTTCGCTATGCTCTGATCGGCGAATGGGAGCCGCAATCATATCATCTTACGGGTGGTTTCCTCGGGTTCATGGATGTCACCCCTTCTGCCGACCAATGGATGGTGGGCGGGTATCGCGGCTTTTGGGGAGAAAATTCGGATTTTCTTCTGATGAAGCTGACCTCGGACGGGAACGCCCTTTGGAGTCGCTTCTACGGCGGCATGGGCGCAGACACCGTAACATCGGTCGTTCAGACGATCGACGGCGGTTTTGCCTTCACCGGCCCGACGGAGTCCTTTGGTGAGAACGGCGACTTTTGTCTAATGCGAGTCGATCTGAACGGCGACTCGCTGTGGACACAAACCTATGGCGGCCCGGGTGTTGATCGCGCGCGCAAAGTTTTGACGACTCCTGACGGCGGTTTTCTGCTCACGGGATACACGGAGTCCGTGGGCACCGGCGGCGATATCTGGATCGTGCGAACCGATTCGCTAGGGAACGAACTCTGGTCGCAAAACTATGGCGGCGAGGGATTCGATTCCGGCATGGATGCCGTCGCCCTGAACGACAGCGAGTATGTGATTCTGGGAACCACCGCCTCGTTCGGCGCCGGCGGCACGGACATTTATCTGCTCCGTCTCGCGCCGTCGCAGACGGCGATCTCTGCTCCAGCTCCGGTTGCTTCCGCCTTTGAGCTGCAGGAAAACTACCCGAATCCGTTCAATTCAGCTACGCGGATATCGTTTTCCTTGCCGGTCCCAACATCCGTTTCCCTGCGCGTCTATGACGTGCTCGGCCGCGAAGTAGCCACTCCGCTCAAGGATCATCTGATGAGCGCAGGACTCCATCAGGTTGCCTTCGACGCAGCCGCCCTTGCCAGCGGCATTTATCTCTTTCGTATGGAAGCAGCCGGCCAGATTCAGACGCGAAAGATGGTTGTCCTAAAATAAGAAACAGGCGGCCGCGCCGGCCGCCAGAATGTGAGTAGACAAGGCACTAATGCGCTATGCATTCATCCGCTTCCGTCTTTCCAGCGCCGCCAGTCTCGCTTTGGTTTTGTTCTCAATCTTCATTTCCGGATCGCGCAGTACGTCGGTGTTGTCCGGATGGCGGCGGTAGCGGTAGCAGACCTCGTGCACGCGGCCGACTTCATATTTTTCGCCGCACTTAAGCACGAGATCATAGTCTTCGCCGTAGTGTCCTAAGTTCTTCTCATCGAAGCCGCCGAATTCAAGGATCACGCTCTTGTGCCAGCAGCGCAGCGCGCCGGCGCCGTCCCGGCGCAGAATGTTGTTGCGGTTGTAGCGCTCGTGCTTGACGATTCCGAATTCCGGTAATGAATGACCTTGTTCGTCCATCAGCTCGTAGTAGCTGATGGCCAGGCCCCACGTTGGATTGGCATCCAGTGCGGATGTCATCCGCGCAAGCGTGTGCGGCAGATACTCGTCGTCGGAATCGAGCTGTGCGATGTACGTTCCGCGTGCATTTCGCACCCCGACATTGAGCGACTCGGCAATCACGTTGCGGTTGTATTCGATCAGCCGCACGCGGGAGTCTTTGGCTGCATACTCCTTGACGACCTCACGCGTGTCGTCCGTCGAACCGTTGTCGACAATCACGTACTCCCAATTGGTAAACGTCTGCCGCTGCACGGATTCAATCGCTTTGTCGATAAACTTAGCGCGATTGTAGATCGGCGTCACTACCGAAACTTTCGGCATTGCTCCCTTCTCCACAACTTGTGGGGAAGGGTCGGGGATGGGGTCTGACTGGAATTTTCGATTTTCGATTTTCGATTTGGGATTTGCTCTTCTTTCCCCTTCCAGCCACGCCTGCTCGCGTTTGAGAAAATTGTAGAACACATTCTCAATGTGTTGCTCTTCCTCGGGATCCATGAAGAGATAGGAGAAGCCGCCGAGTTTGCCGCGGCCCGGGAAGAACAGCTTGGATTTCACCGCTTCGGCTTCTGCGCTGCTTTCGATTGCCCTGACAGTGGCCAGTGTGGCGCCGACGTGCACGCGCCGCCCCCAGCTCTTTAACAGCAAATCATAGAACGCCGCTCGGTGGTGCGTCTCGTCCAAACCGCCCATGGAGTTCAGCCATTCCGCGCGCACGGCCCACACCGGTCCCCAATCTTCGCGCTCCGTGATATCGCCGATGTCCCGCCGCACCGTTTGAAGCTTTTCCGCTTGCGAATCCCGCACCAAATAGTTACCATAGAAGAACACAGCTTCTGGATTTGCAGTCGCCGCGCGCGCAAAGAGCTCGTGCCAATCGAGAGCCAGCGCGGCCAAATCCGGCGGCAGAGTCACCAGCAGCCCTTCGCGAGCCTGCTGAGCGGCGGAATTAACGCAGGCGGCAAAGTTCTCACGCTGAATGATAAGCGTGTCTTCAGGATGAATGGAAGATTTAGCCGACGACCAGGGGAAAATACGCATCAAGAAATGAATAGTAGGGGTGGGTTGAACGTCTTCGTGAAACCCATCCTCATGAACGTTTGCGGTACGAACGGGCGGGTTTCGAAGACTTAACCCGCCCCTACCAAGAAACTCTGAATTCACAATTAAACACTTTTGCCTTCTCATACAAGACATATCCCGCACCTTTTCCTGCTGCTCCTGTTGGCCGCCGGCTCGGCGCGGGCAGAGACGGTCGCGCTTGCCCTCTCCGGCGGCGGCGCGCGCGGCTTTGCCCACATCGGCATTCTCCAGGCCCTCGAAGAGGAACAGCTCGAACCTGATCTGATCGTCGGCTGCTCGATGGGAGCCGTGATCGGCGGGCTGTATGCATCCGGCTACTCTGCCGATGAACTGAAATCCATTGCCCTTTCCACCGACTGGTCGAGCCTCTTTCTGGATCGCCCGTCGCGGCGCAATTTGTTTCTCGCTCAAAAGGAAACGACCTCCAGGCATATTCTGGCGCTGCGCTTTCGCGGCTTGCAGCCGGAGGTGCCGCTCGCCTTGACCAATGGGCAGAAACTCTCCGATCTGCTCTTTGAGTTGGTGCAGCGCGCGCCGTACCGGCCCTGGCCGTCGTTCGATGATTTGCGCGTCCGCTTCCGCGCCGTGGCCACGGACCTGGTCAGCGGTCAAGCGGTGATCTTCTCGCAAGGCGATCTGGCCGAAGTGATGCGCGCCTCGATCTCGATGCCGCTCGTGTTTGCGCCCTATCGCATGGACACGCTCGCGCTGGTGGATGGCGGCGTGATCGAGAATATTCCGGTTGATATCGCCGCTCAGCAAGGCGCGGATTTCATCATCGCCGTGGATCTCAGCACCGGGTTTCTGCCGGGACAGCCGATCAACGCACCGTGGGAACTGGCGGACCGGGTTACGACCCTGATGCATCTTGATCGCAACGATGCCTCACGCCAGAACGCGGATGCGGTGATCACTCCCGACATCGGCCTGCACGGCTCGGCGGAATTCACCGGCATTGATTCCCTGATCCGCGCGGGCTATGCGGCAATGAAGGCGGCCATTCCCGCGATTCGCGCGAAGCTTCCCGCGAGCCGCTCGGCGCAGGATGAAACGGTCACGTTCAGTTCGCGCGCCAAGTACAGCGACTTCTTAGCTTCACTTGGCGCTGAGGCGCTGCCGCCGCGCCATTACGTGTTCGAAGGCGTGACGCTCGTTCCCGATTCGCACGTTTCGCATCTGCCGCGCGGAGCCGACGGACTCAAGCGGCTGGCGCTGCTGCGGCAAACCTACTTGGATGAGGGCTACACGCTCGCCCATGCGACACGGTTGCAAATGCGCGGCGACACCTTGTCCAGCCGCTGGGAAGAGGGCCGCATTCAATCGCTGGACGTCAAGGGACTCGTGCGGCATAAGCCCTGGGCGGTGGAGCGCGAGTTTCCGCTCAAGTCGGGACAAGTTTTCGAATTGCGGCGGGCCAAGCGCGGAATTGCCCAGATCTACGGCAGCGATCTTTTTGAGAGCGTCAATTTGGCCGTGCAGCCGTCCGACAGCGGCGCCAACCTGACGGTGCGCGTTGTCGAGCGCGCCTCGCCGCAGCTCCGGCTCGGTGCGGGCTATTCGATCGAGCGCAAAGGCCGCGGCTTTGCTGAATTCCTGAACGATAACGTGCTCGGAATGGGGGCGCGGCTTTCGCTCTTCGGCAAGTACGGTGAAATGGACGAAGAGATTCGCGGACGGCTGAACTTTGACCGCTTCTCGTTTTATCGGCCGCTTGACGAGGCGCTGGCCAGCTATGGAACCACCGATCTCACGCTGCGCTGGCGTCGCGAAGAATACAAATTCTATGACGCGCAGCACGATCCGCAGGGCTTCTATTTCTTCGAGCGTGCCGGTGGAGACGTGTGGGTCGGGCGCGCGTTTCGCCGCTGGGGTTCCATTTCGCCGGGCGCGCTCTATGAATCCATACGCTCGGGGGGCGTCCCTGATGAGCCGATCGCTACGCTGCTCGGTCTCGGCGCGCGCATCATCGTGGATACCAAAGATAGCTATCCGTTTCCCACGCAGGGATTCGAATGGCGCGCGCAATATGAGTATCAATGGCGGCCGGAACGCCGCGGCGGTGCATTCAATCGGCTGACCGGAAAAGCCGATCTGTACATTCCCGCAGCCCACCGTGTCGTTCTGCGTGGACGGGCGGGATACGGCTGGAACGACCGGCAATTGCCGCTCTGGGGACAGTTCCGGATCGGTGGCGAAGAAAGCCTGCTCGGATTGCACGTCGCCGAACGTTCCGGCAACGCCATGATGACCGGACTCGTGGAAGTGCGCTATGATCTGATTTCGCGCTGGATCGCGGATGCCTACTTATCGGCGCTCTACACCGTGGGCGCCGCGTCCATGTTGTCAGATCCCTTTCCGGCCAGTGCGGATTATTTGCACGGCATCGGAACATCCTTGGCTCTGTCCACGTTTCTCGGCCCCATGAAGCTCACCGTCAGCGAGTTGCTCCGTTCGGAATGGAGCAGCGAGCACTTCCGCATCTACCTCAATCTTGGCCACGAATTCTAAGGAAGGACTAGTGCAACGAGTTAGGCTTCATAGAGTTGGAGAAATTTCAATTTCGATGGCGAGGCACTTGACATAATGCGTCAATCTTCATACTTTCGTTCTAAACCGAATCGTTAGGCTGGAACATCGTCTCATGAAGTACATCAATGGGTCACCACAAGTCCCCAAGCTCCGAATCGAATTGGTACTCGTCTGAAACCCTGTCGCGAATCACGACAGGGTTTCTTCTTTTCTGGACTCGCGAGTCTTAAGACACTTTACCTCACGTCAGGGAGGACGTATGAAACTACAAATCGTTGCGTTATCGCTACTCGTCGCTATCGCTGCTCTTGCTCAGCCGCCCAATGACCTCTGTTCGTCAGCGCAATTAATTACGGTGGGCGCGACGCTCACTTCCACAAATGCGTCGGCTACCACCGATTCGCCCGGCTTCTGCGCTATTTCACCTCCGCTGTACGGCGTTTGGTTTAGCATCATCGGTGATGGAACGCTGATCGAGATTTCCACTTGTAGTATGGAGACGGACATTAATGCGGCGATCCAGATTTTCACCGGCACCTGTGACAATCTGGTCTGCGTCGGCGGCAATGCCGGCGGCTACTGCGCCGTGATCGGTGATGCGGGACCGATTGCGTCGTGGTGTTCCGTTGCGGGTGTCGAATACTTCATCCATATCGGCAGCCAGTCGGCGACCACGGGGAACATCTGGATTCACACTCGATCGCTCGGATTCTGTCCTGTCCCCGGTCAAGGCAATTGCATCGATCACTTCGAAGTCACGGCTCCCGCTACGGTCAATGGCAATACGTGCTACAGTGATGACTGTTGCGACGGTGACGGTCGCGACGAGTATATCGTGGTTAACATTCCGAACGATGGGCGCTGGACGTTTTCGTTGTGCGGATCGTCTGATTATTTTACCACACTACGGGTCGGAACCACGCGCTGTGGCAACGATATCCCATGCAGTCCGCAGGAGAATGAAGGCTGCGGCTTTGACGTCTGGTGCCCCTGCGTCGAATTGACCGCC
>CAYJKM010000030.1:13845-20071 GCA_964370805.1 uncultured Alphaproteobacteria bacterium | reverse complement strand
GTACGTTCCTTATTTCAGCAGCATCATCTTGCCGAGATCACTGAACTCCGGCGTGGTCAGACGATAGAGATACAAACCGGAAGGCAGCGCCGTGCCTTCGAATGGAGCCGCGTGCCGTCCGGCGGGCAACTCCTGATGCATGAGTTCCTGCACGAGCCGGCCATTGATGTCGTACACGTCAAGCTTCACTTGCGATGCCTTTGGCAAATCAAACGCAATCGTCGTGGCCGGATTGAATGGGTTTGGGTAATTCTGCGCCAAACGGTATGCAGTCGGCACGCCAACATCATCATCCGCATCCTGATTCGGAATGCCGACGCCGTGCAGATAGACGGTATCGGGAGAGGAGGGAGCAGTGTGGTGGATCACCATGATGCCGTTCGCGTCGCCCAGCACGGTGGGCGTAAAGCGCGGTCGCAAGATCAACGCTTGAGTCGGATTCAACACGATCGGCAGCGCTTCGAGAATCGAAAACGGCGGCATGAGCACGAGATTCGTAATCGAAGTCGGGATGTTGCCCTGCGCGCGCACCACCACGCTCACACTGTCGGTGATGTTGAGCGGTACGTCGCCGAAGTCGGCCTGCTGTCCCGTCACGAATTGCAGCGAAGATGTCACGGATGTGCCGATGAGTGGACACTCAAGGACTCCCCCCGGGCCGTTGTGAGCAACCGTGAGCAATCCCGTCTGAGTTCCCAGCGCCTCCGCGAGATAAGTCACGGTCAAATCCAGACTGCCTTGCGGCGGGAGATTGTGCGATCCGGTCGGCGTCACCGTGAACGGCCCGGTCGCGCTGATCGAGTTGATCGTCAGAGTCTGATTCGCATTATTTACCACCGCCGTCACGAGTGTCAACGGTTCGTTGATCTGCGTCGTGTCAAAATCCAGCGGTGAAACCGTCAAAAAGGGATCGGCGGAATTGTAGACGTCAAATTCGAGCCGGTAAAGCTGCACGGCGTTGGCGCTCGCGCCGGAAATTTCGACCATGAAACTGTCGCCCGGCGCCGCAGGCTGATAGCGATAGATCTGCTCGCTTTCCCCGATCGAATGCGTAGCGGATTCCGCCAGGATCACCCCGCCATTCCAGTTGCGGAGGTACAGGTCAAGGTTCTGGTCGTCAAGTGAATTGATCGGTGACCCTGCTTCGCAGGAACCGTCTTGATTCTGCTCGCCATCCAAATACGTATGACCGACCGGGCTGAGCGTCAGCGTAAAACCTCTTCCGGCCGGAATCGCAAAGCGGAAGAAATCCTCATCCGTATTGTCATCAAGGCTGACGTTTTCCAGAACGAAGTCTTCGTCGAATTGCCCCAGCGCAACGGCTCCCTCAGCATCGTTATTTGGTTCAAAGTTGTCGCCGTAATTTCGTTGTACGGCACGGGTATCGTCATGCTGCGGGCCATTGAAAGCCGATGAGTAGTAAGGCTCCAGCAATTTTGTGCTGTTGGCCGGGCACACGTGAGCAAGTCCCCAGCCGTGCCCGTGTTCGTGCGCGACAATATTGCGCAGAAAGATGTGACTCTGCTGGGGCGCGGCCCAGTTCTCGCTCGCATCCAGCACCATGTCGCCGCCGTCCGGGAAATAATTGTACGCGAGCACCCCCGAACTGCCGTCAATATTGATGCTGCCGATGCGCACGTCGCCGCGAACGCCCAACTCCCCCGGGCTGTCGAATCCGAATTCCGCTCCGTCATCGCTTACGAATTGATAACTCAAGCCCGAGAGTTCCGACCAGCGCGCGAACGTTTCGGCAATCCTGGACTGCCACAACTGCTCATTGCCGTTAAACAGTTCGCTCATGCGCGAGTAAAGCTGGCTGGGCATGCCTTCAATGATCACTCCATCCGGGATGAAGCTGTACGTGAGCACAATCGGATCGCCCTGAATGCCTGTGTTCTCATTGGTCGCCGTGTGCTGCCAGCGATCACCGATATTGAAATCGAGCGGGACAGGATCCCAAATCCGCTGCTGCCATTCCTGCATGTAGTCTTCGGAAGTCCCCGGCGCAAAACAGACGGCTAAGGGAGGACGAGCGGACTCATTAATTGTCTGAGACGGCGGAAGAGAGGCATTCGGAACTGAAGTGCGGTGCCCACCGAGCATAACGGCGAGGCCAAGGACCAGACTGAGACCAACGAACAAAACCCTGCGCATGGAGTGCCTGCTGTAGTTGTGTGATTCTAAAGAAGTTGCTGAGCAGGGCGCGAGGGAGCGCCCTAAACCTTTAAAGTACGGCTCAATTATCATTTACGCAAGCCCCGAGCCGGGCAAAATAGACCGCTATGCCTCTCCCCTCCAAACATGGATGAGTCGAGCATGCTGACAAGTTTCTCGAGGAACTTGCACAAGAGCGCATTTCGTATTATGTTTGTCGGGTGTGTCACGACAGTTGTGTCGGACCCGGCGGCATGATGAGACTCGTGTGATTTCGGATGTTTATTCTATGATTTGGTGTTTGGAAAGGAATTCTCAATGTTTCGCTTGCGCGTGATTGGCCTGATTGCGTTCCTTGTTGTAACCACAGCTGCTGTCCTGCCTCACGAGTCACTAGCCGGATCTTTACCGGTTTCGACGCTTCGCCGATTCGGCGTTCCGTACGCGGATTTCCCCGGCCCCGACCTTTCAAAACTTCCTCCTTTCTACCAGAATCTCGTCCTTCGGTTGATGCTGTGCGAACCGGCGGAGCGTCCACCGCTGGCATTCTGTTTTGCGCCGGATACGGATGAAGAGATCGTCCGAATCGTCAGCCAACTGATTTATGGAGTGGATCGGCCGTGGGACTATCAGGCCGGAAACCGCTGGAGCACCACCGCTCATGGTGGAACCGGTGGGCAGGGCGATCCAATCACCATCACATACAGCTTTGTCCCTGACGGAGTGAATGTCCCGGACGGGATTGGTGAGGGCGCCGCGCCGAACGAAATCTACGCCCGCATGAACACTCTGTTCGGCAGTGAAGCCGCGTGGAAGGCCAAGTTTGCCCAGGTCTTTGACCGCTGGAGCCAGCTCTGCGGGATTCAGTATGAAGAAGTTGCGGACGACGGCGCGGCCCTTTTCGGCTCGGCCGGCGTGCTGGGTGCGCGAGGCGACGTTCGCATCTGCATGAAGCCGCTTGATGGTGGGAGCGGAGTACTGGCATACAATTACTTCCCCAATACTGGAGACATGGTGCTCGACCGCGCCGAAAACTGGGCCTCGTCTTCGAACAACTATCGCTTCATGCGCAATATTGTTGCCCACGAGCACGGCCACGGCATCGGCTTGCATCACGTCTGCCCGGTCAATCAGACGAAACTGCTGGAGCCGTTTCTCAGCACGTCGTTCGATGGCCCGCGGCACGACGACGTTCGCGGCGGACAGCGACACTATGGCGACGCGTACGAGCAGAATAACACCTCGGCCTCGGCTACGGATCTCGGCGCCATTGACGGATCGTTTGACGTTGTCGAGGCCTCGTCGGATGACAACAGCGATACGGATTGGTACCGTTTCAGCGTGGGTAGCGGTCAACAGGTTGCCATTACACTCGACGTGCTTGGTTTCACCTATCTCGAAGGTGCGCAAAACGGCGATGGCTCCTGTTCGCCCGGAACGCAAATCAACTCGCTCGATGACAACAATCTGGCTGTCAGGCTGTATGATGCCACGGCGACAATTCTACTCGCGGAGGCTGCGGCTCAGCCGGCCGGCGTTGATGAAGTGATTCCGAACACGCTCCTCCCCGTCCCGGGCAATTATTTTGTACAAGTGGTCTCCGGCACCGCCAACGCTATTCAGCTCTACAATCTGAATCTCAATGTGTCGGACGCTGCCCCCAGTCCTTTGCTGACCGTCGAGTCCCCAAATGGAGGCGAGAGTTGGTACGTCGGAAGTATTGCGGCGATCTCGTGGTCATCAGTTGGCCTCTCCGGCAACGTGCGAATTGAGCTTAATCGCGCCTATCCGGGAGGTGGATGGGAACAGCTCTTCGCCAATACCACTAACGATGGTACCGAAAACTGGTCGGTTTTAGCACCGCCGAGCAGCTCATGTCGGGTTAGAGTGGTCAGTATTTTGAACCCGGCAGTCGGGGACACGTCTAACGGCAACTTCTCAATCCTCACTCCCTCTCCGGTCTCCGACCTTGTGATCCGATCCGTCGGCCCTGACATTCTGCTTGACTGGTCATCTACTCAAGCTTCCAACTACCTTATTTACAGTTCTTTGGAGTACGATGGACCATTTGACACTCTGGAAGGATCAGTGCCTGACAATAACTTCGTCCATGTCGGCGGGTCAATTAGCGCCGAGAGGCGGTTCTATCTGGTCATCGCTGAATACGGCAACTGAGCCAATTGAATCAAGTCTCTTGAACAAATGACCACTTTCGATCGGGAGACGGACGAAAGACCGGTCGCTGGCGGGTAGCTGGCACCGGTACTTGCCCGGGAGAGACCCTAAAAAAAAGTGTAAACTGAGTTGATTTTTAACATTGCATAAGTCATATTATGGCGTTTAGAGGGGCTGGAGCCTCATCCCGGGGCCCTGCCGCCCGCGCCTTCCTTCGCGAACATTGGAAATACTGTCTAACCTGCGGGTCGATCCCTTGCGGCGCCTCGCACAACTACAGGATTGGGATATGAACAAGAAATTGCTGCTGCTTTTCACCGTGTTAGCCCTTTTCGTGCTGGCGACCAGCGGTTTTGGCCAAGCCTGCTCCCGCGCCTTCTATTACTTCGACAATGGCGAAGATCCGGCGGAACCACCGCTCGGTTGTCCCTGCACGACTGGACCAGCCTTGGCCGATGGCGTTACCATCTGCCTTTACTGGGACAATGACAACAACGGACCCGATGCGGACGACCCGTTGCCTCCTCCCGAACAGGAACCAACCGATTACTGTTTTACCTTTAATGGTAATGGAGCGGGAATTGGCGAAGGGCATTTCTTTACGCCAGTTGCCGTAGGCATCGAGTATCTCCCTGCCGATCCTAATTTGTGCCATTACTACTTACGCATCAACTCCGGTGGCTGCTGTTATGAATCGATCACATACCTGTTTGCGACCGGTGTGGAAGAGATTTTCATGTCGGCGGCCGATTGGACTTGTGCGAATGAAGAATGCGAGACTCCGCCAAACCCGCAGCCGAATCCGCCTACGAACGTCGTGGCATCGGACAATACCGAGTGCTTGTCGGTCCATGTTTCATGGGCGCACGACAGCCTAAACGTGACGGGATTCAACATCTATGCCGGCGCTGTGCTCGTCGGCACCACAGGCTCTCAGGTCCGCGCGCGCTCCGTGAATATTTATGATAACGTCGTGCACAGCTTCACCGTGAAAGCGGTCAACACTGACGTTGAGTCGAATGCCAGCAATGCCGACAATGGCTCGACGTACCTGCTGAATTTCGCTGACGGGCCGGATGGCAACATCTCCGGTGACCTGCAGAGCGGCACTACGCACACGATTCATTTTGTCCGCCCGACCGTTAGTTGCCCGTCACGATACTCCTTATGGACGGTCAACCTGAGCGGCAGCCGAGTTGACTCGCTCGCCGCGGACACAATCCAGTTCCCGACTGACCCGGATACGATTCGATTTACTCTGCCGACTCGCGCTGACACGATCAGCCTGCGTCTGTTGGTGGATGCCACATACACTGACATCGATACCATTCAGGTAGTGGACACATCGGACACCGCATTCCGCTTGGGCGCTGTGGGCACTGGTGAGCCAATCGTCATACCGACGGAGTTTGCCCTGAGCCAGAACTATCCGAATCCCTTCAATCCCGAGACCCGCATTGAGTTCGCTGTGCCGTATCAATCGAACATCAAGATTGAAGTTTACAACATCAGCGGTCAGTTGGTGACGACGCTGGTTGATGGCAGCTTCATCGCCGGCGTTCATCACATTGCGTGGAATGGCCGTTCGAACGAAGGTATCGACGTCGGCTCGGGCTTGTATTTCTACCGCATGTCCGGCCCCGACTTCGTGCAAACGAAAAAGATGCTCATGCTCAAGTGACTTGCCGCCATGGCGGCAAGTCATCCTGACAGAGCGTAAGCTCTGGAAGGATCTCTTAGTCGTCAGCGCGGGGGTCATCCTGAAGCCGCAATCCGGCTGAAGGATCTTCATGAAAATAACGAGCGGCCTGATCGAAAGATCAGGCCGCTTCTTTGTTGCCTGAGTCTCTTAGTTTATTCGCCGCGATAGATCGCGCGCAGCACGGGCGAGACACTA
>CAYJKM010000030.1:0-13835 GCA_964370805.1 uncultured Alphaproteobacteria bacterium | reverse complement strand
TTTTTTATTTAAATAAACCGCCACGGGCCTTCTTTTTCCTCTCAGGCCGCTTCTTTGTTGCCTGAATTCCAGCGACTACTCGCCGCGATAGATCGCGCGCAGGACGGGCGAGACACTCATGCCGGAAGCAACGGTGTCCATCGGAATGGACTTCTCTTCGCCGATCGTCGTGAAGAAGCCGTCCTCGTTGCCGCCTTTGACAACGATCAACCGCTGTGCATGCTCGGCCCCGAGACGGTTGAAGGGATCGGAAAGTGCGCCGCGCCGATCCTTGCCTCCAAGATGCACTGCCAGCACCGGCAGTTCGGCTTGCCTGGCGGCCTCCAGCAGCGCTGTCACACGCGCCGTTTCGTCCTCGGCGCTGATCTTTGCCGCACCCAAACCTTTGCTGCTGCCGCCCAATACGATCAACAGTGAGCCGCGTCCGGCCAGATCGGCAGCCGAAGCGGAAGGCAAATACTCAAATGCAAGCGAGTCTTTTCCCAGCAGAACCTTCATCATGAGCGCGTCCGCGCTCTGCCCGCAAGAAGTCAGCAGAATGGGTTCGGCAAATGGCTTGGTTTCCGCCCGTGCCGTTGAAAAGGCAAGCGTCACCAATAACAGAAGCAGTGTGATCTTTTTCATCGTTTTATGTCTGCGTAATCAAGTTGTTCTCAATTCAGTTTCGGCTTCAAGTACTCGCCCAGGCCTCGCGTCTGCAATTCCGAATAAGAGGGAAGGCCTTCCACGGTTATCGGTTGGTCGGAGTGCAGCAGGTTGCGTGACTCGATCAAGGCGTGAACTCCGGCCAGATGCCGGCCCACGCGCACGCTCAACGGTATTCCCGACGAATCGTACGGCACGCGCACCAGGTCCGCATCCGCCGCGTCCAAGTAGCAATTGTCAATTCCGGTCACAACTTTCGCCGGATCGGTTTTGCCGCGCAACCGGCCTTGCACTGGATTGGCGGTTTCCATCAAAATCGCCATGGTCGTCGTGGCGTCACCCAATTCGCGATGCGTCAGACCATGAAAGTTCGCCGGTGAAGGCTCAAGCGAATACTGAATGCCTTCACTCTGCAGCGTGAGATTGGCGAGCGCCGCCACATCCATGCCGCGCTCATGAGCAATGATGGCGTTGATCACCGGATACTCCGGTGAAGCCTCGTGCAGATCAATCACGAGATCCACCTGCTCGCGTTTCACCAATTCCGTGATCGCATGAGTCACACGCTCCGTAAAACTGCCCTTCTCGCGACCCGGAAAGTTGCGGTTCAGATTCCTCGTCTCAGCACCGGATAGCTCTTGCTTGGACGGATAATGCAGATAGACCTCCGGGTCCGGCCACTGATCGAGCGGATTTGTGAACCGGCTGCCGTAACGAAAACGACGCGGTCCGGCGGGAGTATCAACCGTATAGAATTGCGGAAACGCCTCGCCGGGTTCTGAATGCGTGAATCCCGACGCGTTGGCGCGCGGGACCACAATCAAGCGACCACGGCTGACGCGCGCATTCTCAAGCAGCAAGACGGCGGCAATGTATCCTGCCGCTTCATTCGGATGCGTTCCGCCCAGCACCAGCGCCGTTCCACCGGACTCGGCGCCTTCGAATACGAATACATCCGCATCGCCGCGCGTGCCCTTCAATCCTCCAAAGTAATCGGACAAATGCCGGACGTGTGACAAATTCGCCGGCGGGTAAAGCGGCTCCGGCACGCGCGAGTTGCGAAACTCCATCCCCGCCCAGCCCACAAACGCCAGCAGGCAAAGCAGCAACCCGCACGCCCAAATTATATCGCGCCGCGTCGTCATTTGAAAAAAAACACTCGCAGGAGCAGCGGAATCAACGCCAGAATGGCCGTAACCTGCCCGACCCGGCTCGTTGTGCGAAACAGCTCCCGCACAATCAACAGCACGGCTGCCGCCACGATGATCCAGTAGAGATAGAACAAGACTTGCGTGAGTGCGTAGTACATGATTGATCGGCTAAGATAGCCCCAGCAGTTTCCCGATCGGATTCGCCAGCAGAATCATGCCAATCCCCCACGCGATTGCCAGCGCGGCCGGAATCAGGCAGTACTTCAGGATTCGATTGGACGACTCGTTGACAACCGGCGCGGTGAGGATAACGGCCAATCGAGTCGGCGGCAGAAAATCGCCCACCGATGCCAGTAGCGACAGCGCCGCCGCCACGATTACAGCGTTCTGCTCCAGCATCGAAATCAACAGCGGCACACCCAGCACGCTGGCCGAGCCGTACGCCGACACGCCTCCAAACAGCGGCACGAACACCGCCATGCCCGCGTACTGCAGCCACGACGGCAATTCGAGCGTATTGACAACGATGAAGCCGCGCGCGCCGGTCAGCGTGAGAATCTCAATGAACATCCCGATCCCCGCCAGCAATCCCATGATCGGCAGCGATTCGCGCACCGCCCACGTCAATGTGTCATTCAGCCTGATGCGGTCGCCGGTAAACAAACCGATGGTTCCCGCAATCACGAACATCAGCGGCACCCCGATGTACGGAATCAGCTCCGGGAATGCCTTGCCGCCGAAGAGCAGCACGACCAGGACAATCAATGGCAAAAAGAGCTTGGTACCGTGCTCAGGATAACGTGACGGTGGCAGTTCGGTTATCAGATCATCTGCGCCGAGATTCGCGGTGTGCTTGCCGACAATCAGAAACGAACACGCAATCGCCAGCGGAATTGACGCCAGCAGCAGCGGTATGTCAAACCCGACGTAGGGCATGTCAACGCCGCTGCCGATGATCATGGCGGCGATGTTCACCGGTGGCGCGACCATCCCGAAAAAAGCCACCGTCGCGATGAACGCGCCGGCCCGCCCGCGCGGCACTCCCGCATGAATCAGAAGCGGCGCCACCATGGCTCCGGTCGTCAATACGCACGGAGCGGTGAGACCGGTCAGCATCCCCGGAAACATCACAAAGAACGTGAGCAGAATCAGCAATAATCGCGGCCAGCGCCCAAACGTCCTGACGAGCGCAATGTTCAGCGCCGCCAGCGCGCCGGACCGGTCGAACACGTTCATGAAAAACAGCGACGTGAGCACAATCAGAATCGGATCGAGGTAGAGCATCGTCCCTTCAGCCAGCTCTCGAACCGGAAAACCATATCCGGCCATCAGCGCACCTGCGGCGGCGGAAATGGCGAGCGAGATGCCCGTCGGCAAGCGCAGCCAGAAGACTCCGCCCACCAATACCGCAATCATGACCAGCAGTGTCCAGCCTTCCATCAATGTGCTCGCGGGAAAGAGTTGCGGGGCGTGAAATTCACCACGAAGAAATGATCAAACGGAAGGCTTATGGAGTGCTCACTTGTGCAGGATGTTCAAAATACACCGGCGATTCGCCGATCTTCGGCAGCGGTTGCGGGTCAATCGGAATTCCCGCCGACTTGGCGATGTCCTCAATATGCAGCAGATTCAGTACCGGCACTCCCTCCGACAGAAACTCAAAGATGATGCCGTTGAATTCGCCGCTCCCGCTCACGGACGCAAAGTCGCGCGGATCATTCCAGCCGCCGGGCAGCTCGCGCCCTTGCGGACCCTTGCCCAGCATCGCATGATTCCCGCCGATATTGATCAGCAGCTTGTACTTCTCGGGTGAGCCGCGCAATTTGCGGCGCTGCGCCGATTGACTGCGCAACGACTTCGCCTCAATCACCTGATAACCGAGGCGCTCCGCCGTTCGCCGCAATTTCCACTTTCCCCCTTCCGGCAATCCGCCGCCCACGTCTCCGGTTCCTCCCAACGTCACGTAATCGCTGCGCTGTCGAAGCTTGCGCTCCAAATGCAGCACGTCTTCCATGTGCAGCCACGTGAAGTCTTCCTGATTAGCGCCGTAACTCGACGCACTCATGGATGCAACGCGGACCGACGGTATCTTCAGCGTTTCCAGCGCCGTCAGCACGGCCAGGTTCATTCCCGGAAACGACCCAGTCATCGTCACCAGCACCGTGTCGTCTTTTGTGTAGCCGTGATCGATCAACTCGCGCACGATATACGCCGCAAAGTCCGGATTGGCCGCCGTGCGCTTGGATTTCAGAGTGCCAATTGTGGAGGTGATCGCCGAAAACTCTACGCCGATCACGCCGGTTTGGTTCGGGTCGAGTTTTTCGTCCGCCAGACCCAACGCCACCTTGTGGAAATACAGGCTGCGCAACGCCACCTGTTCGCGTCGGGCCGCGGTGACCATCTCGTCGTAAGCAATGTGTCGCCTCGCCGAATCCTGCATGCCAAGCGCAATGAGCGGACAGATCAGAATCAATGTGAACAGTGACTTCTGCATTAATCGCTCAGTATCCGGCCGCCGCACCGTCGCGGCGCGGGTCTGCCGCTCCAATTAGCGTACGCGTGGTCGAGTCAAACTGAATGGCGTGCACTCCGCCAAAATAATTGTTGATTCCGCCGAGTGGCTGAATCTTCCAACCTCTTGTCGAAAGCTCAAGCAGCTCACTCTCGGGAATTCGAGCTTCCACGGCCAGCGTCTGACGCACTGGAAAAAACCGCGGAGCATTCAGCGCTTCCGCTAAGGGTATGTCAAAATCCAAAACGTCGATCAACACTTGCGCAAGCGTTGCGGCAATGCGCGGCCCGCCCGGCGAGCCGATGACCAGCACCGGCCGCCCATCCTTGCGCACAATCGTTGCCGCCATATTGGACGTCGGACGACGCAGCGGTTTCATCGCGTTCGCGCCCACGCTGTCGTATTTGAAATCTGCCATATGATTGTTCATCAGCAGCCCCAACTCCGGCACCAGCACGCCCGACCCGAAAAAGTAATTGATGGACTGTGTAAGGCTCACCATGTTCCCCGTGCTGTCCACAACCACAAGATGCGTCGTGTTGCCGTTCTTGAACGCCAGCAAAGAATCAAGCGGCAGCATCCGCGCCGGAACGCTGTCCCCGATCAGATGCGTGCGTGCCGTGTCGATCCATTCGCTCGAGAGCATGGCCTCTGTCGGCACGAAATCATGATCCGGATCGCTCACCCATCGGTCACCGTCCGTCAGCGCCTGCCGCGTGGCCAAGGCCAACGTATGAATGTAGTCCGAACTCAAGTAGCCCATGCTCTTCAGATCATACGGCTCCACGAGCTTCAGAATTTCAAGCAGTGCCGTCCCGCCGCTCGATGGCGGCGGCAGGGTGATGATCTCATAACCGTGATAGAACCCGCGCAGCGGCGTCCGCTCCTTGACCCGGTACGCCATCAGATCATCCTGTCGCAGAGTGCTGCCGCCCGCAATCAGCTCGTCCAGAATTTCCGTCGAGTAGGGCGGATAATAGAGATTCTGAATGCGCGTCTTCGAGAGGAACCGCAATAACTCGGCGAGCCGCGGATTCTTTAAGACATATCCTTCCGGCGGCGGAATGCCATCCACAAGGAACGCATGGGAGAGCTCCGAATCGGCCTGAAGCTCCGCAATGTAATCGAGAAATAGTGAAGCCTGCTTCGCCGATACGGGATAACCGGAATCTGCCAGCAAAATGGCGGGAGCATAAAGTTCCGGCAGCAGCCTTGTGGCGAATCGATCATGCAGCGCCTGCCAGCCGGCTGGCGCGCCCGGCGTGCAGACCGACGTCGCGCCGCTGCGCTGCACCAGTCGCAGTGTGTCATCCGCTCGGAAATACGGCGAGACTTTCAACCGCGCCGGCGAGCGCTCACGATAATCAATGACATGAAAGCTGTCATTCGCCGCATCATAATAAAACAGAAAACCGCCGCCGCCCAATCCCGATGCGTGCGGTTCCACGACGTTCAATGCCGCGAGCGTCGCCAACGCCGCGTCCGCCGCGTTTCCTCCCTGTCGGAGTATCTCCAAACCAACCTGCGACGCCAACGGGTGAGCGGAAACGACTAATCCTGCGGCTGCGCTGACCCCCGTCGCCCTGACAAACGACGTATCCGGAGGAGGAATGGGCTGCTCGGCGACCTTTGTCGTCGCTCCCGGCGCACACCCCAGCGCGATCAGCATCGCCCAAACGGCGAGGCTTACGGCGATGTAATTCCATGCCCTCGGATATCCGGACCTGAACTTGGATCCCAAAATCAGTCGTATTCTGTGCAAAATCAATAGGATATTCTTCAAATCGCTCGTTTCTGCAAATCTCGATGCGAAGTTCTCATGAACTTCTAATCAAATAAAAAATCTGAACTAAATCAAGGTAAGGCGGCGGTTGCCCCCCGGTTTGCGGATCAGCCCAATTCTTCAGATATTAACAGTCCCTTGGTTTTCTGGTTAGACACTCTGAGTCCCGATTTGTGTTAAGACCCTTAAGACGACTTCGGTCCACTTGGCTGCTTTGGCCACTGATCCCCACGTTGATCTGGGCAGCAGACACGATCACTCTGAATTGGCGCGGATCAGACCTGCACATCCGCGCTCTCAGCTTCCGCAAAGAATCGTATTTGCATATGGATGATCTTTCAGCGATCCCCATCGCTGTTCGGATCGACACGACTGCCGGGCTCATCGTGCTGAGCTCACAATTGAATTGCATCCCGATCTTTATGATCGATCCGGAAGATTACCGTGTCGAGGGGAGTGCCGGATATATTCGCGCCAATCGCGTGGCCGAAGCCCTCGGCTGCGAATTCGAACTCAAGCGCAGCACAGCGACTCTGGTTTGCAGGACGAATCCTGAACTCCTTCAGCCCGTCGGCTCCGACAGCGGCCAATTCGCCCCTGGATTCCGCTCGCAGCCGGAAAGCTCGATGGTGCTTGCCTTCTTCCGTTCGCTCGAATGGGATCCGTTCAGCCGTCAATTAGCCCTCCGTCTGGAGAGCGTTTCGGATTCCCTGCGCGCTGCCGGTCTGAAGCTCGTCGGAATTCACGGTTACGGACATGAGGAGAGCCTGCAGTGGCAGGATTCGCTGAACTTGTCATTTCCGTTGGTTGCTGATTCCACCTCGGCAGCCATGCGCGGCTACGACGTCTTTGACCGCGGCAATCTCCCCCACGCCGCCTGGTTTCTGATCGACGCGCAAGGGATCATCCGCTCGCGTTACGTGTTCACCGATCTCGCGGCGCCGCCCAATCTTGAACCACTCATGTTAAGCATAGCAAAAACGCGGAAGTGATTCCGCGTTTTTCATGTGGATTCATTAGCACGGTTCAATCAATGAAGTTCATCAGTATCTGCACGACGGCTCCAATGATAGCGGCAGCCGGGATCGTTAGAATCCACGCGATCACGATGTTTCCCGCCAAACCCCAGCGCACCGCTGACGCTCGCCGCGTCGCTCCAACGCCCATGATCGCGCCACTGATCGTGTGCGTCGTGCTGACGGCGATGCCGCTGAAGGCTGTGACCAGCAGCGTGATGGCGCCTGCACTCTCAGCGGCGAATCCCATCGCGGGCTTGAGTTTTGTGATCTTCTGCCCCATCGTTTTCACAATCCGCCATCCCCCGAATAGCGTGCCCATGGCAATGGCAAAGTGCGAAGATATGATCACCCAAAACGGCACGTCAAAGGTCTTCAACACTCCCGCTGTGACCAGCAGACTCGTGATGATGCCCATGGTCTTCTGCGCGTCATTCGTGCCATGTCCAAGACTGTAGGCGGCGGCGGATACCAGTTGCAGCCGCCGAAACAGCCGATTCACGTTGGATTCGGCGCGGCTGTGGAAAATCCATAGTACCGTGCCCATCAGGATAAATCCCATGACCATGCCCATCACCGGCGCGATGACAATGAACAGCAGCGTCTTTGTCCAGCCCGCATAAATGATCGAGTCGAACCCGCTGTGTGCTACCGCGGCGCCGGCGTATCCGCCGATCAATGCATGGGACGAACTGGACGGAATCCCGAAATACCACGTGATGATGTTCCACGCAATCGCGCCCGACAGGCCGGACAGAATCACGAACTCATTGACGGCGCCAAGATCAATCAACCCCTTGCCAATGGTCTTGGCCACGTGCACGTCAAACATAAAGGCCGCGACTAAGTTGAAGAAGGCGGCCCATAGCACGGCTTTGCGCGGCGTCAGTACGCGCGTCGAGACCACCGTCGC
The DNA here is from genome assembly GCA_964370805.1 of uncultured Alphaproteobacteria bacterium. Classification (GTDB taxonomy): domain Bacteria; phylum Electryoneota; class RPQS01; order RPQS01; family RPQS01; genus CAYJKM01. Next base: position 5,815 of record CAYJKM010000030.1, on the reverse strand, counting down.
AATCGAGTTGGCGGAATCGTGAAATCCATTCAGGAAATCGAAAACGAAGGCGACGAATATGATCGTCAGGACGAGGATCGTCATGGCAGGTGCGGTCAGGCGTGCTTGATCAGAATCGTCTCGAGCACGTTCGCGGCGTCTTCACAGTTGTCAGTGGCCGTCTCAAGTGCAACGTAGATCTCTTTCAGCTTGATGATCTCGATCGGATCCGTGTGCGAATCGAATAATCCGGCAATCGCACCTTCGAAAATATCGTCGGCTTCGTTTTCATATTCGTTGATGCGCTCGATCACGCGGCGCAGTTCCTCGCTCCGGTGCAGCCGCCGCAGCATCTGCACGCCCTTCTGAAGTTCCAGCACCGAGCCATGCAGCGAGCGGATCAGCCGGAGCATGTCCGGGGGAGTCTCTTTGATCTTGTAGAGCATGAACCGCCCCGCGCTGCCGTCGATGTTGTCGAGAATATCGTCCAGCGCCGAGGCCAGCACGTGAATATCCTCCGGGTCGAACGGCGTCACAAACGTTGCGCTGAGTTCGGAGAAGATCCGATGCGTGATCAGGTCGCCTTCATGCTCATACTCTTTGATCTCGTCTACAATCTGGGGCCGCTCGTCCGGCTCGGCTACCGGCAAGTTCATCATGGCGCTGGCCGCCAGTACGATGTTCTTGGTGGATTCTTCGAACATCCCATAGAACTTCTCGTCCTTGGGCAGCAGCGCCTGCAGAATTCTATCGAGTCGCATAATTCGTTTCCCGGCTTCTTAACACTATCGTAATAAGATAGTGAAATATGGGACAAAATCAACTCCCGATGGCACTCAAATAGAGGCCTACCGGCAGTTACGCAATGAAAAAGCACGGCTTGCGCCGTGCTTCTTCCTGCTTTACGTTTCAGTGCAAGGAAACGAAACTTATCAGGATCAGACGATCAACTGCACCCGCTGGCCTCGCCGCACGACTGGCACTTGAGGCAGGTGCCGTTGCGCACCATCGTGAGCTGGCCGCAGTTCGAGCACGGGTCGCCCTCGTAGCCCTTCATGCGTGCCTCTTGCACGAGCTGCACCTTGTGCGTGTGCCCGTTGCCCACCCCCACCTTCACGTGCTCGCTCTGCGGCTTCTGCACGCGCGGGGATTCGGCCAGCGGCGTCGCCAGCCTTCCCTCTGTCGTCTGCGGCGGAGCCGGCTTTTCCTCGAGCTTGTCATGCACATTCGGCGGCACGGCAATATCTTCGTCGTCGTGATCCGCGCCCGAAACCATGTCGCTGCGCATCGACTCCGCATGCAGATCCACATGCACAAGATCCGCGCGGTCCAGGTACGTGATCGCCAGTTCCCGGAAAATGTAGTCAATCACCGACGTGGCGCTCTTGATCTGCTCATTTCCGGTTACCATGCCGTTCGGCTCAAACCGCGTGAACACAAACGCGTCCACGTATTCGTCCAGCGGAACGCCGTGCTGGAGACCAAGTGAAATCGCAATCGCAAAGCAGTTCATCAGGCTGCGAAATGCCGCGCCCTCTTTGTGCATATCGAGGAAGATCTCGCCCAATGTCCCATCTTCGTATTCGCCCGTACGCAAATAGACTTTGTGCCCGCCGATCCGCGCCTTCTGCGTATAACCCGAGCGCCGATCCGGCAGCCGGTATCGCTGCGCCTGCCTTGCCGCCGTCTCGGCGATGTGGCGAATGGCCGCCGCGCGGTCGCTGTCTGAAATCTCTTCGCCGGCCGCGGCGATCTCTTCCACCACCGAGTTGAGCGGCTGCGACAGCTTCGATCCGTCGCGATACAACGCCAGCGCTTTCAGCATCAGCTTCCAGCCGCGGTAGTAGCAATCCTTGATGTCTTCCACTGCCGCGTGCGCCGGCAGATTGATTGTCTTTGAAATCGCGCCGCTGATAAACGGCTGCGCCGCCGCCATCATGTGCAAATGCGCGAACGGTGGAATGTACCGCTTGCCGTACACGCCGCATTGATTCGCGCAATCAAACACCGGCAAATGCTCAGGCTTGAGATGCGGCGCGCCTTCAATCGTCATCCGGCCGCAGATGAAGTCGTTCGCCGCGCGAATCTGCGTGCGATTGAAACCCAGGGCCGTCAGCAAGTCGCCGCCGGCCGCCTTGAGCTGCTCTTCCGCAATCTTCAGATCATTCTTGACGACGTCCGTGCCGATCACCCAGGGCGTAATCGCAAACGTGATGTCAAAGGCTCCCTTCAGCGCGTCGTCGATCTTGTTCAGCGCCTCATCGGAAAGCCCCTTTTGCCGCAGCGTATCTCGATTGACGTGCGGCGCGCCGTCCAGCATGCCGGTGCCGCGCACGTACTGCGTGATCTGCCGGATCTGGTCTTCGGCATAGCCGAGCCCTTCGAGCGCCAGCGGCACCGCGCTGTTGATAATCCGAAAGTAGCCGCCGCCGGCGAGTTTCTTGTACTTCACCAGCGCAAAGTCCGGCTCGATTCCCGTCGTGTCGCAATCCATCAGGAGGCCGATCGTTCCCGTCGGAGCGATCACGGTCGCCTGTGCATTGCGATAACCCGATTGCTCGCCCAAAGCCAGCGCTTCATCCCACACGATCCGCGCTTCCTCAACCAGATCCATCGGACAAAGATCGTAATGCAGGCGCATGGGGATCGTGGTCAACCCTTCATACGAATCCAGCGAACCGTTATAAACAGCCCGGCGATGATTGCGGATCACGCGCAGCATTGCGTCGCGGTTGCGAACGTACGCCGGAAACGCGCCGATCTGCCGCGCCATCTCCGCTGACGTGCGATACACTTCGCCCGTCATCAGCGCCGTGATCGCCCCGCTCCACGCCCGCGCGGAATCGCTGTCATACGGCATCCCCATCACCATGCAGAGCGTACCGAGATTCGCGTAACCCAGCCCTAACGTGCGATACTCCCACGAGCGCAGCGCAATCTCCTTCGAGGGGAACTGCGCCATCTGCACGGAAATGTCCAGCACCGCAGACCAAATGCGCACCGCGTGGCGGAAACTCACGATGTCAAAGCGCCGCGCCTGCGTATCCAGAAAGCGCATCAAATTCAAACTGGCCAGATTGCACGCCGTGTCATCGAGGAACATGTACTCGCTGCACGGATTCGATGCGTTGATTCGTCCGTCATTCGGACACGTGTTCCATTCGTTAATCGTCGTGTCGTACTGAACGCCCGGATCCGCGCATTGCCACGCCGATTCCGCAATGTCTTCCCACAACCCTCGCGCGCGCACGGTCTTCGTGACGTCGCCAGTAGTGCGAGCCGTCAGGCTCCACGCCGTGTCGCGCTCCACCGCGTGCATAAACGTATTCGGTACCCGGATCGAGTTGTTCGAATTCTGGCCGGAGACCGTCTGATAGGCTTTGTTGTTCCAATCGGTGTCATAGGTCTCGAAGCGCAAATTCGTGAATCCCTGCCCCGCCAGCTGCATCGCCCGCTGTATGTAAGCCGCCGGAACGAAATCTCTGCGCGCCCGCGCCACCTCCAGCCGCAACTGCTCATTGGCGTGCAGGTCCAGCCGCAGCTCCGGTTCTATCGTGGGCGAGTGTGCCGCCTTCAGAATCGCATTCAGGTGCTTTTCGCACAGCTTCGATCCCGCCACCAGGCTCGCGACTTTCTGCTCTTCGATGACTTTCCAGTTGATAAAGTCTTCAATGTCGGGATGATCAATGTCCAGGCAAACCATCTTGGCGGCGCGGCGTGTTGTGCCGCCGGACTTGATCGCTCCCGCTGCGCGGTCGCCGATCTTCAAAAAGCTCATTAATCCGGAGCTGAAGCCGCCGCCGGAAAGGCCCTCGTCATTCCCGCGAATGGCGCTGAAATTGGTGCCCGTCCCCGAGCCGTACTTGAACAACCGCGCCTCGCGAACCCACAAGTCCATGATCCCGCCCTCGTTCACGAGGTCGTCTTTCACCGACTGGATGAAGCACGCATGCGGCTGCGGCCGCTCATAGGCGCTGTTGGACTTCTCAAGCTCCCCCGTCACCGGGTTCACGAAATAGTGCCCCTGGGCGTGTCCCCCTATGGAATAGGCCCAAAAAAGGCCGGTGTTGAACCACTGCGGGCTGTTCGGTGCGGCCATTTGGGCGGCGAGCATGTAGCGCAGCTCATTGAAGAACACTCGCGCATCCTGCTCGCTGTCAAAATAGCCGTGCTTCCAACCCCAATAGGTCCAGCAGCCGGCCAAACGGCGGAAGACCTGCCGCGCGTCACGCTCACTGCCGAAGCGCGCGTCTTCCGGAAGTTTCTCTAATACATCCCAGTCCGGCTCGCTCCGTTGCAACCAGACGGGAACGCCCTCCTCATGCACCGGGCGCGTGGCAGCCGGGACTCCGGCCTTGCGAAGATACTTCTGCGCGAGCACGTCCACCGCCACCTGCGACCAGGACTCCGGCGCTAGAATATCGCGCGCCTCAAAAAGAACTTTGCCGTCCGCTTCAGTCAACCGAGATGTCCACGAAATAAATGAAAACTCATCGAAGACATCTGTGTGTTCTCGGGTGTAACGGCGCTCGAATTTCAACTTGTTAATCTCCTCTTATGGTTCAGTCGTGCGGCGACCGACAAGCATCAGTAACCATGTGCGGTGCAGGTAAAGGAGTGCTTAACCCCTTTTCTATTAAACCCTTTACCCACGATATCGTTTCCCTAAATCCCCAAAAATCATCGGTTTTCACAGAGAGTACGTCACGCTCCGGCCAAATTGGGTAATTCCGGTCGGACTCCGGGAGGTCGAGACGTGTTCTACTGGATCTAAACGGAGGGTAGCAGCCAACCACAACATGTTGTGGCATGTTGTGGCGCCTAATATAGCCCTGCTGACCTACGTTGTCAATAGCGCTCTGACCTTTTTGCAATTTGTGGAAAACTGTTGTTAATCCTTTGAAAACAGAACATAAACCAGCATCGCAAGTGTTATTGTATATTCCATAGCATGTTAGCGATTTGTGAGGATAAGATGAGCACTTGTCTCGATTTGCAGATCAAGTTGTTACCGGATTTCACAAACAGCCGTCTTGGCACCTCTATTGCGCTGGAGACCCGGCCTCTGCCTCTTCATGCGTCGGTCGACCTTATTAGCCTCGCCGCAACGTTAGCCAAGGGGCTTGACACTTTGACTCGAAAGTCTTATATTTTGAGGCTTTTGAAGAAACGATAAGAGGATTCTTTTTCGTGCCACCAAGACCAGGGCAAGGCAGACCCGGCGGAGGAGCCGGACGTACCGGAGGGAGATCAGGACCGGGAGGACGCCGCGGCGGCCGCAATACGCGCCGCACCAGTCCCACATCGCGACTCCGCACAGGGACGCAGCGCAAGCCGTCGTACCTCGAAGAACATCGCATTGATTTTATCGACTACAAAGATGTCAAGCTGCTGCAGAAGATGATGTCGCCGCAGGGTCGCATTCTCCCGCGCCGCTTGACTCGCCTGACGAATACCCAGCAGCGTGCACTTACGAAGGCCGTAAAACGCGCGCGCTTGATCGCACTGCTGCCTTACGTCACCGACGCCGAAGCGTATTAAGGAGAACGGTAATCATGTCCAGAATCTGTCCGGTGACCGGCCGCTCGCGGCACAAAGCGCACAGTGTCAGTCACGCGAATAATAAAACCCGCAAATGGCAGCTCCCCAATCTGCGCACCAAGCGCGTCTGGGATGAGCAAACCGAACAGTGGATCACCCTTCGCATCAGTGCGCGCGGCCTCAAAACGATTACGAAGAACGGCCTCTCGTCCGTCCTCCGAGAAATGAGATAACTTATCTCCAATCTGTAATCCCCCTGCTTGCGGGGGGACCACAGGGGGGTTGACCTTAGGAG
>CAYJKM010000029.1:6856-20172 GCA_964370805.1 uncultured Alphaproteobacteria bacterium | reverse complement strand
AACCGCCGACCCCCACGTTGCGAACGTGGTGCTCTCCCAGCTGAGCTACTGCCCCAATCGTCCGACGAAGTCGAGATCTCGACCTCTAAGAGTCGGGCAAGACATTAATTATACAAAATCTCCCTTCCAAAGTCAAGCGACGATATCGGCCCAATTCGGTGCGAGGATCTTGCACCGTATGATCATTATCGCCCTCATTGCCTCTGACTTGAGTTTCGAGTTTCGAATTTCGAGATTTCTTCCCCTTGCTTCTTGCCCAAAAACTCAGTACAATTAGAAAGATAGATACCAGAGGTTTCCATGTTTCGCTGTATTCTGATGCTCGCGCTTGGGTTTGTCAGCTGCGTTTTCGCTCAAAACGAGCCGCCCGGCCCGGCGCCACTCAAGTTTCCGTTCGAAGAATCCAACGCCATCGTGAAGTTCGACTGCACGTCGGTGAACGTGGCGGCCGACGGCAAGTCCACGGCGCTTCGCCATTACCGCGTGGCTGTGCTCACCGACCGTGCCATTCGCCAATACGCGCAAGACGTATCTGTGTACAATCTCGGGTATGATACCATCGAGGTTGTTGCGGCGCGTGTGCATCTGCCCGGCGGTCAGGTCGTTGAAGTGGACACGTCAGCGATCAAAGACGTCCCGATGCCCGCGTTCGGCAAGTTCTTCCTCGACAATGTCCGCGAGAAAATCATCACATTTCCGGAACTGCAGAAAGGCGCTGAGATCGAAGTCATCCTCCGCGAAGTCACGCGCGAAGCCCCGATGGACGGACAATTCGATCTGACCGAGTACTTCCAGCACAGCGACCCGATCATGGCGAAATACGTCGAAGTCGCCGTCCCCGAGCGCATGGAGCTGCATTGGAAGGCGCGCAGCGGCGAGATTCCGTATTCCAAAAGCACGCGCGATGGCGTGACGACCCACGTCTGGAGTTCGGCCTACATTCCTCAACTGGTGCCGGAGCCGGGCATGCCGCCGACGCCCGAAGTCACTCCCCAACTGCTGGTCACAACGGTTAAAGACTGGGAAACGTGGTCCCGGTGGTATAACGATCTGGCCGAGACGACAATGGTCGCCAATGATGAAATCCGCGCGATGGTCAACGAGCTGACCAAGGACAAGCGTACCGCCGATGAGAAGCTGCGCGCCATTTTCTACTTTGTCTCGAATGACATCCGCTACGTTGAAACCGCCCTGACGGGCCGCAAAGCCGGCTACAAACCGGAATCCGCGGCGGTCACGTTTCGCAACAAGTATGGCGTCTGCCGCGACAAAGCCGCCCTGATGGTTGCCATGCTCCGCGAAGCCGGGATTCGATCCGACATTACGTTGATGAATCCCTCATGGAAGATTGACGGCGAGATCCCGGTGGATCAATTCAATCATGCCGTCGTTGCTGTTCATGCAGGCGATAGTACGTTCTACGTCGATCCGACGGTGGAGAAAACTGTGGAGTACATGGCTGCCAATGAGCAGGATCGCGCCGTCTTGGTATGCAATGAGCAGGGCGAGGATCTCGCGTGGACGCCGATCGAGCCTTCTGAGAAAAACCTTTATCAGGTCAGTGCAGCAAGCAGGCTTGATGAATCCGGCACGTTTCATTCCGACATCACGATTTCGACGCGCGGTTTGCCTGACCTTGCTCTGCGCGGTTACCTGCAGTCGCTTCCACCCGAAGAGCGGGAAAATCTCTTCAAGCGCATCGTCCAAGGCATTTCGCCGACGGCCATCATTGAGCAAATCGAGTTCACGGACTTCATGGACTTCTCGATGCCCGTCGAGATCAAGCTTTCGTTCGCAGCCAAGGATTACTCAATCCCCGCCGGCAAGTATGCCGTCTTTCAGGCCCCCGGACAAGCGGGCATGCTCGATCTGATCACCGGGGGGCTGCTGCATGGTTCCGAATTGACCGCGCGCCGTTTCGATCTGCGCTTGATGACAACCTTTGCCGTGCGCGGCGAAGAAACGGTCACCTATCCAAAAGGTCTGAAAGTTCGCAGCCTGCCTGAAAAGGTGGACGTGAATTACGGCGACTTCCGCCTCGCCCGCGACTTTGAATCCAAGGGCAACACCCTCCGCGTACGCCGCGTCCTCGATTTTTCGACGCTTGACATTCCGCTGGATCGCTACCATCAGTTGCAGGATTTGCTGCAGAAGAGCGAAACCATGTCCCGCGGCCAAGTGGTCCTAACGAAGGGATAGGAGCAGAGTAGGGGCAGCCCTATGTGGCTGCCCGTCAGATGATTCCCGTCGCCAGCAGCGCGCCTAACACAAAGAGTAAGATACCCACTAACGTCCGAATCGCGCCAATCGTAATCTTCTTCAATTGACTCTTGCCGATCATCGTGCCAACCAGTGCGGCCAGAATCGCGGCGATGAGCAGCGATCCATCTCCGTGCTGAAGCAAGCTTTTGAAATCATGTGCCTGCGTTGTAAGATAAATCGAGAGCCGCACCAGATCGACCGCCACGGCAATGCTCACTGAAGTTCCGATGAACTCTTTGCCGTCCATGCCCGTGCGCGCCAGAAAGGCGGCGCGCAGCGCTCCCTGAAGTCCCGACAAACCGCCAAAGAAGCCGGAGAGCAGTCCGCCAAGGGGCAGCCAGCGCGGTGACAATTGCATCTGTTCAAGCTTCGGCAGAAACTCGATCAGCGCAAACGTCATCATCAGAATGCCGACCACAACGCTCACGGGCTCGACGGCAAACGTCTTTCCGGCCAGTGAGTAGGTCGCAATCGGCGGCATGTCACCCAACCGAGTGAGCAGCCATGCTCCGGCGATTCCTGCAACGACCGCCGGGATGGCAAACCGGATCAACACGTCGCGTCGCGCAAAGCGCGCCAACAGGCTGAACTTGACGAGGTTATTCGCGAGGTGAACGATGGCGGTCGCCGCCACTGCCAGCGGAGTAGGGTAGAAGACCGCAAAGGCCGGAAGCAGCAGCGTCCCCAGCCCAAAGCCCGAGAAGAATGTTAGCAGTGACGCGGACAGCGCGACTGCCGGTATCAACACGTATTCCCACGACATGCCAGAGAATACGCAAATCTGCGCAGATTCTCAAGTCATTCCTTACGAGGTCGTTTCTTGAAATACCCTCTGATTCCCATCGTCCTCCTTCTTACTGTCGCCGCTGCCCTTGCGGCTCCCAATGCCGACAGTTTGATCGCGAATGCTCCCGGTCTGGATCGCTACCCGCAAGCCTCGGCCATCCTACTCTATGACGTGAAGAAAGTCACGATTGATGACGATGGTCGCCGGCACATTGAGCGCGAATTCATCTGGAAGATTCTTGACGAGCGTGCCAAGGACCGGTTAGGTGATCAATCGGTGCGATTCGATGCCGATAAAGACACGGTCATCATTGAAGTCGCGAAGACCCGTCTGCCTGACGGAACGTGGATTGACCCCGAGCCGGACGCGTTTACGCTCACGAGCGCACCGGAAGTGCAATGGGCCTCCGCTTATGCGCAGCTCAAACAGAAGAACGTCAGCTTTCCCGGCCTGGCCGTCGGCGCCGCCATTCATTTCCACTACTTCCTCGATCCAAAACCCGGCAGCAAGCCGCCCGAAGATCCGTTTACCGATGGCATTTCGCTCTTTGGCGACCTCGAACCGTCATTGTACGAAGCGCTGATCATTTCCACGCCGCCCACTCGCCGGATTCAGTATGAGATGCAGAATTCCGACCGTCAACCCGCAGTGACAAAGCAAGACGGCCGCACCATTTACACTTGGGAATTCCGTGATCTCGAACAGATCATTGTGGAACCGAACTCGGTCGGTCTCTCAGATCTTGTCCCGCGTCTGCTCTGGACAACGTTCGCAAACTGGGAAGAACTTGATCTCTATCTATTGGAGCGTTTCCTCGAAAAAACGGATTCTGCATCCGTGGCTACGTCCGGCTTCCAGAGTGTCACCGCGCCGGAACTAAGTGGAATTCCTGCCGTCATGAACGCGACCTACTTTGTTCAGCACAACATCCGCAACGTCTACCTCGACTTGGGTGAAGTCGGTTACGAGCCCAACACGGCCGACCGCGTCTGGCAGAATAAATACGGCGACCCGCGTGACAAAGCCGTTTTGCTCAGTGCACTACTGGCATCGTATGGTGTGGAGAGCATTCCGGTCATTGTGACGAACAGCAAGGCACAGTTCTCCGACCTGCCCGTCCTCGGACAATTCTCCCACATCATTCTGGCGGTACCGCTGGGCCTGGATACCATCTGGCTCGATCCAACCTTGGAATATTATTCTCCCGGCGAATTGCCGTTCAGCCGTTCCTACGGCAAGGCCTGCATCCTGACTCATGGCGCGCCGCTGCTCGCCAAGATCCCGCCCGCCCGAATCGAGGATCGCAGCGCCAAGACGACCATGCAATTCACTCTTGCACCCAACGGGGATCTCTCGGGCACAGTCATCTGTGAACCCAAGGGCCATTTCTCTGCCAACGCTCGCGCCACGTTCAAAGATCAAAAGCAGCAGGAGCGCGATATCTACTTCCAACGCGCCGTTTCACGCTTCGGTCAGGGCAGCAAAACGACACACATTGACATGTCCGATCCGGCCGATATGGCCACACGCTTCGTCGTGTCAATGGGAATTGAGTCCCCGGCGTATGCCGTGAAGCAGGACGACCTGCTGCTGGTCGAGGTTCCCGGCTCGCCGTTTGGATTTGCGTCTTCCGGCTTCTATCCCAGTCTTCCGGAAGTGAAATACCCTGTTGACCTCCCCGCACAAGGGCGCGTGGAGACTGAAATTGTCTTGAACATCCCGACATCGTACACAGTTTCGTATCTTGCTCCCGCGTTGATTGTGGATAATCCTTACGTGCACCTCGAGTTGATGGCCAAGCCGGGGCAACAGAGCATTACTTGGCATGCCATGTCCGAGATCAAGGCCGACAAGATTCCGCTCGCGGATTACAAGACCGTCCGGTCGGCCTTTGAGACCTTTGCCTTGCCCAAAAACCGCCTACTGATCCTTGAGGAGAAGCGTTCGCACTGAGCGCAGTATCCACAATACCTTAACTTGACAATTTGAAAAGTTCTCCGTAGCTTACCTGTTCCTGAATCAACGGTCAAATCGCACCTCTCCCGCTACAGCAAGATTCTGATTTTATTCCCTTTGCTTACCTGCCTCTAACGGTTGTCCCCCGCCAAGAAAAACCGGTCTCCGGTGCCAGTACGTGAAGAACGTCGCAAATCGGTGGGCCAGCGCTACGCACCGGCTCGAGGAGTGGAAGCGATCGGAGTCGGTGCGACCTGCATTGCTTTAGGCATCCTGTTGCCGCTCTTTGTCCACCCGCTCGGCATTTCACCCCGCGTGGTGTTGCCGATGCACTTCCCGGTCTTTCTCGCGGGAATGCTGCTCCCGCTGCCGTTAGCGGCAGCCGTCGGCGCGCTGACGCCGGCTCTTTCGGCGGGATTCACCGGCATGCCGACTCCCGATCAAGCCTTGCGCATGCTCCCTGAATTGGCAGCGTATGCCGTCGTCACGGCGTTGATGCTGCGAGTGATGCCGATTTTTCCGCTCGCGAATGACCGATGGGGACGGATCATTGCCTTGGTCACCGCCATGTTTGTGGCGATGATCGCCGGCCGTTTCGTTTACATCATGATTTCCGCGTGGATGATCGGCCTGAGCTCGGCTCATTACTACCTCATGGTGCTGGTCGTTCCTGCGCTGCCGGGCATCATGGCTCAACTGATGCTTGTGCCGCCGCTGGCGTATCGCGTGCAAAATGTGATTTATCGCTCCGAGTCCGGCGCCAAATGATAATAGGCCGAGCCGGGTCAAGTGCCGAGTCGGGCATCCTTGCCCGACCGAAACGCAACCCGGCCGGAACTTGCGATGGAAATTTCTAACAACAATCTGATTTCGTTTCTGTTTCTCTTCGCGGCGACCTGCGGGCTCGTCGGAATGTTTGTCGCGCTCTCCAAGTGGCTCGGCCCGAAAGAGCCGAATCCGGCCAAGGACATGCCGTTTGAGTGCGGCTGGCTCGTGGAAGCCGAAGCGACTCGCCCGTTTCCGATCCGCTACTATCTCGTCGCGATTCTGTTCGTGGTGTTTGATATCGAAATCGCGTTCCTCTATCCGTGGGCGGTGGACTTCCGCAGTCTCGGCGGCGTCGGGTTCATCTCGATGATGATCTTCCTCGTTGTCCTGCTCGTTGGACTTTACTACGCCGCCAAGAAACGCGTCTTCGACTGGAAGTAATTCGCTTGCACATTCGCCAACATAACACTGACTCGGGGGTCCCCCTGCTCGCGGGGGGACAACAGGGGGGTCATGCGTAAACTCAACCAACCATCCTTCAACGGCGGACACCAGTACGATCCCAGCGCCGCGCTGCAAGGTCAGATCATGACCACGAAGTTCGACAAGCTGCTGGGCTGGGCGCGCAAATATTCGCTGTTTCAATATCCGTTCGTGACGGCTTGCTGCGGCATGGAGTTTATGTCCACCGCGTGCTCGCATTACGATATTGATCGCTTCGGCGCCGCGTTTCCGCGCTTCAGCCCGCGTCAATCCGACCTGCTCTGGGTCGTCGGCACCGTCAGCCAGAAGCTCGCGCCGATCATGAAGAACATTTATGATCAAATGGCCGCTCCCAAATGGGTCGTGGCGTTCGGCGCGTGCGCCAGTTGCGGCGGCCCGTACGATGATTATGCATCCGTGCAGGGGATTGATCTGATCATCCCCGTGGATATCTACATTGCCGGCTGTCCCCCGCGCCCCGAAGCCGTGCTCGACGGCCTGCTCAAATTGCAGGACATGATCCAGAACACCAAACAGGTGAACGCGTGAGCACGGAAAAATTCCCCGAGCATCTCGCCATCGAGAAAAAGTTCGCCGGCGCGGTTTTCGATTGGCACGCCATGCACGGCGACCGCACGATGATCGTGGACGGCGCGCATATCTTTGACATTGCCAAGCTGCTTCGCGATGAGCATGGCTACAACTTTTTGGTGGACCTGACCGGTGTGGACTATCAGCCGCGCAAGCCGCGTTTTGAGATCGTCTATCACTTCATGAACCTGTCCACCAAGGCGCGCTTGCGCATCAAGGTTCAGTCGGATGAGCTGCACCCTGAACTACAAAGCCTGACTTCGCTCTGGCCGATCGCCAACTGGCTTGAGCGCGAAGTGTGGGACATGATGGGCGTGAAGTTCACCGGTCATCCGAACCTCACTCGCATCCTGCTCTACGAAGGCTTTGAAGGACATCCGCTGCGCAAGGACTATCCGCTCCGCCATCGCCAGCCGCGCATCGGCCCGAAAGACCAGTAACTTTTTCTGCGCGTTGGCGCAGCATACGTAAACTCCAACCACTTCCGTGTCCGGGAGGACACCATGAAAGCAACTCATGCGTTCTTTCTCACCGTACTGCTGATCTCGACGGTTTTCGTGATTGGGAGCTGCGATCTGTCAAGCGATACCACCGTCACGCAGGATCCCTACTACGTGACCGGCCTGCGTATCGTCGTGCCCGCCGGGTATCCGCTTGTCCCGGGAATCGATATTCCGCTGCGCTGCATGGCGCAGTTCAATTACTCGGCGGAACAGGACTGGACGGATCGGGTTACGTGGTCGATCACGGATCCGTCTTGGTCATCCGTTGACGCCAACGGTGTCTTCCGTGCGCAGCGCTCGGGCGTCGGCGAAATCCGCGTGACCAGCAACGACGGCTGGACCATCACCGATACGCTGCGCGTGAGTACGCTCGAGGCCGTCGCGCTTTACCCTGCACAAAACCTGCTTCTGGGTGGAGAAGAGTGCGCGGTGGATGTGCGTGCTCGTTTGAGTGGTGGTTACGAAGTCTCGGTCTCATCGCAAGTCGAGAGAGTGTGGACGTTCACAGCGCCGAATATCCTGACTGTGACTCCTGATAATATCCTTCACGCTCAGTTTTGTGGCCAAGCCGCCGTCAGCGTGAGTCTCGCCGGCATCAACAGCTTCCCGGTCGTGATGACGGTGGACAGCATCCTTGCCGTCAGCTGCGAGCAACTCACCTCGTGTCCTTCTCTGCCGCTGGACACGGTGAAGTTTGATGCGATTGCTACGACGTACATCACCGGCTCGCTGCCGGTAAGCGACCGCGCCTCGTGGTGGTCTTCAAGTTCGCTCGCGCTGCTGCACATCATGAATGGTGTCTTTGTCGCCACGGCGCCGGGACAGTACCATGCTGTGACGAGTCTCGCCGGGCACACGGGAATCGCCGGCGTCGAAATCTGGAACGTCTTGTCGCTGGACATTAGTCCGACCGAAGTCGCCGATACTCTGGATCGTAACGACACCCTGCAGTTCACAACGACGGCCGTGGTTGAAGGTCATGGCTCTCAGGACCTGACGAGCCGCGCGACGTGGATCAGCACAAACTCGGACTGCGGTATTTTTGCGACGCCCGGCATGTTCATTGCCAATCGCACCGGTCAAACGCAAGTCTATGCACAAATTGGTTTCGTCATGTCGCCGCGCACGACCATCAATGTGTTTGCCCCGGCTCTGATCAATGACGGATTTGAATCCTACGCGCTCGGCACGTTTACGTCAAACGTGATTTGGGATGTATGGACCGGCGAAGACGATGAAACCAAAGTCGAAATCTGGAACGTGGCGGCAACCGGCGTCAAAGGCTGCGCGTTGATTGATTCCGTCTATGACTACACGGCCGGGATCGAGTCGCAAGCCGGTTATATCGGTGATCTTTACAGCGGCAGTGTTGAAGCGGATCTGCGCCCCGGCCCGGGCCTCTGGATGTGGGTCGGCGGCCCCAGTAGTTCCTATCTCGCGGCGATGGTCATGTTCAGGTACGGCGATGTCTATCTGAATTTTTATGACGTCGTCGGTGATTACACGCCCGATGAGTGGTATCATGTCCGCTTCGACTTCGACTGTGAGACCGATCGGTTTGATTTCTACCTGAACGGCGAACAACTCGTCTCGGACGAATACTTCTATTACTCTCAGGACTACATCGATCAAGTTTCGGCTTATACCTCGCCGGCCGATGAAGACGGCATCGCCCACGTAGACAACTTCTGGGTGGATGGCTACGAGGAGCAAAACCCGATGTCATCCCGACGCGAGCGTACACCGCGGCCGGGCGATTTCACCAATGCCGCGCGTTTTCGCTGAACACGGCCCCTGACTGAGAATTTCATACCATGACGATACTGGACGATCGAGCCATTCCCACTCCGGTGGACGAAAACGTGCCGGAACTCCACGAGCAGGAAATGATGCTGAACGTCGGGCCGTCGCATCCCGCGATGCACGGCGTGATTCGCATCCTCACCAAGCTCTCGGGTGAACACATCATCGAATCGGAAATCGAGATTGGCTACTTGCATCGCGCGTTTGAAAAGCACACGGAGCACTGCACCTGGAATCAGGCGATCATTTATACCGACCGCCTGAATTACGTTTCGTCCTGTATCAATAATGTCGGCTATTGCATGGCGGTGGAGAAGCTGCTCGGCGTCGAACTGCCGCCGCGCGGCCAGTACGTCCGTACGTTGCTCTGCGAAATTTCGCGCATTGCCGATCATCTCACGTGCGTTGGCGCCGCCGCCATGGAACTCGGCGCTTTCACGGTCTTCCTGTACATGATCAAAGGCCGTGAGTACTGTTATGAGCTGATCGAGGACTACTGCGGCGGCCGCGTCACACCCAATTCCACGCGCGTCGGCGGCATGCCGTACGATCTGCGCGAAGGCTGGCTCGACAAAGTGCTGTGGATGGTGAAAGAAGTTCGCACGATTCTCAAAGAGTGCGACATCATGCTCACCTACAATCGCATCTTCACCGAGCGCATGCAGGGCGTCGGCGTGATGAGTCCCGAACGCGCCATTGCCTGGGGTTGGAGCGGCCCCTGTCTGCGTTCCACCGGTGTGGACTACGATGTGCGCAAAGACTACCCGTATCTGATTTACAAGGATCTCGATTGGGTCGTTCCGGTTGGCCGCAACGGTGACAATATGGATCGCTATCTCGTCCGTATGGAAGAGATGGAGCAATCCTGCCGCATCCTTGAGCAGTGCGTGGCCCGGATTCCCGGCGGCCCGGTTTCGTCGAGTGACAAGCACGTCGTTCTGCCTGCCAAGAAAGACACGTACGGCAATATCGAAGGCCTCATGAATCACTTCAAGCTGATCATGTACGGTCACGGCATTCGTGTGCCGGAAGGCGAATCGTATTTCGCGGTCGAAGGCGGCAATGGCGAACTTGGTTTCTATATCGTCAGCTATCCCGACGAGCAATCCCGTGACGGCGCCAACGACAAACCGTGGCGCTGCCGCGTGCGTCCGCCGTGCTACAATTTCACGGCGGCCATTCCTGAGATGATTAACGGCTCCATGATTGCCGACATCATCCCTACGTTCGGCTCGATTAACATGATCGCCGGCGAACTGGATCATTGATTATTATTCGCCGAGCAGGGTCGGCAGCATGAGATCGAATGCACATCGAGACCCCGACCCTGCCGGAAAGTCCCTGGCTTGAATTTCGAATTTCGATTTTTTTTTCATGAACATCCCCGAAACTTTGGCGAAAAGGGCGGACGAGATTTTCTCCCGTTACCCGGCGGAACACCGGGAAGCGGCGCTCGTCCCGCTCATGTTTGAAGCCCAAAAGGAATTGGGATACATCTCGCCTGAGGCTGAGCGCTGGCTGGCGGAGTCCGTCGGTGTGAGTCTTGTCAAGGTGCGCGAAGTGCTCACCTTCTACTCGATGATGCGCGCCGAGCCGATCGGGAAGTATCTGATTCAGTTTTGTCACAATATTTCCTGCTGTCTCGTCGGCGCGGAGGATCTCCAGAAGCACATCGAGAAATCGCTGGGCATTCATAACGGCGAAACTACGACGGATGGCTTGTTCACGTTGAAATATGCGGAGTGTCTTGGCGGCTGCTCGTGGGCGCCCATGATGCTGGTCAATGAAGATCAATACTTTCAGCTCACGTCACAGAAATTCGATGCGATTGTCAGCGGTATTCGTTCCGGCAATCCGGTTGCGCCCGATCATCCGACTCCGCTGCTCGGCAACGTCGCCGGAGAGGTAACGGCATGAGTCCGGAGACCTCGACGAAGTCGGGTACGAATGGGACGGTTCGCGTGGTCTCACGCAACTTCGGTTTCCCCGGCATGACTGATATTGACGTCGCCATGAAGCGCGGAGCCTATTCGCAGCTCAAGAAGGCCGTGAAGATGAAGCGCGAAGACATCATCACCGAAGTCAAGAATTCGTGGCTGCGCGGTCACGGCGGCGCCGGTTTCAGCGCGGGCATGAAGTGGAGCTTCGTCCCGAAAGACAAGTTCCCGCGCTACGTCTGCGTCAATGCGGATGAGTCCGAGCCGGGGACCTGCAAAGACCGGCTCATCATGGAGTACGATCCGCACCTTCTGCTGGAAGGCGCGTTAATCTGTGCCTACACGGTTCAAGCCGAGCGCATTTACATTTACATCCGCGGCGAGTATTATTACCCGTGGAACGTGATGGTGAAAGCCATCGCGCAAGCGCAGAGCAAGGGCTATATCGGCAAGAAAATTCTCGGCACCGATTGGTCGTGCAGCGTCCATCTGCATAACGGCGCCGGTCAGTACATTTGCGGCGAAGAGACCGCGCTCATCGAATCGCTCGAAGGCAAGAAGGGTTGGCCGCGTCTGAAGCCGCCGTTTTATCCTGCCGCCGTCGGTCTCTGGGGCGCGCCGACGATTGTCAACAATGTCGAAACGCTCTCCTTTATCCCGCGCATTATTGAAATGGGCGCGGAACGCTTTCTGAACCTCGGCTTGCCGCCTAAGAACGGCGGAACCTGTTTGTTCTCGCTCTCCGGCAATGTCAAGAAACCGGGCGTGTACGAACTGCCGATGGGTGCCCTGCTTTCCGACTTGATCTACAAGCACGGCGGCGGCGTCACGGGAGATCGCAAACTCAAAGCCGTTATTCCCGGCGGCTCGTCATCGCATATCCTGACCGCTGACGAATGTACCGGACTCAAACTCGATTTTGAATCCGTTGCTGCCGCCGGTTCGATGCTCGGCAGCGCGGCCGTCATGGTGATCGATGAAACCATTTCGATCCCCAAATTAATGATCTGGATGGCGCGCTTCTACGCTCATGAAAGCTGCGGCCAATGCACGCCCTGCCGCGAAGGCACCGGCTGGCTCTTGCGGCTGGCCACGCGAATCGTTGAAGGCAAAGGCAAGAAGCGCGACCTCGACGACATGTACGAACTTGCCGACAACATTGACGGCAAGACGATCTGCGCTCTCGGACAGGCTGTCGCCTGGCCCACGAAGAGCTATCTCAAAAAATTCCGCCACGAATTCGAGGCGCTGATCCGCGAATAGAGTTCCAAGATGCCTCATATCGAAATAGATGGTCGGCCGGTTGAAGTTCCTGCCGGAACTAACCTGATCGAAGCGGCCAAGCAGCTCAACGCCGAGATCCCGCATTACTGCTATCATCCGGGGCTCGCGATTGTCGGCTCCTGCCGCATGTGTCAGGTGGAAGTCGAGCAGAATGGCCGCAAGAGTATCGTGATCGGCTGCAATACCCCGGCGGCAGACGGTATGAAGGTCATCACCAGGACCGAATCCGTTCATAAGCTGCGCAGCTCCGTGCTCGAGTTCTATCTGCAGCACCACCCGCTCGACTGTCCGATCTGCGACGACGCCGGTGAGTGCGATTTGCAGAACTACTATATGGAGTACGGTCTGCACGACAGTCGCGTCGATCTCGTCGAGAAGGCTCGCAAGCACAAAGTCCAGGACATCGGCCCCACGGTCGTGCTCGACAGCGAGCGTTGCGTGCTGTGCTCGCGCTGCGTCCGCTTCTGCCGCGAAATCGCCGGCACCGATGAACTCGGAATTTTCGGCCACAGCGGCAGCACCGAGCTCATGAACGTCCCCGGCAAAAAGCTGGAGAATGATTACGCCGGTAACGTTGTGGATCTATGTCCGGTTGGTGCGCTGACAGACAAAGATTTCCGTTTCAAGCGCCGTGTATGGTATCTGAAGCGCGCGACCTCGATCTGCACCGGCTGTTCGCGCGGCTGCAATATCTTTGTGGATCATGAAACCGATCGCGCCTATAAAGATCCGCAGCGCCGCATTCAGCGTTTCAAGCCGCGCTACAACCGCTTGGTCAACGAGTGGTGGATGTGTGACCGCGGTCGCTACAGCTATCATCAGGTCGACTCCACGGATCGTTTCATCGCTCCCGCCACGAAGTCTTCGAGCAACGGCCACAGCATTACGGTCGAGGAAGTCATCGAGCGCGCGACGGCTAGGATCAAGGCGGCCATTGCGTCC
>CAYJKM010000029.1:0-6846 GCA_964370805.1 uncultured Alphaproteobacteria bacterium | reverse complement strand
GTGTCGGCATTATCGGGTCTGCCCGGTCTTCGAACGAAGACTTGTATGTATTGAAGCGCTTCGCGGATCACCTGAAAATCACGCATTTTGACGTCACGCTGGCGTCCGAGCCGAAAGGCAAAGAGGACGAGATTCTGATGAAGGCCGATCTCGCTCCGAATCGTCGCGGAGCGCGCGAGATTGGCGTCTGGCCCGCGGACGGCGCGTCCAACGGCGATGAGATGCTCGCGGCGGCCACGGAAGGCGAATTCGATGTCTTGATCGTCGTCAATCACGACGTCACCAAGCAGCTTTCCGCCCGCGAGCAAAAAAAGCTCGACGAGCACTGCGGATACATCCTCTACCTGACGACTCACGATTCGGCCACCGTCGGTTTAGCCGAAGACTCCTTGCCAATCGCCGTATGGGCGGAGCGCGATGGCACGTATACGAATTTTCAGGGCCGCATCCAGCGTGCACCGCGCGTCTTTGAGCCGCGCGGCCTGGCCATTCCCGAATGGCAGGTCTGGGAGAAACTCGCGCAGCGGCTCGGCCTTACCCTGACATATTTGTCAGCTCGCGGCGTTTTCGACACGATCGGCGAAACGATTCCCACGTTCAAAGGGCTGACGTGGGAAGGCCTCGGTGACTCCGGCACGATGTTGACCGGGGTTCCCGCGCCCGCTTACAAGGAAATTCAGTCCGCGCATCCGCTTCCTGCTTACTAAAACTGCGCCCAAAACGAGCAACTCATGCTTACGGATATCGGCATCATCCTCGCGAAAATCGTCGTTGTGTTCGGCGGCATTATGAATGGCGCCTTCATCCTGACGTGGGCTGAGCGCAAGCAAAGTGCGATTCTCTCCGACCGGATCGGCGCGAACCGTGCCGCCATTCTGGGCATCAAGCTGCTCGGTCTGATCAACTCGATTGCCGACGCCATCAAGCTGATCTTCAAAGAAGACTACATTCCGCCGCGCGGTCTGCGTGTCCTGCACGCACTCGCGCCGGTGTTTGCGATGTTCCCGGTCTTCGTGACCTTCGCGATCATCCCCTTTGGCCCGCCGATTGAGGCCTTTGGCCGCACGATTGAGCTGCAGATTCTCAATCTTGATATCGGCATTCTCTACTTGTTTGCCTTTGGTTCAATGGCCGTGTATGGCACGATGCTCGGCGGCTGGGCTTCGAATAACAAGTTCTCATTGATCGGCGGCATGCGCGCCTCCGCTCAAGTGATTTCGTACGAACTGATTCTGGGACTCTCGCTCATCGGCCCTGTGCTCGTCTTTGGCTCGCTGAATCCGGCGGACATGGTTCTCGAGCAGAATACGCTGCTCTGGGGCTGGCTTCCCAAATGGGGAGTGATTGTGCAGCCGCTGGCGTTCCTGCTCTTCCTTCCGGCGGCAATGGCCGAGACCAAACGCGCGCCGTTTGATCTTCCCGAAGGCGAATCCGAAATCATCGGTTTTGCCACCGAGTATTCCGGCATGCGCTGGGGGATGTTCTTCCTCGGCGAATTTGCCGAAATCGTCGTGCTGGCCGGCGTGCTGGTTACGGTGTTCTTCGGCGGCTATCACATTCCGTACCTGTTTGACGGAAGCGAAATGAACGGAATGGCCGGATTCCATTTTCCATGGGGCGCCTATCTGCCGATTGCCGCTTGGGCAGTAGTCGTATTGCGCATCGCCGCCTTCGGAGTCAAGGTTGCTATGCTGATGTGGCTGCAAATGCAGATTCGCTGGACGTATCCGCGCTTCCGCTACGATCAGCTGATGCGTGTCTCGTGGCGCGAGATGCTCCCGATCGCCTTGCTGAATATCGCCGTCACCGCCATCATCATTATGCTCCTGAATCGCTGACCATGATTACTGTCCAACCGGTCCGTGACGTCCGCCTTTCGGCGTGGCAAAAGACCTATTATCCCGAATTGTGGAAGGGGCTCGTGGTCACCAGCCGGCACTTCTTCGTGAACATGAGTCGACACATCGGCCGCGCGATGGGCCTTAAGACCGCCGCGCCAATGGTGACGATTCAGTATCCCGAGGAAAAGCGCTGGATCTCCCCGCGCTGGCGCGGCCTGCATCGCTTGATGCTGCGACCCGACGGCGCGCCGCGCTGCGTGGCTTGCATGATGTGCGAAACCGCCTGTCCCACCGAGTGCATCTACATCACGGCCGGAGAATCGGCGGACGGACGGATAGAGAAATATCCGGTCGCCTTTGAGATCGACTTGCTGCGCTGCTGCTTCTGCGGACTCTGCGTCGAAGCCTGTCCGGAAGACGCAATTCGCATGGACACCGGCATCATTGATCTCGGTGGTTACACCCGCGGCGAATTCTATCTTGACCGCGAGTTCTTGCTGGAGACCAAGCCCGGCTTGACGACCCATTCGCAGTATCCGGGTGAATTGGAAGGCCGTCCGGTCCAACGCATTGATCTGGTCAAGTTGGCCAAGGGACATTGATCCTCGCGCCCGTCAACAGATTGCACAATCTCCTGAGTAAGAATGGCCGCGCGGGGACACCTGTGCGGCTATCATCTATCTCGTGCCTGTACTGTTCTCCCACGGAATCGCTGCTGAATTCCCCCCGTTCACGGGGGGAACGCAAGGGGGGTGAGTGAAAAATGGAACACGCTCCGTTCCGCCCTAATCGCATCACCTCGCTCTACGGCATCCGTTATCCGATCGTTCAGGCTGGCATGGTCTGGACATCCGGCTGGAAATTATGTGTGGCAGTCTCGCGATCAGGTTGTCTTGGACAAATCGGCTCCGGCTCGATGAAGCCCGAACTGCTCAGTGAGCACATTCACAAGGCGCGCGCTGCCCTCGCCGGTGCGTATCCGTTCGGAGTGAACATCCCCTTGCAGCGTGGCGATGCGGCGCAGCTCGTCGATGTTTGCATTGACGAGGGCGTGAAGATTGTTTTCACGTCAGCAGGTAATCCCGCGCTTTTTACGGCCAAGCTGAAATCGGCCGGGATCACGGTGACGCACGTCGCCCCTTCCGCCAAGTTGGCAAAGAAAGCTGCTGAGCGCGGAGTCGATGCGATTGTCTGCGAAGGCTTCGAAGCCGGCGGTCACGACGGGATTGACGAAATCACGACCTTTGTGCTGGTGCCGCAAGTCTGTGAAGCGGTGAGCGTCCCGGTCATCGCGGCCGGTGGAATCGTCAACGGCAAAGGGATTGCCGCCGCGCTGGCGCTGGGCGCGGACGGCGTGCAAATCGGCACGCGCTTCGCCGCAACGGTCGAATCCTCCGCATCGGAACGCTACAAGCAAGCCGTCGTCGCTGCCGGCGAAGCAGACACCGTTTTGTCGCTCAAGAATATTGGCCCGACGCGCATGATTAAGAACCCATTCGCGCTGAAATGTGTCGAATGCGAGCGGCGCGGCGCAGCTCCTGAGGAAATGCGTCAGCTTCTCGGCGATAGGCGCGAGCGGCTCGGCATCTTTGAGGGCAACTGGGAGGAAGGACAATTTGAAGCCGGCATGGGCGCGGGCATGATTCACGACATTTTGCCTGTGCAGGATGTGGTTAGTCATCTGCTTCGCGAGTACGAAGAGACAATTCAGTCACTCTGCAGCAAATCAAGCTAACGATCCTGGTCTTTTCGCCTTCCCCACAACGTGTGGGGAAGGTCGGGATGGGGTCTGACTGAAATTTGGGATTTGAAAATTGAATTTGGGATTTTGATACCATGACACGGGAAATCTTAGGCGGAAAGATCCACAACGCGCGCGTGACGCAGGTCAACCTTGAATATGAAGGGTCGTGCGCGATTGATGAGGATCTGCTCGATGCGGCGAACATCGCCCCGTACGAGCGCGTGCACATTTACAACATGAATAGCGGCGCGCGGTTTGACACGTACGCCATTCCGGCCCGTCGCGGCTCGGGCATGATCGGTCTGAACGGTGCTGCGGCCCGGCTCGGTCAGAAAGGCGATCGCGTGATCATTGTGAGCTTCGTGCAGATCGCTGAGGAACATTTGCGCGCCCACAAGCCGACCGTGCTGGTCGTGGATGAGCACAACCGTCCCCTCAAGAATAAGCGGCATTCTGTCCGAAAAAAACCTTGAACCTGGGTTCAACCGAATGAGAACCTGATATGAAGATCTCTACCACTTTCGGTGCGCTGAAGGCGGAATACGGCGCCATCGCCGTCTGCCTGTTTGACGATGAAGTGAAGAATCCCAAGCTGAAAATGCTCGACCGCGCCACCGTGCGCGAGCTTTCCAAGCTGATCGCGGCATCCAAGTTTGCGGGCAAGAAAAAACAGACCATCGTACATTTGTCGGATCGTGCTCTGGCTCCCGTGGTGATCTTGCATGGACTCGGCGCGCGCAAGGACTTTGAATGGCGCACGCTGCGGCTGGCCGCCGGTTCCGTAACGCGCGCCGCGCGCGAAAGCGGCGCCAAGAGCGTCGTCATCATGAGTGAGGACAAGGTTGCCGATGATCTCGGCGTGGACGGCGTGACGCGCTCACTGGTCGAAGGCATCGTGTTGGGCAACTGGCGCTTTGATGACTATCGCAACACTCCGCCCGCAGAGGTCAAAGAACTCAAAGCGGTCGCACTGCATTTCACGACTGAGGCTCGCCGCAATAGCGCGGCCCGCATGGTTCATCGCTTTCAAACCATCGCCGAATGCCAGAATCTCGCTCGCGAGTGGGGCACTCGCCCGGCCAACCACGTCACCACGACGTTTCTCGCCAACGAAGCGAAGAAGTTGAAGCAGCGCGGTCTGCGCGTTACCGTGCTCGAACGCGCGGATATGAAACGTCTTGGCATGAACCTGATTCTGGCCGTTTCCGCCGGAACGGCCATGCCGCCCAAACTCATCATCATGGATTGGCATCCGCGCGGCGCGCGCAAGACCTATGCGCTGATCGGCAAGGGACTCGTGTTTGACTCGGGCGGTCTCAATATCAAAGTGATGTCGATGGACGAGATGAAATCCGACATGTGCGGCGGTGCGGCCGTGCTCGCCGCTATGCATGGCGTGGCCGAACTGAAGCCGATGGTGCGTGTCATCGGCGTCATCGGCGCGGTCGAGAATGCCATCGGTCCGGATGCCTATCGTCCCTCGGATATTTACACCGCATACAACGGCAAGACCGTCGAAATCGCAAACACGGACGCCGAAGGCCGGCTCGTGCTCGCCGATGCGCTCGCCTACACGGTTGAGAAATACAAGCCTGCCGGGATTGTCGATTTGGCTACCTTGACCGGCGCGGCAAAGGTCGCCTTAGGAAGCTATGCCGACGCCGTGTTCACGAATAATGAGAGCTGGCAGCGCGACGTGCTCGCCGCCGCGGAACGATGCGGTGAACGCTTGTGGCCGATGCCGAATTACGAAGAATACACGGAAGACACGCGCGGGGACATCGCGCAATTGAAGAACGCGACGAGTCATCGCTGGGGGGGAGCGTGCACCGCGGCGGCCTTCTTGAAAGAATTTGTCGGCAAGACTCCGTGGGTGCACATCGACATTGCTCCGTCCTCGTTCCCCGGCCCGGTTTCGTCCATCCAACCCAAGCAGACCGCTTCCGGTAGTGGCGTGCGGACGTTGATTGAACTGGTAACGACGCGGTAAGGCGTTGAATCATAACGTGCGACCGAACCGATCCAAGAGTGGATTCGGCCGGCAACACACCTTCTTCCCGATGTAGTCAGCCCATCTCAAGTTGTGTCGAGTCTTGTGTTGCAGCACGAAATTCGACAAATAAGGTACGATTAGTTGTATCTGAACTGCACTTGACAATAGTTCAGCTATTCGTATCTTATTGTTGCGGCGGCGTTCTCAAACGATGCCCAAGCATGCAACTTGTCACTATCATTTTGAGACAGGTCGAACACGACTAAGGAGGAGACGCCGATGGGCAACCGTTACTTTTTCATTTCGTTGATGCTCGCATTCGCCTTTTTGGTGGGATGCAGCGATTCTGACGACTCCACTCCGCCGGACCCTTATGCCACTGCCAATGGTGGTCATGGTGGGATTCTCTATGACAAATTCTGGAGCGCGGAGGCAGGCCACAACGCCGCTGATCCCAACATCGCAACTTACAGTGCGTACGCCGATTTCTTTCGCTGCAAGCAGTGTCACGGCTGGGATCTCCTGGGTCAAGGAGGATCCTACATCAACCGCGCACCCAGAACGAACCGGCCTAACGTTTCTGCCATGAACCTTCGAGTCGTTGCGGCAGGCCTGTCTCCCCAGGAACTCTTCGACGCCTTAAAGTCCGGCGCAGGCGCGGCCCGGCGAACGGTCACGGCAGACCTTTCGACGTATGATCCGGAGACGAACGCGACGGTTGGGGATCAAATGCCGAATCTGAGCGAGATTCTCTCCGATCAGGAGATTTGGGACATCGTCCGCTATTTAAAGGAAGAGGCCATTGATGTGGCACTTCTATACGATGCGGTGTACGCGGGCGCATATCCGACCGGTACTGCCACATATTCAAATATCGGCAGAGATGGTAACGCCGCATCCGGAGCCGCCTACTTCGCAGCGCACTGCGCAAGTTGTCACGGATCGGACGGCACGTTCATTGAAGTGGAAGACTTTAACACCGTCGGCGCGTTCCTGCGAAACAAGCCCAATGAAGTGCACCACAAGGTGAAGTTCGGTCAACTCGGCTCTGACCCGCAAATGGTCGGAACGTTTGACATTCAGGATGGAGAGATGAAAAATCTCTACAAAGCGCTCACCGATACTGTTGCCTTTCCGAATTGATATGGCGGGTTTTGGGAGCCTTTGAGCAGTTCGGGGTGGCAGATGCAGTCGCAAGAGTGGTGTGTGGACGCGCGACTCGCGCCTTCCAGTAAGTTGATTTTTCTTCTTTGCCGCGAGGGGTGCTC
>CAYJKM010000028.1:0-20216 GCA_964370805.1 uncultured Alphaproteobacteria bacterium | reverse complement strand
GTTCCGGTGCGCCTGTGCCGTCCGCCCCACCCCAAGCTGTTTCACCGGAAAGCACTGAGCATGTTGGCCTCTTTGGCCAGGTACGCAGCTTCCCGCGCCCATTCTGGATGGTAAACATGATCGAGATGTTCGAACGCGCCGCTTACTACGGTGTGCGCGTCGTCATTCCGATCTACATTGCGCAAGCAGATGAGCCCGGTGGCTTGCATTTCTCACAGGTTGACAAGGGTCTCATTTTCTCAATCTGGGCGATCATCCAAACGCTCGTTCCAATGTTCTCGGGAGGTTTCGCCGACCGTTATGGATATAAGCGAACGATTGCCGCTTCGCAGGCGCTGACTATTATCGGCTATATCCTGATGGGGACTCAGCGCACGTTTCCGGGATTCCTGATGGGTGCGTGCGTGCTTGCGTTCGGAACGGCGATTTTCAAACCCGGCGTACAGGGAACACTTGTTCGTACGTTGACCAACAAGACGTCCTCCGTCGGTTGGGGTACGTTCTACATGGTCGTGAATATCGGCGGATTTCTTGGCCCGCCGATCGCCCACTATTTCCGTGGAATTGGCTGGCCGGCCGTTTTCTTCGGCTGCGCGGCAATCCTGTCCCTGAATTTCCTGATGCTGTTCACTTACAAGGAGATTCCGTCGGGTGGCAACATGCGCGGCACGCCTTGGTCAATCTTCAAGATGACCTGCCTGAACATCGAGAAAACGTGGTGGCATTATATTGCCGCCATCGGCCTTGTGGGAGTCGGAATCCTGCTCTATTTTCTGGCCGGTCCCATCTTCCTCGTAATCAGCATCATTTGCGCTGCGATTGCCCTGCTTCACGGCGCGACTCGGGTGGGCTGGTTTATCTTCGTGATGTCCGGCTTCTGGTTGATGTTCATGCAGCTCTTCGATATGCTGCCCAACTTCATTGTCGATTGGGTCGATACGCGAGCGCTTGTGCAGCAATTCGGTTTGCCGGGCTGGATGACCGATGAGACCGCCCGCGGCACCATGATCGCGCAGGAATGGATGATCAATTTCAATTCCGGCCTCATTGTTGTCTGCGTCATGTTCGTCTCTTATCTGGTTGCGAAGATGCGCCGCTTGTCATCGATTGTCATCGGCATGGTCATCTCATCGATTGGCCTCGTACTGGCCGGATTCACCATGGCCGGCGCGCTCTGCATTCTGGGCATCCTCTGTTTCAGCGTCGGCGAGATGCTCTCCAGCCCCAAAATGAATGAATATCTTGGTGTGATCGCGCCCGAGGGCCAGAAAGCGCTTTACATGGGATATGCGAATATTCCGCTTGCGATCGGCTGGGGTTATGGCTCGCTGATGGGCGGCAAGATCTACGATCAGGCCGGGGACAAAGCGAATCTGGCGCTACGTTACTTGCGAGACCACTTTGGCCTGGATCCGGGGGCTGCCAAGGATGTGATCTTCCTCAAGCTGCAGGATGCCGGACTGGATCCAACGCTCATCGGACGGGCCTTGGCCGATGGATACGTCGAAGCGGAAGGCATTGCCCGTACTCATGCGTTCTCTTTTCTGCAGACTGTGACGGCTATGGACGCGAACCAAGTGACGCAATTGCTCTGGAACACCTATCATCCTTATACGCTCTGGTATCCGTTCGCCGCGATTGGCATTCTGTCCGCCATCGGAATCGCGATTTACGCTCAATTCGCCAAGCGCTGGCAAGCGAAAGACATCTAACCGCTCTAACTTGACATGACTCCGCTACCGCACATTCAACCTGCCTCTCGCACTGATCACATTACTTATGCCGTGCGCGACATCGTCGTGCTTGCCCAAGAGGCAGCGCGCTCCGGCAAGGAAATGCTCTATCTCAACATCGGTGATCCGAATCAATTTGACTTCGAGACCCCGCCGCACATTCTGAATGCCATCGAGCGCGCGCTGTTCATGAATCAAAATGGTTACTCCCCATCGTCTGGCATCAAGCCTGCTCTCGGCGCGATCGAGCGCGAAGCTCATCGCAAGGGAATCCAGAACGTACTCGATTTGTTTGTCACGACCGGAGCCAGCGAGGCAATCGAGATCTGTTTGACCGCGCTTGCCAACACGGGAGAAAACGTCCTCATCCCGATGCCGGGTTACCCGCTTTACGGCGCCATCTTGAGCAAACTGGGCGTGGTCGAGAACCCCTATTATCTCGACGAGAACAACGATTGGCAGCCAAGTCTTTCCGACATTGCCTCGAAGATCAACAATAAGACTCGCGCAATTGTCCTGATCAATCCGAACAACCCGACGGGTTCGGTGTGTCATGAAGATACACTGCATGGCGTCATCAACCTTGCACTCAAACACAATCTTGTGATCTTCGCGGACGAGATCTACGACAAATTGATCCTTGACGGCGGCAAGCACGTGTCGATTGCCGCGCTGAATCAGGACGTGTCGGTGATCACGTTTAACGGACTTTCTAAGTCATATTTAGCACCGGGTTTCCGCATCGGTTGGGGAATTGTAAGTGGACGGGAACCTGTGCTTCGTTCGTACGTTGAAGCAATCAACAAGATTCTCCGCGCGAGATTGTGCGCCAATCATCCGATTCAATTTGCGATTCAGCCCGCCTTGGAAGGGGATCAGTCGCATCTCGACGAGGTGAAGGCCAAACTCTCCCGCCGGCGCGACATCACGGTGAAGCGGCTGAACGCGATTCCGGGGATTTCCTGTGTCAAACCGGAAGGCGCGTTTTACGCCTTTCCGCAATTGCACATTGAAGGTACGGATGACCACTTTGTGCATGGCCTGATTCGTGAAACGGGCGTGGTAGTCGTCCCCGGATCAGGTTTTGGGCAGGTCCCCGGAACAAAGCACTTCCGCGTGGTCTTTTTGCCGACCGAGGACGTACTTGAAAAGGCTTTTTTACAGCTGGAACAATACATGGAATCGTATCAGCGTCGTGTGCGCGCGGCGTCCTGATCCGGATCAAGAACTTAATTCGAAAGGTGATTGAATGAAACGGATGTTGGTGATTACGCTTGTACTTGCATTTGCGTTGACGGCCTTCGGCGGCGAGAGCACTTCCAAGACTTATGGAAAGGCTCCGACCGTAACGGAACCGACGGCCATCTCTCTGGTGAAGTCCACACCGGACACATACAAGGATCAAACCGTGCTCGTCACGGGCAAGGTTGTGGACGTGTGCAAGCATGCCGGATGCTGGGTCGAAATTGAAGCCGCGGACAGTGCCCGCGTCCTCTGCAAGAGTCTTGATGAATCCGTGCGATTTCCGAAAGACGTCGTCGGCAAGACGATTGCCTTGCAAGGCAAGGTCATGTTTGACACAAAGGCGCCCGGCACAGTAACGGAGAAGCATGAAGGCGGTGAAGCCCATGCTTGCCCGGCTCCGCAGATCCTGATCAGCATTGACGGCGCCACCGTCGCTGACATCGCTGCGGCCGTGGCGACTCCCGTGGAGGAGAAAAAGGAATAATTCCTTCCCCGAATCTTCAATAAGAAAACCCTCGGCACTGCCGAGGGTTTTTTGTGCTCAAAGATCTCAGTGAATTACGGCACCGAAAGCACGATCAAGTTCAGAAGCTGCTCCGGGAAAATGCCGATCAGAAGCACCAGAACCGATGACACCACCAAAGCGGTCTGGTACGCTCCCGGCTGCGGTACAGCGACTTCACCTTCAGGCGGCGACATGTAAAGTAAGGTGATCAGACGCAGATAGTAGTAAGCTCCGACCGCGCTATTGAGGAGGCCGATCACGGCCAACGTGATGTGTCCCTGCTCGATGGCCGCCGAAAAGACATACAACTTGCCGAAAAAGCCGGCCGTGGGAGGAATGCCCGTCAGTGACAGCAGGAAAATCGTCAGCGAAATACCGAGCAACGGGTGAGCAAAGCCCATCCCCCGCAGCGAATCATAATGGTAACCCGCTTCAAGACGGCGATTCAGGAGAATGATGACGGCAAACGCGCCCAAATTCATGAGCGCATAAGCCACCAGATAGTATCCGGTAGCCGCAAACGCCTGCGGTGTTCCCGCCACGATTCCGACCAACAAGTAGCCGGCATGAGCAATGGATGAATAGGCCAGCATCCGCTTGACACTGCTCTGCCGCAACGCGACGACGTTGCCGACTGTCATGGTCAAGATGGCCAGCCACGTCAGTAAGTCCGTCCACAATCCGGACGCCGGTTCCAAAGCCACACCGAAAACCCGAATCAAGGCGACAAACGCCGCCGCCTTAGGCCCTGTGGACATGAATCCGGTTATGGTTGTCGGCGCACCATCATAGACATCGGGCGACCAGAAATGGAACGGCACCGCCGCCACCTTGAATGCGAAACCGACAAACATCAGGGCGATACCGGCCAACAACATCGGGCCAATCTCATAATCGGCTTGAAAATAGTCGCCGATCGCCGAGTAGTCCACCGAGCCGATCGCTCCGTAGAGCAAAGCAATTCCATAAATCAGAAAACCGGACGAGAACGATCCCAGCACCAGATACTTCATTCCGGCTTCGGCTGACTTTACGTCGTCGCGTTGGAATCCTGCCAGAACATAAAGCGCGATCGACATCGTCTCCAGACCAAGGAAGAAGAGCAGCAGATTTGCCGCCGTAACCATCACGATCATGCCGAAAATGCTCATCAGCAGAAGCGAATAGTATTCGCCCAGCCGAATTCGCCGCACGCGCAAATAGTGCGGCGAAAACATGATCGTCAGAATCCCAATTACCGCAAACAGCACGCGGAAGAGCGACGCGAATCCGTCGGTGAAGACCGTGTTCTCAAACACGGTCCCGCCGTAGCCCCACGTGGCAATCGCTGCTACGGCGCTCGCGGCGAGTCCAAGCATGGACAGGGCCGGAAGCAGCCTTGGCCGCGTCTTGCCCTTCCATACATCCGCCACGATCACCAGAATCGCCGTGGCGACGATGATCGTTTCGGGTAGAACCGCTATGACGTCAAGATTGGAAATCGGATTCATGTCAGGGAACCACCACTTGCGACATGTTCACGGCCTGAAAGCGGCTTAACACGAGTTCAAGTGAAGGCTGCATACGCGACAATAGCGGCTCGGGATAGACGCCAATCCAAATCGCAAATACCACCAATACAACAATCGGCAGCGCCTCACGCCAGGTGATGTCCTGAAGCGTTTTATTCGCCTCATGCACGAGTTGACCGAAAAATACCCGTTGGTACATCCATAGCAGATAGACCGCCGCGAGGATCACTCCGCTTGTCGCCAGCACCGCGTACACAGAATTGGAGGCAAACGTGCCAAGCAGGATCAGAAACTCACCGACGAATCCGTTCGTCCCCGGCAAACCGATTGAGGAGAGCGCGATGATCAGGAACAGCGTCGCATATAGCGGCATGACCTTCGCCACACCGCCAAAGTCAGACACCATACGCGTGTGCCGACGGTCGTAAATCACTCCGACCAGAAGGAACAGTGCGCCGGTCGAAATTCCATGGTTGATCTGCTGCAATAACGATCCGGTCAGACCCTCAATATTCAAGGCAAACGTCCCCAACATGACGAAGCCGAGGTGAGCCACGGACGAATACGCCACGAGCTTCTTGATATCCTGCTGCACCATGGCGACCAACGCGCCGTAGATGATGCCGATAATCGCCAGCACACTGATCCACGGCACGAATTGCATTGACGCCTGCGGGAACATTGGCAGACAAATGCGCAAGAATCCGTACGTTCCGAGCTTGAGCAGCACGCCGGCCAGAATCACTGAACCTGCCGTCGGTGCTTCCGTATGCGCGTCGGGCAACCACGTGTGCAAGGGGAAGATCGGAACCTTGATCGCAAATTCGATCGCAAAGGCCAAAAACAGCAGCGTCTGAATGTGCAGCGGATAGCTGGACTGCTCCGTGGCCAACAGCATGTTGAACGTGTAGGAGCCGGTAGCCGGATCAATCGTGTGAAAGTACACGTACAGAATTCCCGCCAGCATGACGACCGAACCCGCCATCGTGAACAGCACAAACTTGATTGTCGCGTAGATCCGCCGCGGTCCCCCCCAGATGCCGATCAGGAAGAACATGGGCACGAGCATCACTTCCCACATCACGTAGAACACGAACAGATCGAGCGCGCAGAACACGCCAATCATGCCCGCTTCCAGCAGCAGGAAGAAGAAATGATACTCCTTGACCTTGGTCGTAATGCTGTCCCACGAGCTGATGATGCAGAGCACGGAGAGCAGCGTCGTGAGCATCACGAGGAAGAGACTGATGCCGTCAATACCGAGGTGCCACTCCACCCCGATCGATTGAATCCACGGCACGCGCTCGACCATCTGATAGCCCGGCTCGCCCGGTATGAAGTTGAGATAGACGGCAAGCGAAGCCGCAAACGCCGCCAACGTGCCGACGAGCGCCGTCATGCGGATCAAGTTGGCACGGCGGCCGGGAAACAGGGTCAAGGCAAGCGCTGTCAAAACCGGAAGACCTATGCAGAGGGAGAGCAGCATCTTCCTATCTCCACACTGCGGTTAGAAACACGGTCAACACGGCAATGATGCCGATCCCCATCAGGATCGCATAGTTCTGCACGACTCCCGTCTGTACGCGCCTGACGATTCCCCCCACCCCGCTGAAGAACGACGCTACGCCGTTGACGAAGCCATCAATCGTTCCAGTGTCGATGTAGCGCGCTGAGAATTCTGCGCCCTTCACAATCGGCTGTGAGATTCCCTTGTCATAAATCTGATCAACCCAGTACTTGTTGAGCAGCAATCGATAAAAACCGGTTCGGCTCATCGACTCAACCATGGAAGACTTCTTAATGTACCAGGAATGAGCAAGCCAAATTCCGGCCAGAGCGATCAGTACCGAAAGCGCCATGACCAGATATTCTGTGCTCGCCGCCGCCTCATGCACAATCAACTCGCCATGCGCGCCCGACGCCTGCACGACCGGTTCCAGCCACTCTCCAAACCAATTGTGTCCTCCCAAGACGTGCGGTAGGCCGATGTAGCCGCCAATGGCTGACAGAATCGCGAGAATGAAGAGCGGCACAGTCATCGTCTTCGGCGATTCGTGCACATGATGTTCGGCCTGCTTGGAGCCTCTGAACTTGCCGAAAAACGTCAAATACAGCAGCCGGAACATATAGAATGCCGTACAAAACGCCGCGGCACTGGCAACCGCCCACAGCAAGTACTGCTCATTCTCAAACGTCTTCCAGAGGATTTCATCCTTGGAGAAGAACCCGGCCAAACCCGGCACTCCGGCAATCGCCAGCGTGCCGATCAAAAACGTCGGATACGTTGCCGGCAATTTGGATCTCAATCCCCCCATCTGCCGGATATCCTGCTCGCCGGACATGGCGTGAATCACAGAACCGGAACCAAGAAACAGCAGCCCTTTGAAAAATGCGTGCGTCATCAGATGGAAGATCGCGGCCACGTAGGCTCCCACGCCGCACGCCAGAAACATAAAGCCGAGCTGACTCACGGTTGAGTACGCAAGGACCTTCTTGATGTCGTTTTGTACGAGGCCGATGGTCGCCGAGAAGATGGCCGTACCCGCGCCAATCACAGCGACGACCATCATGGCGTCAGGCGAAAGCGAATAGAAGAAGTTCGATCTTACCACCATATACACACCGGCGGTGACCATGGTCGCAGCATGAATCAGAGCCGACACGGGTGTCGGGCCGGCCATCGCATCGGGCAGCCAGACATAGAGTGGGAACTGCGCGGATTTTCCTATCGCGCCCGTAAACAAGAGCAGACAGATAACGGTAATGACCGCGGAGCCTTCAGGGAATAGACTGGCCATCGGCAGCAGTTCCGAAAATTGCACGGTGCCGAATGTGGTCCAAATCAAGAAGATCGCCAGCAGAAATCCGAAATCGCCGATCCGGTTGACGATGAAGGCCTTCTTCCCTGCCGTGGCCTTGGCTTCATCCGTGTACCAGAATCCGATCAGCAAGTACGAACATAGTCCTACCCCTTCCCAACCCACAAACATGAGCAAGTAGTTGTTGCCCATGACCAGCAGCAGCATGAAGAAGACGAAGAGATTCAGATAGACGAAAAACCGTCTGAATCCTTCGTCGCCGTGCATGTAGCCGATGGAATAGATGTGGATAAGAAAAGACACGCCCGTCACGACCAGCATCATGACCAGCGAAAGCTGGTCGAGCAGGAAGGCGGCGGATGCGCTGAACTTGCCGGCGGCGATCCACGTAAACAGCTCCAGTTCATGACGCCGACTGGCGGGATCCTGGCCCAGCAGCTCAAAGAAGATTCCGACAGTCACGACAAAGCTCAGGCCAATCATGACCGAAGCCAGAGTACCGATCAGTTTCTCGCTGGCTCGCCGGGTGAAAAAGGTGTTAAGGACAACACCGAGGAGGGGGAAAAGTGGTACTAAGTACGCAAGGTCGAGCATGTTACCACTTGAGGAAGTTCACGGCGTCAATGTGCATCGTGCCCCGATGACGCCAAATCGAAATCAAGATCGCCAAACCCACGGCCACTTCCGCAGCCGCAACACACATTACGAAAAAGACCATGATCTGGCCGGAGAGATCCGCCGTGTGACGCGCAATCGCGACCAACGTCAGATTAGCCGCATTCAGCATCAATTCGATCGACATTAGTATCACAATCAGATTCTTGCGCGTCAAGACGCCCATCACGCCGATCGAAAACAGCACCGCTGAGAGCAGCAGATAGTGAGTCAGTTCAATCTGCATGCGGCTCCTCGGGATCCGGCTTGCGGATCAACGCCACCGCGCCGATGATGGCAAGAAGCAGCAGCACGGACGTGACTTCGAAAGCGTACAAATACTTCGAGAAGAGCAGGTTGCCGATCTCGCTGACCCGGCTGAATCCCTCAGGCAAGGCGGTGTTCGACGGAACAACGGCCGCGCCGCTCATGATGGAGAGGAATGCGGCGATGAGCACCAGGCTGGCAACGGCAATGCCGGCGATTTGCCAGCCCGCGGAGATCCGCTCTTCGATGGACCTCAGATTCAACAGCATGATCACAAACAAAATCAGCACCAGCACCGCCCCGGCATAGACGATGATCTGAATTGCCGCCACGAACGGAGCGGCCAGGAGCACGTAGAGCCCTGCCAAACAGAACAGGGTGACGACAAGGTATAACGCGCTGGCTATCGGGGAGGGACTGGTGATGACGAGCAGCGCTGAGAGAATCGCGATCAAAGCCAGCGCCGCAAATAAGACTGTTTCGATCATGTCACCGGAAAATCAAAGACATTTGTCGCCGGAAAGAATCGAAAATATACCCAAAACGGGGCGGAAAGTCAATCAATTTGTGAAGAAATTCGCAGGTTAGGGTGCAGCGAGGCCAGCTCAGCAACAAACTCATCCAAGTTTTTATATCTCTTAAAAACAGAAGCAAAGCGGACATAGGCAACTTCGTCCACGGACAGGAGTTCGTCGAGCGCCCACTGTCCAACCTGTTGGCTGGTGACTTCCTTGCCTTCGGAAGCCAGGACACGGGCTTCTACGGCAGCCGTAACCATCTCAAGCTGTTCAATCGCCACGGGTCGCTTAATGCACGCAATCGACAGGCCGCGAAAGATCTTGGCGCGGTCGAATGGCTCACGAGTGCCATCGGATTTGACAATCAGGACGACATGTTCTTCGATTGATTCGTATGTCGTGAACCGGCCCCCGCAAGCAGAGCATGAACGGCGGCGGCGGATTGCCCGACCATCTCGGGCCGGGCGCGAATCCGTTACTCGATCTTCGTCATTTCCGCAAAAAGGACACTTCATGGGCGTTGAATCTTATCACCGCGTGCTAAAGGTCGCGCAAGACCAGCGATTTCGGATAGAGTGGGAAATGCGAAGCCAACTCGGCCACTTCCTGCTTGACGTTTGCGAGCACTGCGGGGCTCTCCATATTATTCAAGGCACGGTCAATCAAACGCGCCACCGTCTTCATCTCGGTTTCTTTCATCCCTCTCGTTGTCACGGCGGGCGTACCGATGCGGATACCCGAAGTGGTCATCGGTTTTTGCTTATCAAACGGAACCATGTTCTTATTAACCGTGATTCCCGCCGCTTCCAGAGCTTTCTCCGCCGCTTTCCCGGTCCAGCCTTTGTTCGAGAGATCAACAAGCATCAGGTGATTGTCTGTCCCGCCGGAAACTAAGTCATAACCCAATGCCATGAATTCGGCCGCCAGCGTCTTGGCATTTGCCACAATCTGCCGCGCATATTGCCTGAACTCAGGCGTCAGGGCTTCTTTGAACGCAACTGCTTTGGCGGCAATCACGTGCATCAGCGGTCCGCCTTGCACGCCCGGAAACACCCACGAATCGAGCGCCTCGGGAATGGTCTTAGGTTTTGGCATTCCCGGTAGGACGAGCTCGCCGCCGGTTTCGCGGGAGAGGATCATGCCGCCGCGCGGACCGCGCAGAGTCTTGTGTGTCGTCGTCGTCACCACGTGGCAATGCGGAACCACATTCGGATGCTCTTTGCCCGCCACCAGCCCGGCAAAATGCGCCATGTCACAGACGAGGTACGCGCCAATTTCATCGGCGATCTCGCGGAACGGCGCCAGCTCCCATGTCCGGGGATACGCCGACGCGCCGGTCATGATCAGTTTAGGCTTTGTTTCACGCGCGACGCGGGCGAATTCGTCAATGTCGATTCTGCCGGTTTCCCGCTTGACTCCATAGCTGACCACCTTGAAGAATCGTCCTGAGAAGTTTACGGGAGAACCGTGCGTCAAGTGCCCGCCGTGCGCCAGGTCCATCCCCATGAACGTATCGCCCGGTTTGAGCAGCGTATAGTACACGGCCATATTCGCCTGCGCACCGGAGTGTGGCTGCACGTTGGCCCACGAGCAGTCAAACAACTCACACGCGCGGGCAATGGCCAGCCGTTCGGCTTCATCTACAAACTCGCACCCGCCATAGTAACGCTTGCCCGGCAACCCTTCGGCATACTTGTTCGTCATCACATTGCCCATCGCTTCCAGGACGGCAGGTGAGACGAAATTCTCGGACGCAATCAGCTCGAGGCCTTCATTCTGGCGGCGACGTTCATGATCAATCGCCGCGAAAATTTCCGGGTCCGACTGCTGCAATCGAATATCAGCCAACATTCCTCTTGCCCTTTGTCATGCTAAGTTACGTGCGCCAAATGCGCTCAATCCGGTATTCGCGGCTTCGTCCGCTGGAACCACGTTTCGCCGATTTCGATTTGGAACGAAAACCGAAAGAACGTCTCCGTTGCCCCAAGCTTGTCTTCATCCAGGCCGCGCTGTCCAATCTCCCCAACCCAATGCAGCCAGCCATTAGAGCGCGCAATCGGCAGCGACGTTCCGAAACTCATGCCAAGATCCGCGACCGCCTCGCCACTCGCGGTTGACCAATAGTGCTTTCGATAGAACAGGCCGGCACGGTATCCCCAAAGGTCAAAGCCGGAATGAAGCAATCCTCGTCGTGCCAGCCGCTCAATCCCCAACGATACAAACAGCGGGTCTTGAGGCTCTTCCTGGGATTGCGCGTCATAGACTCCGTAATCCCCCTGCGACCATTGGCCCATCCATACGTCCGCCACTCCAACCAAACCGGGCGTCAATCTGTAACTGAGTCCGACTCCGAATTCACCGGGTCCATCGGCATCCATTTCGCCTTTCACTGTGGAATCGGTACCGCTCTTCGACAGTTCAGACGTCCAATTGCCGCTCATGCGCGGCCGAAAGTAACCGCCGAGTCCGAACCGATCACTGACTTGGTACTGCCCGCCCACGGCGAACGACCAACGGCGAAACGTTTGCGTTTGTTCGAAGCGGTTGCTGCGAAAATCCTCATCGGCAAAATCAAGAATCGAGGTCCGATCATTGTGCATGATCGTATAAATTGCGCTGATGCCGAGACCGAAACGGTCTGTTATGCGGTACGCATTGTCAAAGCGAAGATCGACGGTACTACCCGACCACGTGATCCGCTCTTCGTAGGTTTCTATATCTTGCGTTGAATCGACCGGATCGGTAAATGTGCCGCTGCGAATTCCAATCGTGTGAATGTCCTGTCGTTGCTTCGGCTCGATCCCGGCTCCAACTTTCCAGCGATTCGTGAGTGGAACGTATAAGCGGATTTCCTTCCAGCTCATTTCGCCGTCGGAGTCCGTCTGGCCATTTGATGTCGTGTTCCAAAAGCCAAGATACCCGGACATTCGCATCGTCGCCCGCGGGACAAAGGCGATCAGGCCAGGATTCATCGAATTGAACGACATCGTATCAAGCAACCCAAAGCCGCCCCCGCCTAAGCCAAGGGCTCGCACTCCGCCGCCGACCTGCTGTTCGCCGACTCCGTTGGCCGAGAACATCGAGCCGCCGGCAAAAGCGGCAGTCAGCGAGAAGCCGAGCATGACCAAGAGCACTATTCCTGTTCGGCAAGCCACAGCTTGAGCCTCGGTCGTTTCGTGGTATCTTCCGCCACATGACTGTAAAACAACTGGCGGGTCAAATGGCCGTTTTCTTCGCTGGTGAGGACCTGAACACCCGTGTTCGTGGCCGGTTCGGCAACCCATCCGGCGACAATCCATGTCACATCAAACGTGATGTGCTGATCAGTAGAATCAAACAGCGATGACGAAACAGCTACCAGACTTCCCGTAGCCGAATCAGGCGTCGCGATCCAGTCCAGATCCGTCAATGTCCCATCCTTGTACAGCAATCCTACGTTTGAATACAGCATGTTCTCATCACTCACCGAGTCGGCATACATGGTCAACTCCGCATGGACCACGGTATTGTTGAAAACCGCCGTGATCGAATCCATCGGAAAGTACATGGCCGCTCGCTGCGGAAACCCTTGGCTCACACAGAATCGCGTGGAATCGCATTCGGCCGTATTGATAGCCAAATAGGCATCGTGAACGGCCGCCTGTTTCGCATAGAAGGCTGTGTCCGTCCAGACGTCGTTGTTCTGACGCCATTCAATGCCGTAGATTTCAATCGCAGCTTGGATGCTGTCAACCCGCTCAGAACTATAGAAGTCGAGCAGCGTACCGCTCGACTTCGGCTCGATCAATAATCCCCAGGTCGTCGTATCACTGGCTATCCAACGGCTCCACAGCGTCTCCGGGACAGGATAGTGGAATTCCAAATCATTGGCCAGGATCAAAAGCGAATCCAGAATCGGATAGGTCTCGCGTCCGGGCAGGTATCCCGCGAGCAGCGAATCCTCCACCCATCGCTCCTGAATCTCCCGAATCCGAACCTGCAAATCCGACGCGGCCAACTCCGGCCAAATCCGGTTCCGGCTCAACTTGATCACCATGCTGTCAACCTGTACGCTTTCCGGCAAAACAACTTCCGGTTCAAACCGCAAAGCTGAGAAAGCAAAGTAATTCGCCGCGTCTCCAACCTGCAGCGACGCGCCGCGGCCATTTGAAACGCGCGGATTCCAGTTCGTCCCCACAGTTGCCGTGGCGTAAACGATACTGAAATCCTGCACAGGGCCATTCGTCACGGCATCCAACCCAATGTCTGTTTCACGTTGAGTACAACTCACGTCAAACAGCAATAGGAGAGTTAAGAATATGAGCAGGGAAGCCCGCGAGAGGCGCACCGGTGGGATATCTAAGTGAAGGAAAATCAGGGGTTAATCCGTTACACTGACAAACAACAAAATATACGAAAGAACTTCGTAATTGTCAACAAAACAAAGTTTTGGGGTCTGAGAGTTGGACCCAGACGCCGCTCATTCAGGGCTTCTTCAAGAGGATGACTTCGTCATCAGATCGAAGAACTCCGCATTGGAGCGCGTGTCGCGCATCTTCTCCAACAGGAATTTCATCGACTCGACCGTGTTGTTATGGTCAAGCACGCTGCGCAGAGCGTACATCTTGAGCAGCACGAGATCCGAAAGCAGCAGCTCTTCGCGACGCGTGCCCGACTTCATGAGATCAATCGCCGGGAAGATCCGCATCTCGGCCAAGCGGCGATCGAGCACCAGTTCAAGATTGCCCGTGCCCTTGAATTCCTCGAAGATCACTTCATCGGCCCGCGAACCGGTATCAATCAATGCCGTGGCCAGAATCGTCAAGCTGCCGCCTTCCTCGATGTTTCGAGCGGCGCCAAAGAAACGCTTCGGTTCATAGAGGGCGTTGGCATCCACGCCGCCCGAAAGCACGCGGCCGGAGTGCGGCATCACGGTGTTGTGCGCGCGCGCAAGACGCGTGATGGAGTCCAGCAAAATCACGACGTCGCGCTTCATTTCGACCATGCGTTTCGCCTTTTCCAGCACCATGTTGGCGACCTGCACGTGCCGTTCAGCGCGCTCGTCAAAGGTTGAAGACACAACTTCGCCCTTCACGCTGCGCTCCATGTCCGTCACTTCTTCGGGACGCTCATCAATGAGCAGTACCATCAGTATCACATCGGGGTGATTCTTGGCGATCGCATTGGCAACCGTCTGCAGAATAATCGTCTTGCCCGTACGAGGCGGGGCCACGATCAGGCCGCGCTGTCCCATACCAAGCGGTGTGAAGATATCAATGACGCGCAGCGTCGGATCTTTGGCGCCGGTTTCAATCTGGAATTTCCGCTGCGGATAAAGCGGGGTGAGATTGTCAAAGTGAATGATGTCTTTGACCGACTCCGAATCCGCCATGTTGACGGATTCGACCTTCAACAGAGCGAAAAAGCGCTCGCCCTCTTTCGGTGGGCGCACTTGCCCCGCGACGACATGGCCGGTGCGCAACCCAAAGCGTTTGATTTGTGACGGCGAGACGTACACGTCATCCGGGCTGGGCAGATACGACGCCGTGGCGCTGCGCAGGAAACCGTAGCCGTCAGGCAGAATTTCGAGTACGCCCGTGGCTAAAACGACGCCTTCTTTCGCGGCTTGTTTGGCGAGGATCTTAAAGATCAGGTCATGCTTCGGCAGCCCCGCGATTTCGGGGACTTCCAGGCTGCGGCCGAGCTTAATCAGCTCAGGCATGGGTAGGGTTTGGAGTTCGGCAATGTCCATGATTGGATCAAAATGAGGGGTGATTCGGCGGGTCGTTAGCCGCGGGAAGGAAACGATTTGCTTATGCTTGAGACGCCATTGCTGCAGAGGTGCGGGCCGTCTGACTGGGGATTTGTGCCGCGTGAACAGACACCCGGCCCTGACTCAGTCCGTCGGCGAATAAGTCCTGGACAACACGGCGCAGTGCGTCGGAAAGATCGGTCGAAAACACCTTAATGAATTCGGGAGACTGCACGCTGCGGAGCTCGAGGCGTTCATTCAAACGTGAACGAAGTTGATTGGCAGTCACCAGCGGCGTATTGATCAGCGCAACGTGGGCGCCGAGCGCGTCCTGAATGGCGTCCCGGAAGTACTCGTAGTGCGTGCAGCCCAAAATCAGCGTGTCTATGGTCGCCGGCTTGATCGGATCCAGATAGTGCTCTACGATGCGTCGCGGAATTTCGCCCTCCGTCCAGCCCTCTT
Organism: uncultured Alphaproteobacteria bacterium; assembly: GCA_964370805.1. Taxonomy (GTDB): domain Bacteria; phylum Electryoneota; class RPQS01; order RPQS01; family RPQS01; genus CAYJKM01. The sequence continues at coordinate 4,771 of CAYJKM010000028.1, read as the reverse complement.
CCACCAACGGAACCAGCAGCGGACAACCATTGGAGAAGAGTTGGACTCCGGGAACCAAGCCAGCAAGCGCATGATCATACGCCTCGCGCTTTACCGTCGCGTTGGTGGCAATCACGCCAATCCGTTTCGTGCGCGTGGCTTCCGCAGCTGCGTGCGCCGTCGGTTCAATCACACCCATCACCGGCACCGGTGAGCGCGCCATAAGTTCATGCAGCGCAACAGCCGAGACTGTGTTACAGGCAATCACAACTGCTTTTGGATTCTGCTCCAGCAAGAAATCAAAGCACTCGCCGGCAAAGCGCGCAATCAGCGTTTCGCTGAGCGACGCATAGGGAACGCGCGCCCGGTCCGCCAGAAAGATGAGGTTTTCGTGAGGAAGTTGTCGGTGGATTTCTGCCGCAACTGTCAAACCGCCTAAACCGGAATCAAAAACGGCAATGGGGCGGTCATTCAATTCCATGCGATAACTATCGGGAAGCAGATGCTTCAAGGCTCAGTTTGATCTTGAGGATAGACTCCGCGAGGCCTTCCGCTATCTTTTGGCGGCCGCGTTCGGAGGAAAGTAATTTGGCATCATCGGTATTCGTAAGATAGCCGCATTCAAACAGAATCGCGGGCATGGAAGCGCCCATCAGCACGTAGAAACCGGCTTGGTCCACTCCGCGACCGGGCAGGCCGGCCCGCTGGCCGACTTCGTGCTGCGCCAAAGCCGCCCAAAGCTCACTGTCCTTCATATATTGGCTTGTCGCCATGGTCAGCAGAATAAAGTTTGCTTCCGTCAAGTCTTGATAACTCCCCTCGCCCTCTTCAAGTTTCACGACTTCGTTTTCACGCATCGCGGCCTCGACGGCGCGCTCCGTGCGCGCCGGCTTCAGGAAGTAGGTTTCGAGACCCTGCGGTTCGGGTTTTCGAGAACTGTTGCAGTGAATCGAAAGAAACAGATCGCCGCGCTCGGAGTTGGCAAGGCTGGTCCGCTCATGGAGCGGAATGAACTGATCTGCGTCGCGTGTCATCACCGACCGAATGCCGCTGCTTTCGAGAAGTCGCGACAGGCGGCGGGAAATGTCCAGCGTCACTGTCTTTTCGACCAGACCATTCAGTCCCGCCGCGCCGGGATCTTTGCCGCCATGGCCGGCATCAATGATAACGGTGCGGAGCGCCCAAGGTTCCGCGGCAGCGCTTTGCGTCGACACATACTTTACGCCGATCGTGAGCGCTGTGGGTTCACTGAGGACATTGTTCCCAAATAGATCGGGTAGGTTTTCTGCAGCGATCCATAGCGAGCCATCCCACTCCTCCGGGATCATGCGCAGTTGCACGTGCGACTCATTAACTTGCGCAAATGGATTACCCGAACGCAGCGTCACCGCCCAGCCGGGCAGCATAAATACGACCTTGTCGCCGAATGGCTCGCTCTGCCATCCCGCTTTGTCCGCCAGTAGACTTAGGGGGATCAGCCGCTCTTGACCACGATCGAGATACGGCAATCGCCCCAACGTGTCGCCGTCCAGATCCGTAATCGTGAGCATGCCCGCCGCCGACGCACCGGCGCTGATCAATAGCATGAGAATCATCAAGATTCGATGCAGTGCCAAGTGTTTCCTCCCTTGTTGAAGTTCGCTCCCGTACCGCCGCCGCAATCAGGCTTATCGCAGTTTGCCGCGCGCGCCTGCGAACGCCACGCGAACCGTTTCCGTGATCATGAAATCCAGCAGCGCGATGTATCGAATGACGGGATTCTTGACGTGTTTTTTCATGAGCAGGCGCAAACCCTTCCACTTGCGCGTGAGCTTGCGCGGCGAGAGATTCCCGCCCATCGCCGCCGAAACCTTGTGATACAGACGAGCCTGCGAGGCATAGACAATTGGAAACCCTGCCGCTCGCGCGCGCAGACTGTAATCGACGTCTTCACTGTAGAGCTGGAAGGTATCGTCAAGCAAGCCAACGGTCTCAAAGACCTGTCGCGATGCGAACAGCGCGCAGCCGGTTGCCCATCCGGTCTCTTCGGTTTGGTCGTATTGACCGTGGTCGATCTCACGAATGCCCCGATGCGAAAAGCGCGCCCGCCTGAGATTGAGCTTCCCGCCGGCGTACCACAGCACGTTGGGCCGATTAGCATAGTAGATCTTTGGACAAAGAACTGCGTTGCCTTGCTTCCGCGAAGTACTCAGCAACTCTTCAAGCATCGCCGCATCGACCAACGTATCGTTGTTTAAGAGCAGAATGTGCGAGCAATCGTCCTTCAATGCGCGCAGAATACCGACATTATTCCCGCCCGCATAGAGTAGGTTGCGGTCGTTTGCAATCAGCACGATCCGTTCGCCGAACTCATCACGCAGCGACTTGACGCTTCCATCAGACGAGCCATTGTCAACTACGTAGATGCGCGGAGTTGGCCCTGCCATTTGCAGCAGACTGTTCAGGCACTCCCGCGTATCCGCGAGGCCATTCCAGTTGAGAACAATGATGCCAACGATAGAATCCGTCAAGGCCGCCTACCAGTCCAGACTCATCTGCAGAGTCCCGTCAAATGAACCTTTGCTGCCAGAAGACGACAGCAGCGTCATGTGCGCGACTTTGACTGCAAGGGCGATGGAACCAAGCTGTCCCGATCCCATGACGGCAATTCGACTGCCACTGTCATACAACGCTATCAACGGGTACATACCGCGCGGCGTGTCCTCATAGAACCTCACGGCGACATCACTGCTCTCGACGTCAAATACCGTAACCCGCAAAGTCATCACTGTGGCTGCAAATCGTCGCCTTGCCTGCACAAACAGCGCCGTACTCTGCGTGCCCTTATCACGGTTGGCACGAATCTCAAATCGAGTCCGCCACTCGAGCGTGTGCTGCAAAGTTGCCTCAATCTGGCCCCGCTCCAGCGAGACCATTCTGGCCGGCTCGGAACTGGACGTCTCCTCATTCCAGCCCTTGCTTGCCAGCACCTTGATCGCGATCGAAGGCGTTATCATGACATTGGATTTGCAGGAAACTCCGCCGCTCTCTTTTCGCAATGGGCTCGTGGCTGTTCGAAACGGAGTGATCGAGCTCCAGGCGTCAACGAGATGCTCTAAACGCGAATGTCGAAGCCGCAATCGCATCCCGGTTCGCTGCACATTGCCGGTTTCACCCTCGAACCCGCTCCAGCTCTTTCCATGCAAGGAGTAGTAATCGGGCTCTGCAAAAACGTTGTATACCGCCACGGCAAGCTGTTCGCCGGTTGCAGCAATCGCCGCTTGTTGTGCAAATCCTCCGGGATTGCTCTTTGCCGCATCAAGCGTTGCTTCGATGCCCATCAAAGTCGCACGGAGATTGAATCCCCCAACCTGCACCTGAGAGCCGCGCAAGACATACGGTTGTTCCAAGGAACGGTCAGGATCGAGCGCTGGCGAGAATTGTGAACGATATCCGCTGATCGCCGCGTGCCAGTCACGACCGCCTGTTCCAACTTCTGCACCAATCAGCCGCTCGCTAAGCTGAGCATCACGAGCCGCTTGCAGCTCGTCGCTTGAGGCATCGACTGTAGAAATGCGCTCAATGCCATGGTCATTGGACTCCGCGTCCAAACGGTTCTCACTTACCAGCAGGCTCGCGTCGACCCATCCCATGCCAAAGTGAATACCAAAGCCTCTTAATCCGGCCAGAGCGTCCGACGTCGGCTTCGATTTCAATCCTCTGGCCGAATTCGGTATGACGCTGCCCGGGCGCGACAACCAGCCTCCTCCCCCGTACGACGACCCGAACACCAGCCCACAGCCTGACTCAAACTGATAATCGCCTGCCAAAAGCCGGCAGCGCGAATTCCGATACTCTACTCCAGCGCGCGCGTCTTCCAACGCTTCGAGCTGCCTGCCCTGAGTTCGCGCATACACAAAGCCGCTTGTTGTTTGGCCCGAAGTGAAGTCTCCGCGCGTCACCGAACGCACATCCGAAGCAGACTGGACTGTACAACTGACGCGTGCTTTCCCCGGTTGACGAGGAATAACCGTCGTAAATGCTGCCAATACCTCACGTTGCTCGGTCGTCAAGAGCGGCAGGCTTAGAACCTCCGACAGAGTCCGAAACCCTCCACGATTTCGCCTCTGCTCCATCAATTCCCCGACACTCATTCTGTCAAAGAACGGCAGGCGACTGAGTTCGACCAGCGAGGCAGAATTCAAATCAACCGGATCAGCACGCAGTTCGTCCAGCCACTCCTGCACGGCTTCCGGCTGCTCAGAGCTTTCCACCCATTCTTCAAGACTCGTCGCCGCCACAGACCGCACAAGCAGCGTGACAGTTAAGACGAACAGCGCCGGCTTCATCTCGGTAGCCTGACGGAGAGCCCCAGTTCATGCGACACGCCCAGATCGGGATGCAGGTCGCCCGCGTAATGAAAGTACCAGCGTCCGGTTTGAAGCTGTATTCCGGCTGACGGCCGCATAGGTTCGAGTCTCGTTCCAACTTGCAGACTCAAGTTGCGGTGGACTCGCGCCTCCGCGCCAAATCGATACTCTGCGGTATGTCTTGGTTCCTGTACGATGTCAAAGATCACGACACCTTCATCGCCGACGCGAACGCTCGCTCCCACCGTCAGCGATTCATCAAGACGATCCGTATATCCACTCAATTGCGGACGGTTGATGTTACGCCACACGGCGCCTACAGCCAAAATGTCATGCGGCTCGACAAGCACGCCCAATGTCCCACTCAGCGCACTGCCCGAGTTGTACTCTCGAATATTGAGCCAGTGACCGGCAAACTCAACTCCGACCGCCAAACCTTGCAG
>CAYJKM010000027.1:4371-20563 GCA_964370805.1 uncultured Alphaproteobacteria bacterium | reverse complement strand
CTTCACGACATAGCCCGCAATCTGCGGGTTTTCTTTCAGGCGGCGCGTGGAGTAGCCATACCAGGCGCTGCCGAACGGAACGTAGACGCGCAGGCGATGACCGCGCGACAGAATCGCATTGCGCAGCGAGGGCTGTACACCCAACAGCATCTGAAATTCGTAACGGTCCGGCGTCAATGAATACTTGCGGACCAACTCCTCCGCTCGCTTTACAAGTTGTTCGTCATGCGTGGCGATGCCCACATACGCGCCGCCGGCGAACATGCGATCGAGCAGCGCTGTGAAATTATCGCGGATCTGCTGGCGATCCTTGTAGGCAATGGCCTCCGGTTCGACGTAGATGCCCTTGCAGAGGCGGAAGTTGGCCGGGCCCTTGGACATGAGCCGGATCACGTCATCCATCGTACGCTTCAAATACGCCTGCACGGCGACACCGACCTTGAACTCGCGGCGAAGCTCGTCGTAGATCTCAAGCGTTTCGGTCGTATGCGGCGAGTCTTCCATATCGATGCGCACGAAGAGATTGTGCTTGGCGGCGGACTCGATGACGCGTCGCAGCGTCCGGCGGCCAAAGTGCGAATCAATCTGGAGGCCCAACGCCGTGAGCTTGACCGAGACGTTGGCGTCAATCCGTTCGCTGACAATTGCGTCGATTAACTCAAGGTACTTGACAGCACTGGCTTCGGCTTCGCGCCGTTCGTTCGTGAACTCGCCGAGCACATCCACCGTGGCCATAAAGCCTTTTTCGTTCAAGCGCCGTACGGCGACGACGGCGTCGGCCAGAGTTTCTCCGGCGATGTACTGGGAAGCGACTTTGCCGACGATGACTTTCGGCACCATCGGCAGCGTGGCCACCACCAACCGGTCAAAGAGAGACATGCGAAGGTTTCGTTAAAAGCGAACAGCCACGGCCAGTCCACCGCTGACGCCGCGGTGATCCAGTGAGATATCCGGAGACCAGTCGAGGCCGTACAAATGTGCGTCGACGTAAGCGTCGCCCATCGAGAGCAGAACTATTCCCGCCAGCCACCAGATCAGCACGTTGCGCTGATTGCGGTGATGCTTTTCAGTCAGGAAATAGTCTTGTTCGATAAATTCATTGTCAGACGTCGCCTTCTTGAAGCGCATCATCTGATCGTGATTCCACGAGATGCCGGCGGCCAGACTGCCTTCCGTAATCAGGAACGCGGCGGCCTTCCAGTAATTCTCCGTGTAGAATTGTCCCCAACCGGGGACCGCCAGCGAGCGGAACACGGCGCCGGTGGAGCTCTTCAGCGGTTTACCGGGATAATCCTCGCCGGCTGCGGCCGGTTTGAGCGCGATGCAGAGGACCCCTGCGAGCAAGACAATTGTCAGCCGACGAGCGCCAGACATTCAATCTCCACGAGCACGTCTTTGGGCAAGCGCGACACTTCGACCGTGCTGCGCGCAGGGGGATTCGACGTGAAATAACGCCCGTACACAGCATTCATATCGGCAAAATCGCTCATGTTCTTGAGAAATACGGTCGTCTTCACGACCTTGTCGAGCGAACTGCCCGCGGCGGCCAACACAGCGGAGAGATTCTGGAGGACACGCTCGGTTTGCGCGGCGACATCCGCGCCAACGATCTGTCCGGAAGCGGGATCCAAAGGAATCTGTCCGGCCGTGAAGATCAATTCTCCTTGAAAGCGAACGGCCTGACTGTAGGGGCCGATGGCCGCAGGGGCGCGATCCGTGGCAACGATCCGGCGTGTCATTGTACTTTGCGCTCGGAAATATCGGTGAAGGAGGCATCCTCAATGCGGTCGGCGTTGAGATCCGCCCGCAGCGGGCGCGGCGGCTCTTTCTGTTCAACGCGCGGCTTGGAACTCGAAAACATGCGCAGCACACGCAGGATCAGACCGAGGAGGATGACGATTAGAATCAGCCGGAACAGGAATCTCACAGATCCACCGGGTTATAATAGCGAGTGCCGATTTCGTCGCGCTCGATCTCGGAGACCAGCGTATGGAAATGGTCCGCGTTATTGACATAATCGAGCGCCGTGGCGTTGACAATCAGCAGCGGGGTATCGCCGTAGTGAAAGAAATAGTGATTGTAAGCCTCATTGAGCGTGCGCAGATATTCTTCCGAGATCTCCTTTTCATAGGGGCGATTGCGGCGGCGGATGTTCTGCATTAAGCGCTCGGTCGAACTCTGCAAATAGACGACGAGGTCAGGCTTCTTAATGCGCATTTCGAGGAGTCCCATGACCTTCTCATAGAGCGCGATCTCGTTTTCGCTCAAGTTGATGTAAGCGAAAATGCGGTCCTTGGCAAACAGGTAATCCGCAACGACGAGCGGGTGAAAGAAATCCGGCTGCGGGAATTCCTGCTGCTGCCTGAAACGCGAGAGCAAAAAGAACAGCTGCGTTTGAAAGGCGTAATGGCGCGGATCTTTGTAAAATTGATCGAGGAACGGATTTTCTTCCGGGTTCTCGAGGATCAATTTCCCGTTCATGCGCTCCGAGAGCAGCGTCGCGAGTGAGGTTTTGCCCACTCCGATCACACCTTCAACGGCAATGTATCGCGGCTGCTTCATGTACGCGGGAATAGTTGCCTTATGGCTGAAGTGCTTTCACAAGGGTTTGGTCACCGGTCGCGAGCAAAATGTCCTCAAACGTGCGATCAAGGGCCGGATGGTTGAGATCGGCAATCAATTCACACAACGGGTATAGGACAAACTTCCGTTCGGGAATGCGCGGATGAGGAATCGTCAGGCCGGTCGACTCGACTTTGGCATCGCCCCAGAGCAGAATATCGAGATCACAGGTGCGCGCTTCATTCCGGCGTTCGCGACGGCGTCCCAATTCCACTTCGACACTGAGTAAATCGCGAAGCAATTCCGGGGGAGTATTGTGCCGTTCGATCTCATAGACCGCATTGACGAACGCGCCACCCTCCGCCCCACCCCACGGTTCGCTCTCATACAGCGACGACGTCCGCAGAACACAATATCCGCGTTGTTCGATCAGAGCCATCGCGCGGTAGAACGATTGAATGCGGTCACCGAGGTTCGCGCCAAAGCCGACGTAGGCGTGCTCAGGATACCGGGCGACGGCGGGTAACCTCGACCTCGACATGCTTAACCAATCCGCCCATCGGCACATGCGGCTTGCGGACACGCACAGTCACTTCATCGATGGCGTTAAACTTGCGCAGCAGCGAGGTGGCTATGACACCGGCACAGGTCTCGAGCAGGCGGTAGTTTTCACGTAGAAAGACCTCAGCCACGGCACGATACAAGAGCGTGTAATCCACCGTCCAGTGCAAATCGTCGCTGCCTTCATCATGCGGCGAGAAATCGCCGCTGACCTCGACGTCAACTTCAAACGCCTGTCCAAGACTGCGCTCTTCTTCGAGCGCGCCATGGTAGGCATAAAACTGCATGGCCGTGAGGCGAATCTTCTCAAGATCACTCATGACGGCACTCCAGCAAGCGAGATGGGACGTCGGGCCACACCGACCGCCTCGGCAACGCGCACCAGTTCCTGAACTAGAGCTTCGAGCCGGCCAAGCGGCAACATGCTTGCTTTGTCGGAAAGGGCTTCCAGCGGGCGCGGATGCGTTTCGATGAACACGGCGGAAACGGCACCGGTAGCAACGGCGGCCCGAGCCAACGGCTCGATGAAGTGCGGCGAACCGCCGGACACTCCAGCTGCGCCTCCCATGTGCTGGACGCTGTGCGTGGCATCGAAAACCACGGGATAACCTAACTCAGCCATTTGAATCAGCGAGCGCATGTCCACAACGAGATCGTGATAACCAAAGGACGCACCGCGCTCGGTCAGCAAGATCTGTTTATTGCCGGTGGATTCCACTTTGCGCACGAGATGTTTCATGTCACCCGGGGCGACAAATTGACCCTTCTTGATATTCACGGGCTTGCCGGTCTTTCCAGCGGCGACCAGCAGATCGGTTTGACGGCAGAGAAAAGCCGGAATTTGAAGTATGTCCACAACTTCAGCGGCAATGGCCGCCTGCTCAGGAGAGTGAATATCCGTGAGAATCGGCAAGCCGACTTCTCGCCGGACCTTCTCCAGCACGCGCAAACCGGCCTCGATTCCGGGGCCGCGATAACTCTCGACCGAGGTGCGATTGGCCTTGTCGTAGCTGGCTTTGAAGATCGGCAGGACACCTGTGCGCAAAGCGATCTGGTAGAACGCTTCAGCAATTTCCAGACAGAGCGCTTCACTCTCGATGACGCAAGGGCCGGCGATGATAGCCAGCGGATATTCGCGCTCTGCCTCAGGCAACGAGAGCCACCAGAGCTTTGGTCATGTCGGTCGTGCCGTACTTGGAACCGGCAATCAAATCCGGAGTCAGCACTTTGCCTTCTTTCAGCAGCGTTTGAATCGCACTTTCGATCTTCACGGCGGCGGCGCTTTCATTCAAATGATGCAGCATCATGCAGCCCGCGAGCAGCATGGCCAGGGGATTAGCGAGATTCTTCCCGGCGATGTCGGGCGCACTGCCGTGCACGGCTTCAAACATGGCCACACCATCACCGTAATTGCCGCCCGGGGCGAGGCCCAATCCACCGACCAATCCGGCGGCGAGATCCGAGAGAATATCGCCGAAGAGATTGGTTGTGACAATGACGTCGAAATCCTGCGGCTTGCGCACCATGCCCATACAGGCGGCGTCAATGATGCGATCCTCAATTTGAATATCGGGATACTCAGCGGCAACCTCACGGTAGGAGTGCAGCAGAATGCCCGAGAATTTCTTGAGGATATTCGCCTTGTGAATGGCGGTGACCTTTTTACGGTTGTGCTTGCGCGCGTACTCGAAAGCATAGCGGCAGATGCGCAGCATTGCTTTGCGAGTATTGAACGCGACCAGCACGGCCGAGGACTTATCGATGCCGGTGTACAACTCCTGTCCGGCGTACATGCCTTCCGTGTTTTCACGGACAATCACCATGTCTACACCGGGCCAAGCGGTGTTTACGCCCGCGAATGACTTGCAGGGTCGAAGGTTGGCGTAGAGATCGAATTCAAGACGCAGCGTCACGTTGACGCTGCGATAGCCTTCGCCGACGGGAGTCGTGATCGGCCCTTTGAGCGCAACGTGGGTTTCACGCATGGACGCAATGACATCGGACGGAATGGGATCACCCTTCTTTTCCAGGGCGGTCATTCCCGCCATACGCTCTTCCCACTGAATATTTACTCCGGTCGCCTCAATAACGGTGACCGTGGATTCACAAATGGACGGGCCGATGCCGTCGCCCGGAATTAAGGTAACGCGATGGGTCTTGTTATGGCTCAACGAGGACTTACAGGTTCGAGGTGAAGACGGGAATGAGACTGGGAGCCGGAGTCCGCATGCTGCAGACAGGCGCCGACAAAGTCACGAAACAGAGGATGCGGGCGCGTGAGGCGGCTCTTCAGTTCAGGATGAAACTGCACGGCGAGAAACCACGGATGATCTTCAAGCTCGACGATCTCAACGAGATCGCCTTCCGGCCAGACGCCAGTGATTTTCAAGCCGTTGGCAGTCAACTTCTCGCGATATTGGTTGTTCACTTCAAAGCGGTGGCGATGACGTTCGGTAATGGCATCCGTGCCGAAGGCTTTATGCGCGAGCGAGCCGCGCGCGAGGAAACACGGGTAGCTGCCCAGCCGCATCGTGGCGCCTTTGTGCCGGATACCACGCTGCTCCGGCATATAATCAATCACGGGGTCTTTGGTATCGGAGGCAAACTCGCGTGAGTTGGCACGTTTCAGTCCGCAAGAATTGCGGGCGATTTCGATCACCGCTGTCTGCAAGCCGAGGCACAAACCGAAATAAGGCAGCTTATTGACGCGAGCGTGGTGAATCGCAGCAAGTTTGCCTTCAATGCCGCGTTCGCCGAACCCGCCGGGGACGAGCAAGCCGGAACAATCGGCGAGCAATTCCGCCGCTGATTGCTGCTCAAACATCTCCGCTTCAATCCACTTGAGCTGGACATGCGCACCGTGGAAGGCACCGGCATGCACGAAGGCCTCCATGATCGACTTGTAGGAGTCTTTGACTTCGACATACTTGCCGCAGACGGCAATGCGGACGGTATGCTCGGGCTTCTTGATGCGGTTCACGAGGTCGCGCCACCCAGCGAGATCCGGCTCTTTCGCTTTCAGACCCAGCATGTCAAGGATGCGTTTGCCGAGACCGACCGCTTCAAGCACGAGCGGAAGTTCGTAAACCGTTTGGACGTCGCGAACTTCAAAGACATCATCTTTGCCAACATTGCAGAAGAGAGCGATCTTCTCCTTGACCTTCTTGTCGAGCACTTTTTCCGTTCGACAGAGCAGGAGATCGGGCTGGATACCGATTTCGCGGAGATCGCGAACGCTATGCTGCGTCGGTTTGGTCTTGACTTCGCCTGACGTGGGAATAAAAGGTACGAGAGTAACGTGAATGAACAGGCAACTGCGCGGCCCTTTTTCGCGCGCCATTTGGCGAATTGCTTCGAGGAAAGGCTGACTTTCGATATCACCGACCGTCCCCCCGACTTCAACGATCACAAAGTCATAGGGAGCCTTGCCGGACTCGCCCACTTTCTCGATTCGCTCAATGATCTCGGCGGTGATATGGGGAATGACTTGTACGGTTGCGCCAAGATAGTCGCCGCGGCGCTCCTTCGTGATCACGCTGAAGTAGATTTGCCCGGCCGTCGCATTGTTCAGACGGCCCATATCCTCATCAATGAAGCGCTCGTAGTGCCCGAGATCGAGATCCGTCTCCGCGCCGTCTTCGGTGACGAAGACTTCGCCATGCTGGTAGGGGTTCATCGTTCCCGCATCAACGTTGATGTAGGGATCGAGCTTGAGCATGGTGATGCGCAGGCCGCGCGCTTTCAGGAGCCGCCCGATCGAAGCCGCGGCAATTCCCTTGCCCAGCGAGGAGACCACACCGCCGGTGACAAAAATGTACTTTGTCTTTTGCTTCTGAGAATTGCCCGTTTTCTTCACGGTTCGACTCTGTATTTAGTGTGCATAGTTTTTGAGCAAACGCGCGAGATCCTGCGGCGTGTCAATGCCGACCGAGCGACTGGTGACCTCGACGCAATGGATCCGGTAGCCCGCCTCCAGCCAGCGCAGTTGTTCGAGTGATTCGGCCTGTTCAAGCGCGCCCGGAGGCAGCAAGGTCACTTTGAGCAGCACATCGCGTTGGAATCCGTAGATTCCCAAATGACGAAAGTGCGTTAGTTTCGCGGAGGGATTGCGGTAGAACGGAATCGCCGCGCGACTGAAGTATAGGGCATCGCCATTCGCGTCCGTAACGACTTTGACTGCATTGGGATTGTCGGGAGACTCGCCGGTCACAAAGAGCGTCTTCGCAGTCGAAATGTGCACGGCGGGATCGGCAAGCGCGGCGGCCACAGCTTGCACTGTGTGCGGCTCGATGGCCGGTTCGTCACCTTGCACATTCAGCACGGCAGCGAATTCAGGATGCCGTAAGGCAACCTCTGCAACACGATCCGTTCCTGACACGTGCGCGGTCGACGTCATTTCGACATCCGCTCCGAACGCCGTGCAGGCCTGCACGATGCGATCATCTTCGGTGGCAATGATCACGTGATCCACGTTTGCGGCGGCCTGGCAGCGCTCGTAAACGTGCTGAACCATCGGTTTCCCGGCGATTTCTGCCAGCGCTTTGCCGGGGAAGCGGGTCGAGGCATAGCGGGCCGGAATGACCGCCAGAACGGCCATCTTATTCAATGACTCGTGGGACGCGGAAGAACTCCTCCGTCCGGTCCGGGGCTTCCCTCAATGCGATTTCCCGAGGGAGGCACTCGTGAGGCTGGTCTTTGTCCAGTACATTGTACATTTCCAAGACGTGGTGAAGCGGTTCCACGTCGTTTGTGTCCACTTCGTGAAGCTGGTCAATGTATTGAAAAATAGTGTTTAACTCGCTGCGGAGCGTCTCAATCTCGGCCTCGGAGAGGCGCAAGCGAGCCAACTGAGCCGTGCGAATCACATCTTCCCGGGAAACCGGCATAGGCCTAAGAATGTCAAGAGTTAAAAAGCCGTGAGCATCAATGCAATTTATCGGAAAAAAGCGCGAAAGTCAACCAGAAACCGATGCCTCGGCAGGCGACATGGAACGTCCGTATTGAAGTTGATAGAGGCGGTAATAAATACCTCGTAGCGCCAGCAGCTCTTCCTGAGTACCGACCTCCCTCAAACGGCCGTGATGAAAGACGAGAATCCGGTCACAGCGCTGGATGGTGGACAAACGGTGAGCGATGATGAGCGAGGTTCGATTTGAGAGCAGACGATTGATGGCATCTTGAATCAGACGCTCCGTCTCCGTGTCGATGGATGCTGTGGCTTCATCGAGCACGAGAATCTGCGGATTACAGATCAAGGCGCGCGCGAAAGCGAGCAGTTGGCGTTCTCCGGTTGAGAGGGTGGCTCCGCGCTCCATGACCGGCTCATCATACGCATGCGGCAAGCGTTTGATAAAATGGTCGGCGTGGACCAGCGACGCGGCGCCTTCCACATCAAAACGCGAACTTTCGGGAACACCGTAGCGAATGTTGTCTTCAATCGTTCCGGCAAACACAAAGACGTCCTGCAGGACAACGCCCATCAGGCGACGAAGATCGGCGAGACTCAGCTCGCGAATGTTAATGCCATTGATGAGAATCTCGCCCTTTTGGACGTCGTAGAAGCGGCTTAGAAGGGAGATAATCGTGGTTTTGCCCGCTCCGGTCGCTCCCACAATGGCGACGGATTCACCCGGCGCCACTATGAAACTCACGTCCTTCAGCACCCATTCCTCGTCCCGATAGGCAAACCAGACGTTGCGGAATTCGATGGACACGCCGGACGGCACTTGGCCATTACCGTCCAGTGATGAGGCTTCGAGGAAGAGCGGCTGCGCGGGCGGCGGAACGTCAATGGGATGATCGAGCACGTTGAAGATGCGTTCCGATGCGGCCATGGCGCCTTGCAGGATGTTATACTTCTCGGCCAGATCGCGAACGGGGCGATAGAAGCGCTCAACGTATTGAATGAAGGCCACGAGCGTGCCCAAGGTCACAGCACCTACCAGCATGAGTTTGCCGCCACCGAAAATGATCAGGGCCACGGCGACTGCCGAGATCAACTCCACACCGGGAAAGAACAGCGCATAGTAGAAGATCGTGCGCAGGTACGTTTGCTTCAAGTCCGAGCCGATCGAATCGAATTTCCCGAAGTTACGCGACTCACGACCGAAGAGCTGCACGATGCGCATGCCGACGAGGTTTTCGTGCAAATAGGCGTTCAGGCGGGCGATGGTCAGCCGGGTTAGACGATACAAATCGCGCACGCGCTTGCGAAACATGAACGTCACGATCAGCAGGATCGGAATCACTGAGAGCGTGAGCAGGGCCAGCTTCCAGTTGATGACGAACATGACAATCATGATGCCGAGCAGTGTCACCACGTCGCTGAGAATCGCCACGACGCCGGAGCCGAACAATTCATAAAGCGCCTGAACATCAGACGTCACGCGGGACATCAGCCGACCGACCGGATTGCGGTCATAATACGGCATGGACAACCGCTGGAGTTTGGCAAAGACCTGCACACGCAGGCGATAGACGATGAACTGTCCGGCCGAGCCGGTGAGATAGGTCTCTCCCCAACGCAACGCCGTAGCTGCGAAGGCGAATAGAATAAAGATAATGACGATCATCACAAGCCCGTTCCAATCCCGTGCGGCGATGTAATCGTCAATCGCGATTTTGGTCAAGAGCGGCCCGGCTAATTCGGCTCCTGCGCCAAGAATGAGCAGAAAGACGGCGAGCCAGATTTTCCAGCGCTGGTCGCCGGTGTAGCTCCAGAGCCGTTTGGCGAGCCGCGCGTCGTAGGCTTTGCCGAGAATATCTTCTTCGCGGTTGTCGTCGCGTTCGCTCATGGCTGCGGTTCCGCTTCCAGTTCTTCCAATTCCGCTTCGAGGCGCTGCATGCGCTCAAGTTCAGAGTAATATCCACCGGCCGCTACCAACTCATTATGCGTGCCGCGCTCGATGATCTCGCCCTGATCCAGCACCAGGATCTCGTCCGCGTGGCGAACCGTTGAAACGCGATGCGAGATGATGATTGACGTTCGTCCGCGCATGAAGCGAGTAAGGCCGCGCAGAATCTCCTCTTCGGTATGCGTGTCCACGGCGGCAAGGGCGTCGTCAAGAATCAGGATTTTCGGGTCGCGCATCAGCGCCCGCGCCAGCGCCGTTCGTCCTTTCTGCCCGCCGGAAAGGGTGAGGCCGCGCTCGCCGACAATCGTATCGTAGCCGTCGCGGAATTCTTCCACGTCTTTCGCGATTTGAGAAATTCCGGCTACTTCAGCGAAGCGGGACTCATCGTGCGCGCTGACTCCAAACAGGATATTGTTGCGCAAACTGTCGGAGAAGAGCAAGGCATCTTGCGGCACCATGCCCACAATCGCACGCAGCCGTTCAAGATCCCAGTCGGTCGTAGCGACTCCGTCAATTCTAATGGCGCCTTCCGACGGATCGAAAATGCGCGGTATGAGCGAGACCAAGGTGCTCTTGCCGCTGCCGGTGCGTCCAATGATCGCGACCGTACTGCCGGCCGGAATCTTGAAACTCAGATTCTTCAGGGTCGCGTCGTGCTCGCCGTAGCGGAAGCGGACGTTTTCAAACGCGATTTCGGCGCGAACCTGTTCAGGAATGTGGGGCAATGCGGGCTGTTGAATTTCGGGAGACACGTCCAGAATCTCGCTGACGCGCTTCATCGAGGCGGCGCCGCGCTGAAAGAGATTCGCGACCCACCCAACCGCGATCATCGGCCAAGCCAGCATCGCCAGGTATCCGACGAACGCCACGAAATCGCCGAGGCTGAGCTCGCCGCGAAAAATGCCTCGACCGCCCAACAACAGAATCAATGCAGCACCGATCTCGAAGAGCAAGAACATCATCGGCATGAACAGGGCCTGGGCCTTGGTCATGGACAAATTGCGTTTCACGTACTCTTGATTGATCACGTCAAACTTGTCGATTTCGCGCTCTTCCTGCGCGAACGCCCGTACCACGCGCACGCCGGCCAGATTCTCCTGCGCGGTATCGGAAAGATGCGAATACTGTTCCTGAATCCGCGTGTGAAGCTTGAACGTGATTTTGCCCAGATAGAACACGGTCAGCGACACGACGGGCGCCGACAAGAGCACGAACACGGTGAGCTTCCATGACAAGGCAAACATCAGCGCGACTGAGAACATGGCAATCGTGACGGTGTCGATCGGATACATGATTCCCGGCCCGAGCACGTTGCGCACGCTGTCCAGATCGCTGGTCAAGCGCGCCATGACGTCGCCGGTGCGATGTCGATTGTAGAACGACGCCGGCAACTTCTGCAGATGAGCGAAGACCGCATTGCGGAGATCGAGTTCGACGTGCCGCGACATGCCGATGAGCACCATGCGCATGTAATACCGCAGCACTCCGGCCACGAGCGCAATGGCGAGGATCATTCCGCCATAACCCGCCAAATCCGCTGTCGTTGCTCCGCTCTGGAGCCCGTCCACGGCCAGCTTAAGCACCCAAGGGGTCAGCACACCGATAGCGTTGTTCGTGACCGCTAACAGTGAGCCAACCCACAGCGCGCGGCGGTAAGGCTTGAGAAACGGGAGGAGTCTGAGCAGCGAGTTCATGCCATTAGAATAAGGAATCCGGCGGACATTCGCAACCGTTCGAATCGACTGAAGAAATCCCGGCTGAATGAGCCGGGATCATCTTGAGTTAACGTGCTGTTTCTTCGTTCATCCTTCATCAACTAACCGGAGACTGAGACCGGTTTGGCCTTTGCGTCAACGGGCGGTTTTTCCAGCTTCTTCTTGAAATCGTCGGGCTTTTTCATCAGCGCGTTGGCCGTGCTCTCATAGATCGTGTAATCGGATGAGGCCCCTGCCTTACGCACGATGTATTGCTTCTTCTCCTCGTCTTTCGGGATGAGCTTCAGATCAAGGGTTTCCCCTTCTGTCGTCGTGGCCACGACGTGCGCGGCCGGATGATCGAATGCGTTGGCGGACAGCGTGTCCACGAAGTCCACGGCGTTCGTCTTGGAAATCATGCGCGTCAGGCGCTCGACCAGACTCTTCTCGGCGTCGAATTGTTCCTTGCCGGTGTCAATTTTCCAGACCGTGTCGACCAGCGTAGCCGTGATCGTCTGATCAGGATACTCGACGACAACTTTGTTGATGGTGTTCATGTCCACGTCGGTGATCGTCTTGTCGCGCCAGTCTTTCGCTTTCTTCTTGAAAGTGCCAGCGTGATTTCCAGCGATCTCCCAGACTTCATCGGAGTTCGCCATGCGAGCGTACGTCGTCTGCATGGAGGGGCCGGACTTACCCAGCACAAAGGTTGTGGTTTTGCCGGCCTGTCCGACGGTGATCAGCGTCGCGCCGCTGTCACTGACTTGAAACTCATTGTAGCGGTCGGCTTTTTCCGTGATTAGCGAAAGCTTCTTCATCTCCTGCAGCTTCTGAATGGCCGTTTGCACGGTGCGTTCTGCCGCGGGGTAGCGCAGCGGCTTGGTCAGCCACCACTTGTCACCCTCTTTGGTGAGTTCGACCGTTTCGTCAGGCGCTTCAACGCGCAGCAAGTCCACTTTGGCGCTGTCCGCACTGACAAACGGGCGATCGGCTTCCACGACCGGCGTTTGTTTTTGCATCAGCCAGTACACACCAATCAGAACGATCAAGGCTACAATCAGAAGGAGGTTGCGGCTTTTCATGCGGCGGCCCTCCGGCGGTTGCGGCGCAGTGACCAGCGGAACATGCCGAGCAGGAGGACGAGGGCGGGAGGTCCGAACATATTCGCGTACTTGACGGTTTGTTTCGTGCCGTCGGACACGTCAGCCTTGAGCGGGCGAATCGCCGCTTCACGCGAACGAATCGCAATCATGTCATCGTCCTGCCCGAGCCAGTCCACCAGATTCAAAAACAGCACTTGAGCCGGGCCGCCTTGCGCATACTGTCCCTGCACAAAGTTGCCGTCGCCAATGACGATCATACGCGTTTCAGGGCTTTGCGTCACAATGCTCGCGGCCGGAATGGTCGCGGTGCTGTCGGTCGGGTGAGGCACCTGCTTGCCTTCAAAGGCAGACTTGAAGGAGCCTTGCAGCGCCGCGCCGAGCACCTTGCGGCCGCCCTGAAAATCTTCGCGCTTCGTTTGTGCCATCGGATTGATGTCGTAGCGCCCCGCCTGAATTTGAGTGTGCTCGCTCGTGTAGAAGAGCGGAGTGATCGTCACGCCGGCCGCGGCCGCCGGGCTGGTATCAACGGCGCTGGGATAGAACAGCGACAGCGTTTGAAAGTCCTTGACGATCGGATGAGCGGTATTGAAGTCGCGAAGTTCGGGGAAGGCAACGTAACGCACCATGTTCATGATGGTGAAGTAGCCCTGCTGCTGCTGCACCTGAATCATCGAGGCCTGCATGTCCGTCACGAGATTGTTCGAAACGGCAAAGCCATACTTGCGCGTGAGATCATCAATGTTCGGGTTGATGGCCGTGGCCTGCTGTGTGTTGGGATCGGCTTTCACCCGGTTGATCAGCCATGCGACGCGCCCGCCTTGCATGATGTACTGATCCACGCAGAACTTCGTCCATTCATCGAGCGGCTCTTCCGGCTGGATGATGCAGAGTACGTTCACATCCGTGCTGATGAGGCTGTTGCCCATCAAGGTATTGATCGGCTCGACCGTGTAGTGCTTAGCCAAGGCGGTCGTCACGTTGCGCATGTCCTGACCGAGATCCGGCATGCCAAAACCGCCGAGGAATCCGACTTTCGGCAGACGATCCGCCGCCAGGCGCTTGATGGCGGACGTCATTTCGTATTCGAAATTATCCACGGTCTGGACGAGCGGCAGCGTCTCCTGCTTATCGCCGTAAATGAGCACGAGGCCCATGTACGCCTTTTTCAGTTGGACGTTGTCTTTCTCCATGACGTTGACCTGCACCGGCTGAATGCGATAGCGCTGCGCCTCCTGCTCGAGCTTCGCTTCATCGGCAGGATCCACAAACTCAAAATAGAAATTGCCGCGGCCATAGGAACGGTAATCCTCCAGCGCGTCCTTGACGTAGCGGGAGTTGGCATTATAGGGTGGCGGCAGGTCTTTGGTGAAGTACGCCTTCACCGTCAGGCGGTCTTCGAGATTGGCGACCGCATTGCGCGAGGCCTTGCTGAGCGTGTAAATGGAATTCTCCGTCAAATCGGCGCGAGCGAAGAGCTGAAGGCCGATCAGGTTGACGACAATCACAATGGCGATGATCACCAACAGGCTGGAGATTGAAGCAATGGACCAGGTTTTCTTTTTCATTGGAGTCTAATTTCCCGATGGTTGTGGTTAAACGGTTGTTTCCGCTTCGTCAGTCGCCTTTGCGCCGCGACAGCGCATGACTGGCCAGCAGCAGGCCGACGAAGATCATCGAGAAATAGTAAATGAGATTGCGGGAGTCAATGACGCCGCGAGCGATGTTCTGGAAATGATACTCAATAGCAAGATATTCCAGAATACTCGCGATGGACGCGGGCACAAAGAACAGGATTTTGTCGAGGATAAAGAAGAAGAACGAAATGGCCAGCGCCACAATAAAGGCGATGATCTGGTTTTCAGTGATAGACGAGGCAAAGATCCCAATGGCCAGATAAGCCGCGCCGATCAAGAACAAGCCGATGTAGCCGGCGACGACCTGCCCGCCGTCCATGTCCCCCAGAGTACTGACGGACAACGCGTAAACAATCGTGAACAGCAGTGACACCAGAATCAAGCCAAGCGCGGCCAGATACTTGCCGAGGATGATCTCCGAGTCCCGGATCGGATACGTGAACAGCAGCTCGATGGTGCCGGCCTTCTTCTCTTCCGCAATCAGCCGCATGGAGATGGCGGGAATGAAGAACACGAACAGAAGCGGAATGATGCCGAACAAAGTTCTCATGCTGGCCTGATTCATCAGGAAGAGGTTCGAGGTAAAGAAGTACCCCGAGACCAGCAGGAAAAACATCAGCACGATGTACGCGATGGGAGAATCGAAGTAGGCCCGAAACTCCCGGCGAAAGATGTGATAGACGTTATTCATATTTCCATTCGATAGGATTTGGCAGGAGGTTGGTCGGTCACTTGTCTTCGACCGTGAGGCGGTGGAACACGTCTTCGAGGCTGTGGATTTCGGCTTGCATTTCGAGCAGCACCCAGTTCTCGCGCACGGCCAATCGGAAGAAGTCCTCGCGTACGTCGCGCCCTGAACCGGTTTCAATGCGCACGCGAATATCGCCATTTTGCGAGACCTGCCGAACGTCCTCTACTCCGGAGAGTGCGCGCGTTTTGGGCAGTACATCCGCTGCGCCCTTCTTGAGGGTCGCCAGCACCACGCTGCGGCCCTTCGCGCTGGCTTGCAGACCTTCCGGAGTGTCATCGGCAACAATCCGGCCCTGATTGATGATGACAATCCGCGCGCAAGTCGCCTGCACCTCGGACAGAATGTGAGTGGACAGGATCACCGTCTTTTCGCGACCCACCTCCTTAATAAGCGTCCGGATCTCCACAATCTGGTTCGGGTCCAGACCCGCGGTCGGCTCATCAAGCACCACGATCTCAGGATCATGAATCATCGCTTGAGCCAAACCTACACGCTGGCGGTATCCTTTGGAAAGCTGTCCGATATCCTTGTTGAGAACGGCGCTCAATCCGCAGCGATCAATGACGGATTTGAGTCGCTTCGCACGCACGTCCTTCTCGATATGCCGCAAGTCCGCCGCGTAGTTCAGATAGTCCACAACATTCATGTCGGGATAGACGGGCGCCATTTCCGGAAGGTAGCCGATCTTCTTACGAATTTCAAGCGACTGCTCTTCCGTGTCCAATCCATCGACAATAATCTTGCCTGATGTTGGCGGCATGTAGCACGTGATCATGCGCATGGTCGTGGTTTTCCCGGCACCGTTCGGACCAAGAAAACCCAGAATTTGCCCGGACGGAATGGACAGGCTGATGCCATCCACAGCCTTCACTCCTCCGTAAGCCTTAGTAACCTGTGATAGCTGAATCATAGATTGGCCTGATGAGCTTCCTCAACTTTGATTGTTTTGCTTAAACGAATAAGTAACTCGCTCAATTCAACCTTGGTTCCCATTCAGCCCGGGAATTCACGACTTTTGCATGTTTGTAAACTT
>CAYJKM010000027.1:0-4361 GCA_964370805.1 uncultured Alphaproteobacteria bacterium | reverse complement strand
TGATTTCACAAGTTGGTCAGATCTACGCGAACTTCGTAGATCGGATCGCTCTGGCGAAACGATACCTCTGTCGTGTAAACGGGGTACTCGGGGTGTTTCAGCGTAATGGTATGTGACCCAAGCGGCCGGAAGATGATGCGGGAAGAAGGAGTGCGGAATTCCAGCTTGCCATCTACGTAAACGTCGGCCCACGGCTTCACCGATGCGACACGGATTCGCGCCACGGCATCATACAGATTAACTTTGAGACTGGACTGCTCACCGGGCTCAATGGAAACGGAACGCATGATCGGAAAACCGATCTCCGGATTCATCAACACGAGGTCGTAGTCGCCCGGCAGCATTGAAAGCGGCTTGGAAAGCGGCGTCGTTCCCCACAGGGAATCGCCGATGTAAACGCTGGCCCACGGCCGCGTCGTGATCTCTAACAATCCCGGGGCATGCAGTTCAGGAGTATCGCGTCGCGGATCGGTGACCGGCGGCCGCGGTACCGGAATTCGTCCCGCGATTTGCGTATCCCGAGGAGACTCGCCCGTTCGCTGTGATGTGTCCAGTGGCTGAGGCGGAAGGATAACCGTCGCGTTGGTGTCGGGGACCAACGCCGTATCGCTCTCGACCAGCAGGGAATCGCTGAAGCGGGGCGATGTCGGACGACTCGTGTATGTGATGTAGTAGGCCACTCCGCCCACCGAAATCACAAGTGCCAGTGAGAGCAACAGTTGCAGCACGCGCGAACGAGGCCGGCTTGCGCGGGCCGTGGCCAGTCGCCGGATCGGTTCGCCGGTCAGGAAATCGGCGATTAGCGTGCGCGGCAGCAAGCCTTCCGGCTGTGTCTGCAGCAGAGCTTCCCGCGCGCTCGGAGCCGTCGGATACCGCTTCTCCGGCGGTTTCTCCAGCAGCTTACGCAGTACCGGCTCGATTGCTTCCGGGATGAACTCCCGATACAATTCGAGCCGCGGCGGCGTGTACTTCAACGCGCTCTGCAGCGCTTCAGCCAGCGACGCGCCTTCGAGCAGCCGCTTGCCCGTCAACATTTCAAAGAGAATCAGACCGACGGCGAACAAATCCGTCGCAGGGCCGATTTCGCCGCCGGTGGCTTGTTCCGGGGCCATGTAAGCCGGGGTCCCGACCACCATCCCTTCCTGCGTGACGGTCGGCTGATCACGCAGCGTGGCCAAGCCAAAGTCCGTGATCTTCACTTCACCGCGCCGAGATACCAGCACATTGTCCGGTTTCAGATCGCGGTGAATGATTCCCGACGCGTGCGCCAGTTCCAATCCGGCCAGAATCTCGGCGGAGATGGTAACGGCGACTTCGGCAGGCAAAGCTCCGTGATCTTTCAGCAGCTTACCGAGTGACATCCCTTCCACGAACTCAAGGATAATCGAGAGTTCGTCGCCGGACGCCTTCAGATCGTAAATCTGCACGACATTGGGATGCGACAGTCGTGCAATGGCGCGCGCTTCGCGTTCGAAACGCGCGCGGAGATCCGATTCGCGGGCAAACTGCGGGTGAATGGACTTGACCAGGACTTTGCGGTCCAGCCCGGCATCATATCCTTCCCAAACCGTGGCGATTCCGCTGCGCGAAATTTCGCGTGTCAGCGTCAGCCGGTTCTCAGTCTCTGCCATGCATGGCTCCGGATCTCACGCGTCAGCGCGCGCCCGGTTTCCAGTCGGCGAGTTTGTAATGCAGCCAGCGCAGCGACACGCCCAGCGCTTCCGCAGTGCGGGTCTTGTTGCCTTTCATCTCGTCCAGAGTCTTGATGACCAGCTCGCGCTCATATTCCTTAAGCGATTTGGCCGCGCCCATCGGCTTAGCGACGCGTGGAATGATCAGTTCGTTGGGCGTAATATCCCGATCCTCGGCCAGCACAATGGCACGCTCGATGGCATTTTCCAGTTCCCGCACATTGCCGGGCCAGTGATACCCATCGACAATCCGCATGGCTTCGCCGTTGATGCGTTTGACGCGGGTCTCCGTTTTCTGCGCGTGTTTCGTGAGAAAATGCTGCACCAGCAGCGGGATATCGCCGATCCGGTCGCGCAGCGGCGGCATGTGAATGGTGATGACGTTCAGCCGGTAGAAGAGGTCTTCACGAAACGTACCGCGCTCCACCTCCTTAGCCAGAGACTTGTTCGTTGCGGAAATAATGCGCACGTCCACTTTGCGCGTTTCCGTGTCGCCGACGCGGCGGAACTCGCCTTCCTGCAGCACACGCAGCAGCTTGGCTTGCACAGACGTGGGAATATCCGCCACTTCATCGAGGAAAAACGATCCGCCGTTGGCGATTTCGAGGAGGCCCTTCTTGTCTGAAATGGCGCCCGTAAACGCGCCGCGCTTATGGCCAAACAACTCGCTTTCGAGCAGCGTTTCGGAGAGATTTCCGCAAAACTGAGCGATGAACGGTCGGTCCTTGCGCTGGCCGTTATAATGCAAGGCGCGCGCGACCAGCTCCTTGCCGGTGCCGGATTCCCCTTCCAGCAATACGGAAATATCGGAATGGATGATCTTGCTCAGCAGTTCAAAAACGCTCTGCATCTTGGGCGAACTGCCGATGATCTCTTTGAAGTGGTAGGTCCGCTGGACTTCGCTGCGGAGCTGATCGTTTTCGACGCGCAGGGTAGCCATCAGGCGGGCATTCTCGATCGCGATCGCGGCCAGATTGGAAAACGACTTCAAGAACGCGAGTGAGTCTTCGGTGAATCCCTCGCGCTTGTTGCGGCTGTCCAGATAGATCGCTCCCAGCAAGCGGCCGCGCAGCACGAACGGCACGGACATCACGGCGCGAATCTGCTTGAAGATCACCGATTCGCTGCCGGAAAAGCGCGGGTCGGTCTGGGCGTCCACGGTCAGAATTCCCTGCTGGGATTCGATCACACCGTGGACGATGGAACGGCTGATATCCGAGATGGAGAGCGCCGCTTCGGGCGTGATATTGCGCGCCGTGCGCACGATCAGATTGCCATCGCCATCGGTCTCCGTCAGCACCAGAAAGCCGCGTTCCGCATCAACCGCCTGAATGGCGATATCCATGACGCGTTCGAGCAGACGGTCAATATCGGTGATCGAGTTCAGGACCTGCGAAATGTCAAAGAGCGCCTGCAGCTGCTCTTTGGGCAGGTTGGCCGCCATGGCAAACGCAGCCTGCGTGGTCAGGGTGGGTGTTTCGGGCATCGTTTATTCCACCGCGATGAATTCAGATTTTCGAGATGCGGGCGGGCGACCGGCAGGAAGATAGCGAAAATATCCGGGCAGTGACCGCAAGTGGTTGCCTAAGCGGTCGGTGACCGTGAGATACCAGGTGTAGAATTTGGTTTGGTCAATCCAAGCCGGCTGAAGCGTATCCGTAATGGTCACGAACGTGTCGCTCGGCATCAGCCCAGACGTATCCCATTCGAGGAAGATATTCTTGTAGAAAACAGAGATTGAGAACCGATGCTCGCCGCCTGAACCCGTCCACAATTGCCATGACAGGCGAACCGAATCGGTTTCTATCGATACGGGCTGGAGGGAGTTTCCGACCGGGTATTCCAGCCTCGGATCGGGCACGGTCAGTGGGGTCGGAAACAAGACGGATTCGACATCGCTCGCACCGGAATCATCCCGAACGTTGACCGCCACGATCTTGCCGATCAAGTTGCTTAGATCTTCGTATGGGAAATCAGTCTGCGATCGGCGGACACGGAACTCGCCCAGGATTGGATCAAATGTCATGGGCCCCAGTTCAAACGTATCGATGACAGCCGTTACCAAGCCGTATTCGAGGTTGCCGTCTACATCTGTCACCACGCTGACGACATCAAACCAGCAAAAGGGAACCAGTTCGCTGCGCCAGCAATCCGACACCACAAACACGGTATCAATGACCGGCGCATGATTGGGAGGTCGCGGCGGGACATAGTGGGACGACGCGGGATCGACCGAGTTGTCCCGGTCAGGTGACCACGCACATCCCCCTATGGCGAGCAGATACCAGGCAAGCAGTAGCCGCAGTCGCACATTTCCCTCCTTTCCTCAAGACCAATAATATCGATTTCCTGCGTGCAAATCAAGGAACCTTGCGCGAAAAATGCGCGCATCACATGCAGAGAGCGCATAAAAAAAGGCCGGGTTGCCTTGGCAACTCGGCACTTATGGGCTGTATTAACAAGCTCTTACTTGAGCAGGATCAGCTTCTGTCGACCGGCATTGGCCCCGTCAACCTCGACTTGAACAAGATAGAGTCCTGAAGTGAAACCACTTGCGTCAAACAAAATTCTGTGTTCTCCCGGTGCAAGTGTACCCGGTTCCACTCGCATCACTTCACGACCCAAGACGTCAAAGGCAATGACGCGGACGAGACCGGTACGATTCAGGGC